>CAZDHR010000241.1:0-10961 GCA_964505295.1 uncultured Planctomycetaceae bacterium
TTGTTCTTCCTCTGGGCGTTCCGCCTCCGCGTATACTCGAAGGCCCAGCGGATGCAGCGCTCGCAGCCTTTCCGGGTGTAGACGGCCGTCTGCATGGCGACTTCGTCGGGGGTGTGCTTCTTGAGGAAGCCGCCCATGCCGGCGTAGAGGTCCTCGGTGTTCTCGCGGACGACGACGAAATCGACGTCGTCGGGCCCCTTGCCGGCCAGCGGGGTTTCCACACCGGGGTAGAGCTTCACCGGGCGGAGGTTGATGTACTGGTCGAAATCGAAGCGGAGCTTCAGCAGCAGCCCCGTCTCCAGCACCCCGGGCGGGACGTCCGGGTGCCCCACGGCGCCCAGCAGGATGGCGTCGAAGGTGCCCAGCTTCTCCACGGCGCCCTGGGGCAGGATATCGCCGGTGGCCAGGTAGCGATCGCCGCCGTAGTCGAAGTCCTCCAACTCGTACTTGATCCCCTCCAGAGCGGCCACCGCCTTGAGGACCTTGACGCCCTCGGCGGCCACTTCCGGCCCGGTCCCGTCGCCGCCGATCACGGCGACCCTGAGTAAGTCATTGCTCGTCACGGTTCACTTCCAGTTGCTGCCCGGTAACCGACCGTGTCCGGGGAGGGCTCGGGAATCGTCTTCGTCGCCGCGCTCGTCGAGGGTTGCTATGCGTGGGGGGGCCCTGTAGGACGGCGAAGTCAGCACGCCTCGGCGTTCCCGGACGGCCTCGGATAACCCACCGAACCAGGCATCCTACCAGCCGCCGCGTCGGATCACAAGCCGTCGGAGGCAGCCGCCCGAGAAGACCAGATCCCCCGCGCGGCGTCCTCGGCTTCCTCTTCCGCCCGGCGAAACCGCGTCTTCATCGTCGACGAGTAGCGGTACGCGAGCTCGGCGGTCGCCAATCCGGCCCGGACCAGCTCCTCGTTGAGCATCCGGTCGCCGACCCACACGTACGCCAGAAAGCGGCCGTACTTGTCCAACCGCTCGCGGTCGAATTGGAGTCGAACGGTCCCGTTTCCTCCGGCGACGAACTGCCGGGTGAACTCGGTTGCCTCGGGGCCGAACGGCTCGATCGGGTGGTTCGGCTTCACGGTTTCCGGCGTATCGACGCCCTGGAGCCGGACGCGGGCCCCGTTGGCCAGAAGAAGCGTGTCGCCGTCGACGACGCGCTCGACGCGGTACGTTCCTTCCTCCAGAGTCTCCGGCGGCGTGAGAGACGGGTCCTCGAGCCACAGCCGAACCAGGACCAACGCCGCAAGAACGAGAAGGACGGCCAGCGCGCGGCCTCGACGATACGGCAGCCGCCGCGCAGCCGAAAAGGAACGGCGTCGACTCATGATGAAGTCCGCAGGGGCGAGCGACGCGAATCGTCAATTCTCGCTGAAGTTGAGAACCTTAGCGTTTTCACGCCCAAGCGGGTTTTTGAGAAACTTGCGGCGACACTCCGCACAAAGATCGAATCGCAACTGCTGGTACACGTCGTCGCCGATCTGGTCGCAATCGAGATCTTCCGACCGCTCGAGGAGATCCTGGATTTCCTGGAGGTGATCGCGGTCGTCCTCGTCCAACGCCATCGGATCCATCGATGCGTAGATCTCGATCTTGACGACGTACCGGAGGTCTTCTTCGGGATCGATTTCCCGTTTGCACAAATCGCACGTGAACCTGATCATACACCCGCTCCCCCATGCGCGGCCGGCGAGTCCCGACCCCCCTGAATGATAAAGACGTACGAAACACCTCCATACTACCGACAAAGCGAGAAGCGTGGCAAGGCGTCCTTGGCGATTTTTCGATTCTCGTTGGCGATTGCCGCCTGCGACGAAATTCGGCTTGACAAGCGGTCGCCCATGTGCTTGTCGCCGGGAGGGTGGGGCCCGAGCGTCGTCGCTCGCGGCCGCCCCTCGGCCGGGAACGAGAGGCCCAATGGGGCGGCAACCCTGGTTCGAGTTCCGCAGCCCCCTCGCGGGCGGCCCGAGCCCCGCGTTTTGCCGGATTTTGGCACGTTGATTGCAGCGTCCCGACTCGCCCCTGGCGTCCTTTCCACGCCCGGGCTAGAATAATCGGTTGTCTGAGGGGCGGTCGATCGACCGTGGCCACTTGCCGCCAATACGCCGGCAGCCAAGGTCGCGGCCGGTTCTCGCGTGGAAGAAACCGCCAGCGACTGGCCCTTCAGGCGGCCCTCGTCCGCCTGGGGGACCAACGGGGGAAGCTCGATGCTTATGGCAAGCGCGGAGCGATCCGACCCTCTGGCAGCCAGTGTCCTGGTGCTCAACCGGGGCTACTTGGCGGTCCACGTGATCGGCGTCCGCCGCGCTTTCGGCCTCCTCTGCCGCGATGTCGCCGAGGTCGTCCACCTCGAGGAAGGGAAATTCGCCAACCACGACTTCCAGAGCTGGCGGGAAATCAGCGAGCTGAGGGCCGACGAGAAACAGCCCGACGAAGACTGGGTCCGGGCAGTCCATTTCGAGATCCAGGTGCCGCGCGTGATCCGCCTTCTGTGCTACGACCGGCTACCGAAGCGGTCGTTGCGGCTGAACCGCCAGACCCTGCTGGCGCGGGACGAGCATCGCTGCCAGTACTGCGGTCGCCGCATGCCCACCAGCCAGTTGAGCATGGACCACGTGATTCCTCGCAGCCGCGGGGGCCAAACCACTTGGGAAAACGTGGTTTGCGCTTGCCTGGCCTGCAACGTCAAGAAGGGGGGACGGACCCCGCGCGAGGCACGCATGATGCTCATTCGCAAGCCCGTCCGCCCCAAGCGAAGCCCGCTGTTGCTCCTCAAGCTGAACAATCCGAAATACCAGAGCTGGAAGACCTGGTTGGATGGAGCCCACTGGGAAGTGGGGGTTTAGGTCCTGGCCAAAGCCCGGGCCTCCTCGCCCCACCGTCTCCGCGCGTCGACCGCTCGTCGACCGCCGCTTGCCCGGATTGCTCCCAAGGGCTTGTAGTGACCCGATGCATCGGGTCGGGTCCGGACTGCCCGAAGCGGCTTCGGACCGCATGAATGCGGTCACTACAAACGGTATGACAAACGCCGTATGAAGAGACCCGGGCTTGGGCCTTCTTACACCCGGTGGCCGCCGTACCGCCTTCGCTTTCCGGATCGCGAGTGTTCCGTGGCGGCCGCGGAGCCGTCCTTGACGGCCCCGCAAAAGCCGCGCGACGAGGAGTCCAGAGAGGCCACGTTGACGCACGGCGAGTCCCGGAGCGGCCCCTGACCGAGGCAAATCCAGCGTAGCGCGGCCCGAAGGGCTGTCTTCGACCGGGGCGCCGCGTCCCAAGTGATTGTCACGACGAGACTTGTCGCCGGGCGGTTGATCGCCGGCTTGCGGAGAATCGCTTTCAGTCGGGCGTGCCGGACTTGTTAATCTAGGTAAGATGCGATGCCGCCAGCCTTTGGCTAACATTCGGCTTGCCTTGTTTTCCGATCGCTTTTACAATCGAAGTGGCGGTCTGAGGCAATGGATTCCACCCGACCGGACGGGTTCCGTTCGGCCTTTTCGCGGTACGACGCTTGCCCAGCGCCTTCCACCGACAGTAGCGAGATTTGGTCCGGTGGCACTCTCAGAAATCGATCGCAATTTGCTCGAGCGGTGCTTGCAGCGCAAGTCGAGGGCATGGGAAGATTTCGTGGACCGGTTCATGGGACTGATCATCCACGTAATCAACCACACGGCCCAAGCGCGGAGCGTTCGATTGACGACGGAGGACCGCGACGATCTGTGTGCCGAGGTCTTTCTGAACGTCATCAAGAACGACTTCGCGATTCTGCGTCATTTTCGGGGGCAGAGCAGCCTGGCGACCTACCTGACAGTGGTCACGCGGCGGATTGTGGTCAAGCGAATGATGCAGAGGAATTCGTCGGCCCCTCTGCGGGAGGGGATCGCACGCCAGGCGGCCCGCGAGCCGGTCGATCCCCAGCCGCAGCCCGAACAGCGGATCAGCGACCAGGAGGAAGTCGAGCGATTGCTCGAAGGCCTGGCCGACGGCGAATCTCGCGTCGTGCGCATGTACCACCTGGAAGGCAAGAGCTACCACGAAATCAGTGCGGCGGTGGGCGTGTCGGAAAACAGCATCGGGCCCATCCTCAGCCGCGCCCGGAACAAGATGCGCCACAGCCGCGTCGATCAGACCACCGGTTGAGCCGTGATGCGGATCGTGCGAGAGCCGGCGTCACGCGCTTTGCCGGCCGTTTCTTTTCTTGGGACCTCCTCCCCCCGCTTTTTCTGTCGCCGCGCGGGTTCTTGAGCCGGCCCGCCGATCGGGTTATAAGGAGAACGTGCGGAGTGCTCGTTGGCCCACCCGATAGGGACGTTGCCGGCTTGCGTCGGCAGGTTGGCGCCCGACGCAACTCGCAAGCACTCCCCGTATCGCCCAACTCCCTTTCGCATCGCCCGAAGCTGATGATCCGTCCGACGTCCACTTCCCCACCCCGCTGGGACTACCCGAAGTATGAGCCCGGCGAGCCGGTGGCCCTGTTCATCCCCTGCTACATCGACCAGTTCTACCCGCAGATCGGCGAAGCGACCGCCCGGCTGCTTACGCGCCTCGGCGTGCCGGTCGTCTTCCCGGAAGGTCAAACCTGCTGCGGGCAGCCGGCGTTCAACTCGGGCTACTGGGAGGAAGCCCGGCGCGTGGTCCGGCAGTTCTGCGACACCTTTCGCGAGCATCGCTGGATCGTTTCGCCGTCGGGCTCCTGCGCGGCGATGTGCCGCGTGTTCTTCGGCCACGTCGACCCGGACGAGCAAGTCGTCGAGATCGGCCGCCGGGTGTTCGAGCTGTCGGAGTTCTTGGTGGAGGCGATGGGCGTCGTCGACGTCGGGGCCCACTTCCCGCACACAGTGACGATGCACGTCGGCTGCCACACGCGGCGCGAGTTGGGCGTGGTCGATCCGCCGCAGAAGCTGCTGGAGAACGTCCGCGGCATCACCTACTGCGAGCTGCCCGACATGGCGGACTGCTGCGGCTTCGGGGGCACGTTCAGCGTCAAGATGCCCGGCACGTCGCTGGCCATGGGACGCACCAAGGCCCAGAACGTGCTGGCGAGCGGGGCCGACGTGCTCGTCTCGCCCGATATAAGCTGCCTGATGCACGTCGACGGCATCATCGAGCGCGACCCGGCGATGAAGCACATCCGCTCGATGCACCTGGCCGAAGTGCTGGTCAGTGGCGAGTGACAAGTGGCGAGTGCCGCTCGCGGCTTTGCACGAACCGCGCAACTCACACACGCCGACGTGCTCGGAACCGATTGAATCATCAACCGCGATTGCCGTAACCATGCCCGACGAATATCCCCCTCTCGAAGGCGCCGCGTTTCTCAAGGACAAGACCGCGGGGCTCTACGAGCCCGCCGGATCGAAGGCCCTGGGCGAGTCGGCCGAGCGGTCGACCAAGCAGAACCGCGAGACGGCCGCCGCCATCCCGCAGTGGGAAGCGTGGCGCGCGGCGGCCAGCCAGATCAAGGCGTTCGCGATCGCGAACCTCGATAAGCTCCTGGTCGAGTTCGAGGAGAACATCACCGCCCGGGACGCCACCGTCCTCTACGCCGAAAACGCCGAAGAGGCGAACCGGCACGTCCTCGACATCGCCCGGGAGCACGGCGTCCGCTCCGTCGTCAAGTCGAAATCGATGGTCACCGAGGAGATGGAGCTGAACCACAAGCTCGAGGCCATCGGCGTTCGGGCGGTGGAGACCGACCTGGGTGAATACCTGGTCCAGCTCGCGGGCCAGCGACCCACCCACATCGTTACGCCCGCCCTGCACCTCTCGGCCGAAGATGTGGGCAAGCTCTTCGCCGAGAAGCTCGGCGAGCCGTTCACCGCCGAGCACCAGAAGCTCACCGATATCGCCCGGCGCCACCTCCGCGAGGACTTCATCACGGCCGACATGGGCGTCTCGGGCGTCAACTTCGCCATCGCCGACTCGGGCACGATCTGCGTGATCGAGAACGAGGGCAACGCGGGCCTTTCGACCTCGGCGCCCCCGATCCACGTGGCCCTGATGGGCATCGAGAAGGTCATCCCCAGCATCCAGCACCTGCCCATCTTCCTCAACCTCCTGGGCCGGAGCGGGACCGGGCAGAAGCTGACCACCTACACCCACCTGTACCACGGGGGCACGCCGGGAAAGAAGCTCTACGTCATTATTATCGACAACGGACGCACCAACGCCCTGGCCGACCCCGCCGCGCGCATGTCGCTCTTCTGCATCCGCTGCGGGGCCTGCCTGAACGCCTGCCCCGTCTATCGACGCGTCGGCGGCTGGGCCTACGGCTGGGTCTATCCGGGCCCGATCGGCTCGGTCCTGACGCCGCACCTGGTCGGGCTCGACAAAGCCGGCAAGCTCCCGTTCGCCTCGTCGCTCTGCGGCGTCTGCAACGAGGTCTGCCCGGTCCAGATCGACATCCCCCACCAGTTGGTCCATCTGCGGCACCGGGCCGTCAACGAGCCGTCGCCCATGCGGTCGCTGCGCCAGCGCGTGATCTGGCAGGCGTGGAGCTGGGCCATGGCCGGCCCGAAGCGCTATCGGATGGCGATGGCCATGGCGCGGCTCGGGGTGCGCATGGCCAAATACTGGCCGTGGCACTTCTGGGAGCTGGGCGCCTGGACCCGGGGACGCGAGCTGCCCAAGGTACCCGACCGCCCGGCGTTCCGTGACTGGTGGCGCAAGAACGGGGCGCAACTGAAACCGGAAACCCCCCAAACTCCCGACGAGCCCTCGCGATGAGCAGCCGCGACAATATCCTCGGTCGAATCCGCACCGCCCTGAAGGACGACCCGCCGTTGGAGCGCCCGGCGGTGCCCGAAGTGTGGCCGCGCGAGAATCCCCCGACCGAGCAAATGGCGGAGCGATTCACGCAGGAGCTGGAGGTGCTGGCCGGCGAAATCCATCGATGCGCCTCGATGGAAGACGCCCGAGCCAAGCTGGGCGAGCTTGTCGCCGAACTCGACGAAGGCAAGATCGGGGCGATCGACCACCCGCTCACGCGCGAGCTGGCCGCCGACCTGTCGGCGGAGCGGGTCGACTGGGGGGCTTCCGGTGCGGACGTCCCGAGCATGGCCGCGTGGGCCGCCTCGGTGGTCCCGGCCGATTGCCTCCTGGCCGACACGGGCACGTGCATGGTCGCCTGCGCCACGACGTACGAGCGGTTGATGTGCTACCTGACGCCGGTGTGCATCGTCATCGCCCAAACCGACCGGCTCTTCGAGCACCTGCCCGCCGCCTGGGAGGGGCTTGCCGACCGGATAGCCGACCCCGATCTGCGCGGCGAATACGTCTTCATCTCCGGCCCCAGCCGCACGGCCGACATCGAGAAGATCCTCATCCTCGGCGTCCACGGCCCCAAGCGGCTGGTGGTGCTGGTGGTTGGGTGAACGGACGCAGACGAACGGGCTCGTGGGCCCGCACGTATTGAGCCTTGCATCGCAAACAGCTTCTATCCAAGCCCACGGGTTGCAACCCGTGGGCTTCGTGGGGCAACATGGGGGGATTTGCCATCCGGGTGTCAATGGGAGAGAGGGAAGCGCGCCTTGGCGCCGGTGATTGCCCCGCGTCCGGAGACGGTCGCGCGGCTCGCAGCCTCTTCTCTCCCGCCACCGACTCGCTATAATTGCCATCACCTGGAGCCTATTCTCGTGGCGGGGCACGACCGACGCTGGAGAGGGCCCGGCCCGCTGGGATTCTGGTCTTTCATGCTCGAATTCGTTTCGGCACACACTTTACAAGCCTCGGTGCCGCCGGGCAGTCACCCGAAACACGGTTTTTCGCAAGGGGAATCTCATGAGTCAGGCCGACAACCCGTATCAGTCGCCGCAGTACACGTTCGCCGCGCAGGCCGCCGCGGACGAACGGGCCGATTTCATCCGCAAGACCTACCTCCATCTGGCCGGCGCGGTGGGGGCGTTCGTGGGCCTCGAAGCCCTGCTTCTGAACACGCCCGGCATCGAGGGGCTCATCCGCATGATGATCGGCGGGCGGTTCAGTTGGCTGATCGTCCTGGGGCTGTTCATGTTCGTGAGCTGGATCGCCGAGAGCTGGGCCCGCTCGGCCGTGGACAAGACCACCCAGTACATGGGCTTGGGCCTCTACGTCGTGGCCGAGGCGGTCATCTTCCTGCCGCTGGTGTACATCGCTCAGATCCAGGCCCCGGGGGCGGTCCCGGCGGCCGCGCTGACGACCCTCGTGCTGTTCGGCGTGCTGACCGCCGTGGTGTTCGTCAGCGGGGCCGATTTCTCGTTCCTGCGCACGGTGCTGATGTTCGGCGGGCTGGCGGCGCTGGTGCTGATCGTCTGCGCGATTGTGGTCGGGTTCAGCTTGGGGCCGATCTTCATTTCGGCGATGATCGCCCTGGCCTGCGGCTACATCCTCTACCACACGTCGAACGTGATGCACCACTACCGGATCGGTCAGCACGTGGCCGCCGCGCTGGCGCTGTTCGCCTCGGTCGCCCTGTTGCTCTGGTACCTGATCCTCCTGTTCAGCTCGCGCCGCTGACGGACCGCGTTTCGCAAGCCCGGACAGTTCACAAGGGCATGTAGTGACCCGATTTATCGGGCCCGGAGAGACCGCAGCGGCTTCAGACCGCATGAATGCGGTCACTACCACCGGTCCCTGAATAATCCGGGCAGGTGGTCTGAACCGCGCGGCGTTGGTGGCGATTCGCCCGCGTGGGTGCCTCGGTGCCGTCGCGGCGGGGGTGCTTGCCACCCTGTTTGGTGGGAAGCCCCGTTCTTTCCCCGGCCTTCCCTCGGGCTATAATTGGTATAAGTTCCCTATATTTCCGGGATTGCGCCAATTCATGCCCGCCCTTGGCCAGAGGGCCCGCCGTGGCTGAACGTCCGTCCGCACCGCTGGATGCGCCCGAACTGGCCGACGATCCGGTCCGCTCCCCGGATACCGACGCCGGGGGGGATGCCAGCGCTCCGCGCGGCGACCCGGGCGCAAGCGGCCCGGGCCTGGAGCCCACGGGCTCACGGGCGGCCCTGCCCCTCTCGCCCACCGCGCCGCCGGAGCCGTCTGGCGCAGCAGACGTGGCGCCGCCCGTGGTGGACACCGAAACGTCCGACGGCGAACGTGGCTGGGCCGAGTGGCTTCTGCGCCGCGGGACCATGAGCTGCCTGGTGAGCTGCGCGCTGCACGGCTCGGTGTTGTTCATCCTGGGCCTGGTCGTCGTGGGCCTTCGCCCCGAATCGCCCGACGCGAGCTTGATTGCCTCGATGGCGAGCCCCGATGCGATCGAGCCGATCGACGAGCCGGTGTGGGAGATCCGACCCTCCGAGCCGCAGCGCGTGCTTGGCCAGGCGGTGGTGATCGATGAGCCGCTGCCCGACGTCGACGTTCACCCGGGCGAGCAGCTCGAGCCGGCGGGGCCGCTCGGCTCGGGCTTTGGGCTGGAGCCATCGCAGCCGATCGAGTGGTTTCCGGCGTCCGACGCACCAACAGGCGGCGGGCTCGTCGGTCGCGGCCGGGAAGCCCGAGCGAGGCTCGTCCGGGACGCCGGCGGCACACCGGGGAGCGAGGCGGCCGTCGAGCGGGGCCTGCGATGGCTGGCCGCCTATCAGCGACCCGACGGGAGCTGGAACTTCGACCACAACAAGGGACGCCGGAGCGGGCTCTGCCGCAACCCCGGCACCGTGGCCAGCACGACCGGCGCAACGGCGATCGCACTGGCCCCTTTCCTCGGCGCCGGGCACACGCACCAGGAGGGCGAGTATCAGGAGACGGTCCGCAAGGGGCTTTACTACCTGGCGAGTCGCGGGCTGGTCACGCCGCACGGCGTCGACTTCCAGGAGGGGACGATGTACGCCCAGGGGCTCTCGGCGATCGTGCTGTGCGAAGCGTACGCCATGACCGAGGACCAAGGTCTCAAGGAGATTGCCCAGGGCGCCCTCGACTTCATCGAATACGCCCAGGACAAACGAGGCGGCGGCTGGCGCTACACGCCGGGCGAGCCCGGCGATACGACCGTGACCGGCTGGCAGCTCATGGCCCTGAAGAGCGGAGAGATGGCCTATCTTCGGGTGCGATCGCCAAGCATTGACCTGGCGTGCCAGTTTCTCGACAGCGTCTCCTCAGAATACGGGGCCCAGTACGGCTACCTCGACACCAAGCCGAGAAGAACGACCACGGCGATCGGCCTGCTTCTGCGGATGTACACCGGATGGCGGCGGAGCAATCCCGGGCTTCGGTTTGGAGTGCAGTACCTGAGCGAGTGGGGCCCGTCGGAAGACAACATGTACTACAACTACTACGCCACCCAAGTCCTGCGCCACTGGGGAGGCCAACCGTGGGAAGCGTGGAACCCGAAGATGCGGGAGTACCTGATCGCCACGCAGTCGAATCGAGGGCACGAAGCGGGGAGTTGGCACTTCAGCGGGGGGCGTGGCGACACCGGGGGACGGCTCTACAACACGGCCATGGCCGTCATGACCCTGGAGGTCTACTACCGCTACATGCCTCTGTACCAGCCAAAGGCGTTCGGCAACTGAGAGGCAGTCTCGATAGCCCCCGATGAGACCCCTGTTTCGTGGGGCCCCCGTCGAGGCGTATTCCGGAGGAAAGCGGGAAGCGGAAATCCGTCTCCTATTCTCTGGTCCCCTCAGATTCTACCCGCTCGACCGCAAGCCACTCTTTAGGGCTATATTAGGGCGGTCCCTAAGAGTGATTCCCGTGCCTTCCATATTTTTCCGATTTTCCCTGTTCCCCCCTGTTGACAGGTTTTCGGCCTCTGATATGGTGAGGTATGCGCGCAGAATGAGCGGTTTCGGTTGAATGTGGGAGTTAGGAAAGAAACGCTAGGGTGACGAGCAGGGTTGCCGGACGCAACCAGACCGTACCGTTTGTGCCGCTGATTCGCGAACGCGACATCGCCAACCGTGGCCCGATGACCTAGCACAACATGCCTTGGCCTCCCTATTGGTCGCGTCGCCAGCTTGCTTGGCCTAAGTCTCTTATTTCTCCCACGTTACGCAA
>CAZDHR010000242.1:0-10959 GCA_964505295.1 uncultured Planctomycetaceae bacterium
AACGAAAGCCGGGCGAGGTCGCGTTTTGCAATGCCGCGATGACCGTCAAGCGGTCTTTGCGAGGTCGCGTAAAGTAGGCCGTGTAGAACGGATTGCAAAAGATGTGCGTGTGCCAGAACTTGCCGGCCACCCGCGCCGAGGTGTCGTCCGTTTGTTGGTAGGCCGTCGACGCGAGGCCCGCCGTAAACAGGTCGTGGAACTCGCCCTCGAACGACTCGACCGTGCCCGTGAGGATATTGGACAGGCTGCCGGCAGAAACCAAAACGTCGAAGTTCTCCAGAAGCTCGCGTATCTTCGGCTCACTCATGTTCCCGCAATACTTCAGAGCCAAGATCAGAGCTTGCAAGTCGGGACCAAAGTCGCCGGGACCACAGCCCTCCGGCAGCGGCCCGCGGTAGTACCTCTTTTCCGACGGCGAGTAGTAGACGTGTTGCTGAAAACGGATGTTGCGGGGTTTGATTTCAATATCTTGGACCACGATCGATTCATCCGACATCCGCACGGCGTCCGGTGGAAGTTGTTCCGGATCGACGGGACACTCGATGGTCTCGTGGATCGTCAAATCCTTGAACGTGCGGCGGTCGGTAGCCCGCGATGTCTTGGGCTTGTCGCGTTTGCGGCGACGCTTCTCCGAGGAGTGGCCAGAATTCGGTTCGGGGCCGTTGCCTTTGCCGGTCGTCTTGGCCTTTTTCTTCTGTTCGAGTTGTGCCTTGAGCCGCTGAATCTCTTGGGCCAAGGCTCGCTGACCAGCCGCCAACCGCTCGACCAGATTGAGCAACTCCTCGACCGCTTGCTCGACCACCGGCTCCAGCACCCCCACGCCAGCCAACTGCCGCTCAATCCTCGCCAAAACGACTTGTACTTCCGAAAGGTCCATGCCTAACCATACGCAAAAGGCAAGCCGATGGTTTGCTAGCGTTTGAGAGCATACGGAGAAGGCCCATCACGATCGCGTCGACCCGCCGCTCGCCCAGGCGGAACGCCACGCGGCGGCGTCCCTCTTCCTCGACGCCGAAGCGGCGATAGAGTCGGACGGCGCCCAGGTTCGTCTCGACCACCTCCATCCCGATTCGCTCGATCTGGGGGGGTGCTTTCGACCATGCGCTCAGCCGCTCCCGCAGCACCGACATTTCAAGCAGTGTCGTTGTTCGCTCCGCGAACAAGCGTCTTTCCGCGGAACGAAAAGCGACTATTGCGACGGTAGTTGATACGCCGATCCTAAGACGCCGAACATGTGCCTCTTGCCCCAGCGTTCTGGTATAATGGCACCGATGGGGGACGTCGCGGAGTTGATCGTATTTTTGGGTCTAGACGGTTGACGGACCGCGTGCCGGCTCCGTGCAGACGCCGCCGCGGGCATAACAGCCTTGCCGGGGTGAGGTGGATGCGCCGGGCCGTCGGGCGACAGGCGGTGGCGTCGGCTTGCGCGGAGGGCTTCCCGTGGCGAAACCTCAAGGCCGTCCTCTCCAATTCGGCTGCCCCCAGTGCACGACGCGGCTGAGAGCGCACCTCTCCCAGGCGGGCACGAAGCAGCGATGCCCCCAGTGTGGTCACCAGTTCGTGGTGCCGACCGCCCAGCAGGCGGCCGTGCTGGGCCGACGGGCGGAGGAGTACGCCGTCTACCAGGGCGACTACCAGGCTCAAGAGGACGCGACGGCGGCCGGCACGGCGGCCGTGGCCGATTGCCCTGCCTGCGGGACGCGCGTCTACGGGCCGGAGGACCAAATCGGCCACCAGGTGGCTTGTCCCGACTGCGGCACCAAGCTGGTCCTCGCCCGGCGGCCGGAGCCACGGGCGGCGAAGCGTCGACCGGCCGACGAAGACGCCGAGGCGGCGTACGCGATTCGCCAGGACGGCGAGCAGCCGGCCGGAAGCCCCTCCGCGACGGATCAAGTCGATATCCCCGTGCATTGCCCGGTGTGCGACACGCTTCTGTACGGCACGCCGGACCAGGTGGGTAAGCACATCTTATGTCCCGATTGCTACACACCGGTCGAGGTCCCGCCGCCCAAGGCGCCGGCGAGCAAGGCGACGGCCGCCCACTCGGTCGAGGATGAGTACGCCCTTCAGGCGGACGACGATCCGCCGGCTGGCGAGGCCGCGCCGCCGGAAGCGCCGCCGATTCCCGTGGTGTGCAGCCTGTGCCGGACGAGGATGTACGCCACCCGGGATCAGGTGGGCGAGATGATCACGTGTCCCGACTGCGGCACGCCGATGGTCGTGCCCCGGCCCGACACGACCCCGAAACCCGGACGGGAGGGCACGACGGCCGGCGAGTATCGAGGGGGCGAGCCCGGGAGGCGGGCGGAATCGGGGGCCCCCGCGAAGGCCCGGCGCGTGGGAATCGCGCCGGGCGATACCCGGGCGGCCGACGAGGCGGCTTCGGGCGGGACCGCCCGCGTCCGGCGCGCCGGCCCGCGGTGGCCCTTCGTGCGCGGGATACTCACCTTCCCCTGTTATCGCAACACATGGCCGCGGTTCCTCGCACTGATCGCCGGACTGCTGGTCGTGCTGCCCGTGCTTATCTCCTCGTGGAGGCTTAACCAGATTGGCGACGTCCAGACGTTGGGCGGCGCTCGCACGTTCCTCACGTTGGCGCTGTTCGCCGTTGGCACCATTCTGCTCTTGGTGTGGGGCATCGTGGCTACCGCGCTGTTGCTGGCAATCGTTCAGGACACGGCCGAGGGCAACGACCAGATCGAAGACTGGCCGGAGCCGATCTTCAGCGACTGGGCGTTCGATTTCCTCTACATCGTCGACAGCATCGTCGTCGCCCTCCTCCCCGGCGTGGTCCTCTACCAGGTCCTCTCCGCCACCGACCTGCCCTGCGGGATGGCGGTTCCGGGCAGCCTGTTTTTCCTGTTTCCCTTGGCCTTGCTTTCCATGCTCGAGGCGGGCTCGCCTTTCGCGCCCGTCTCCTCACTCGTGTGGGGAAGCCTGTTCTCTCGGTGGTGGGCGTGGCTGATCTTCTACATCGAGACGGCCGCTCTTCTGGTCGGTTCTCTCGCGATTGCGGGAGTCGTGTTCCAATTCACCGGGTCTTGGGGCGTTATCCTGATCGCGATCGCCTGGGTTTGGGGCCTGATGGTTTATTTCCGCCTGCTGGGACGGGTTGCCTGGTGTTGCGGCCCGGGACTCAGGGAGAGCGCGGGGGAGTTGAGGGACTTGACCGGGGACACCGGGCCGCCCGCGGACGTGGCGCCACGCACGCCGGCGCCGCCCGAGAAGAATCGCGAAGCGCCCCGCGCGGCACCGAAGCCGTCGTCCGTGGAAAGGCCGGTTCCTTCGCCGAGCCCGGCTGAAGCGGAAGCGATCAGCCCAACGCCGACTCCAGCGGAAGCGCCGAGCCCGACGCAAGAGCAACCGCCGCCCCGGAGACGGGCCCGCTCGATCCTCGACGATGATTTCGAGTTCTCGTGATCCGGGGCGAAGCCGCAAGCGGCTTACCGAGCCCGGCGGCGCACCGACGACTTCAAAGCAGCGCCGTGCTGAAATAGCGTTCCGCACGGTCGGGGAGCACGGTGGTGATGTTGCCCTGGCAGGTCTTGGCCAGTTGACGCGCGGCCCAGACGTTGGCCCCGGAGGAGATGCCGACGAGGAGTCCGGAGTCGCGGCCGAGCTGCCGGGTGGTTTCGATGGCGTCTTCGTCGGTCACCTCGATCACGTCGTCGACCAACGACACGTCGAGCACGGCGGGGACGAACCCGTCGCCGATCCCCTGGATCTGGTGCAGGCCCGGCTCGTGCCCCAGAAGGGCCGAGACGTTCTTCGGCTCCACGGCCACGATTCGGACGCCGGGCCGATGCTCCTTGAGGAACTGCCCCACGCCCTGGAGCGTGCCGCCGCTGCCCACGCCGGCCACGAACACGTCGACGTTGCCGGTCATCTGCCGCCACAGTTCGGGCGCGGTCTCCTCGTAGTGGCAGCGGGGGTTGTCGGGGTTCTCGAACTGTTGAGGGACGAACACGCGCGGGTCCTCGGCCGCCATCTTCTCCACCCGCTCGACCGACCCCGGAATGCTCAACTCGTCGGGCGTGAGCACCAGCTCCGCGCCCAGGGCCTTGATCAGCTTCTTTCGCTCGACGCTCATTCCCTCGGGCATCACGATGCGAACCTGGTAGCCCTTCAGCCGTCCGACCAGGGCCACGCCGATCCCCGTGTTGCCGCTGGTCGGCTCGACGATAATCGAGTCGGGCTTCAGGCGCCCGTCGCGCTCGGCGCCTTCCAGCATGGCTCGGGCGACCCGGTCCTTGATGCTCCCCCCCGGATTGAGGAACTCGGCCTTGGCAAAGACGTTCTCGCCCGGCAGCCCGATGATCGGCGTGTTGCCGATGAGGTCGAGGATGTTGTCGGTAAGCATGGGAAGTCCTGGAAATGTGGGTAATTTGGACACACCAGCGGACCGGAGACATTTATACCACGCCGGCCGAGGCAAGTCATGGCCTGTTTCTTGGGCAGGTACCCCCAGTCAAGGCTATAGCGACACCCGCCATCTTTACTATTTCCGGGGCCGCGCCTGGCTTTCGCCCGCCCTCCAACACGAGATAGAATGGAACGTAGCCCGATGATCCGGTTCGCTTCCAAGGAGTCGGTCCCATGAAAGCCGTCATGCCTGAGGTCCCACCACACATCCTCCAGTGGCGCAAGCAGACTGGGGCCGATCAGTGGGACGAGTCGTGGGAAGGAGTGTTGCACATGCCGCCTGCGCCGAATCGTGAACACCAAGCGTTGGAATGGGCCCTGGAGACCTGGCTGCGAGCCAACTGGGCCGAGCCACGGGGGGCCAAGGTCTACCATCAGATCAACGTGGCGTCGGTGGGAGGCTGGCCCCACGATTACCGCATCCCCGACCTGGTGCTTCTCGCGGCCGACCGTTTTCACATCGACCACAACGAGTACTTTGAGGGGGCGCCGACGGTCGTCGTGGAAATCCATAGCCCGGGGGACGAGGCCTACGACAAGCTGCCCTTCTACGCCAAGCTCGCCGTGCCGGAAGTCTGGATCGTCGATCGCGACAGCAGGGTCCCCGAGGTCTACGCGCTGGCCGCCGACCACTATGAGCGACAGGCCCCGGACCACGAAGGCTGGCTTCGCAGCTCCGCCACGGGCATCGAGCTGCGCGAGCACTCCGGCCGAAAGCTTGCCCTGCGGATTGCCGGCGAGCCGGGCACAATGGGGCTCGTCCCGGAGGAGTGACCGGCAGATGGTGCCGCTTCTTCTCCTGGGAACAGCGTTTCTTGCGGGTCTTCAGGCTGACCACGGATTGCTGACAGCTTGCAGGTTGCTGCAACCGATGTTGCCGCCCTATTGGGACGGGCCATCCTCCTGCGACGACCTGCTCGCCCGGCGAAACGAGGCCAAGTGCTTCTCCGCGGCACGCACCTCGGCGAGGCAGTCGGCGATCTCGACTTCGGTGAGCAGCCGGGCGGTAAGCGGCAGGCCCGGGCCCTCCTCGGCGAGGACGGCGATCTGCTCGGACGCGGTCCCTGCGCCTGAGCCCAGTCCGACCGTGTAGTCCAGCGCCCACGTTGCGGCGAACGTGGCCTCGGCGAGCCCGGGGGGCGAGCTGGTGAAGAAGGACCGCTGGAGAAACGCGAGGAAGGGGTCGGCGATCGGCTTGCCGGCCCCGATCGAGGCGAACCACCGATCGGGCGTTTTCAGCTCCGGCTGGAGATCGCCGGCCGAGAACTCGCAGAGCTGGAAGCCGTCGCAGGCGACCAGGGCGAGCAGGGCGCCGAACTGTCCGCGACGAGAGCGCGTGGAGGCGAAATCGTCGACCACCTCGGCGCAAATGGTCTTGGTGATGCCCAGCGCGGTCCACTCCTGGAACCTCGAATCGGAGCGGATCGCGCCCACTACGTCGGCGAAGCGCTGCCCTAGCCCCACGCGCCCGCTCCCGCCGACGATCAAGTCGTCGCGCACGACGAACGTGTTTGCCGGGGCGGGCTCGCGCGCGTCGCAGCCGCCTGCCCGCGCCGCGTCCGAAGCCGCCGCGCCGATGACCACGCCCTGTTCGCAAAGAAGGCCCACGACCACGTTCATCTTCCGACCCGCAGCACGCCGTCCCTCGGTTGTCTCGAAACGCGCATTCGCCCCCGCGTTGCGGCACCAGCGGCTCACGAGCCGACGGGGGCGCGTGGCAGTCGGCCGGCCACGTGTCCGATCCTCCCGCCCGGCTTGGCCGCGCCTTGCCGGCGGGGAGGACGAAACGGCCGGAGGCGACCGCTTGTTGCCGGATTATACCAGATCGCGGGATTTCGGGGAGGGCTGGGGTCGGCGGAAGTGGCGGCGGAAGGTGGGGAGACCTGCGGTCGGCGGAACGTGGCTCGGTCAGGAGACCGGCCACAGCGCGGGGAGACCGGCCACAGCGCCTGTTTCGGGAGACCGGCTGCCGCGCGTTCCCGGGGGATCCGGCCACTTGACGCTTGCGGAGCGGGGGATCGCGAAGCTAGAATAGGAAACCGCGCCGAGGATGGTGCGCACACGCCAGCCGAGCATTCCGCGCCGCAGAATCACGCCGGTTGAACGAACACGAACTCACCTTGTGCCGGTCGAGACGACGATGAGACATGCCCTTTGCCTATTGCTGACGTTGACGGCGGCCTGCTCCGCCAATTCGCCGGTCGGCCAATCCTTCGCCCAGCCCCAAGTCGCAACGGCCGAGACGTCGGCCGCAAGCGGCGCCCAAGACCGGGTCGAACCCGACGATCCGGGCGCCGTCGCCGCCCTGGAGAAGCTGCCGGTCCGGCTAGTGCGAAGCCATCGGGGGGTGGTGCAAGGGGTCGAGATGACCGACCCCGAAATCGCCGACGCCGCCATGGTGCACCTCGAAGGACTCCACAACCTGGAATGGCTGAAGATCGGGAAGTGCGAGGTGACCGACGCCGGGCTGAAACACCTGGCCGGGCTCACCCGGCTCCGGCGGCTCTACCTCTACGACCTCGGCGTGACCGACGCCGCACTGGCCCACCTGAGCAAGCTGGCCAGGCTCGAAGTGCTCGCGCTGGAGGACACGAAGATCACCGGCCCGGGGCTTAGGCACCTGAAAGGGTTGCTCGCTCTTCGCGTGCTGAACCTGGGGAAGTGCAAGATCGACGACGACGACCTCGCGCACCTGGAGCCGCTCGTCAAGCTGGAGACCTTGGGCCTCCATCGCACGGAGGTCACCGACGCGGGGCTCGCGCACCTCAGCGGCTTGGTCGGGCTGATCGTGGTGAACCTCAACGGGTCCGACGTCACCGTCGACGGCCTGGAACACCTTCGCCCGCTGAAAAACTTGCGGATCCTCCGCGTGAAGAACACCGAAATCACCGGGGAAGAGGCCCGCGAGTTCAAAAAGGGGATGCCGGGGCTGGCGATTTTCCGCTAGGCCTGGGAACAAGATGAACAACCGTATTCACGAAGTCCTGTGTTGAGAATGGAACACGTTCGAAGCCCAGGGGTTGCAACCCCTGGGCTTGGGACCCGATCGGCTTCCACGATCATTCCGGGGATCAACGACTCCTTCCTGCGGAGAGACACCCATGCACCGCGTCCTTTCGGCAACCGTGGTCACTGCGAGCCTTCTCCTGGCGGCGACGCCCATCCCCGTGGGCGCCGCGGAAGGCAACGACCAGAGCAAGTCCCCGCGGAGTCCGGACTGTGTCTACGTGGGCACCCCGTACGACGTGATCGACAAGATGCTCGACGTGGGGTCGATCCGCAAGAGCGACGTGGTCTACGACCTTGGCTGCGGGGACGGCCGGATCGTCGTCGCCGCCGCCAGGCGGTTCGGCTGCCGCGGCGTGGGCTACGACATCAACCCGCTGCGGATCGAAGAATCGCTGGAGAACGTCCGCACGAACCGGGTGGAAGGCCTCGTCGAGATCGAGCAGGAAGACATCTTCGAGCTCGACCTGAGCAAGGCCGACGTGATCCTGCTCTACCTTCTGCCGAGCATGAACAAAAAGCTCATCCCGCAACTCGAACAGCTCAAGCCGGGCTCGCGGATCGTCTGCCACAACTACGACATCGAGGGAATCGTCGACGACAAGTACGTCACCGTGCGTTCCCTGGAAGACGGCGTGAAGCACTACATCTACCAATACACGGCGCCGCTGAAGAAGGCGTCGGAGTAGGCAAGCCGCGTAGGGCGCGTGAAACGCACCATATTCGCCTGGCCGGGAGATAATGGTGCGTTTCACGCACCCTACTGCCGCCAAGAAAAACGCCCGGCAGCCGAGCGCTGGGAACGACTGCCGGGTTTCGGAGATCGAGGCTCGGGGGCCTCGAATCCTCTTCGGTTTTGCACGCCTTCTGCTCTACACCTCCAGCGTCCACGGGGCGCGGTACTTCTTGGTGACCAGGGCGTTGGCCTCGTCGTCGCCGACGATTTGCTCCTTCGCTCCGTCCCAGCGGATCGGGCGGCCGGTGCGCCAGGCGATGTTCATCAGGTGGCCGGGGTTCGTGGCGTGGTGGCCCACTTCCACGTCGGCAAACGGCTTGGTGTGGTTGCGGACATTGTCGATGAACACCTCGGCGTGGTTGGGGCCTTTGCCGCGGAACGAGTCGATTTCTTCGCCGAGCTTCTTGCCGCCCCGGGCTTCGGCCGTGATCGTGTATCCGCTGCGGTCGACGATCATCGACGCCTCGGTGCCGAAGAAGAGCTTGCCGTGCGAGCGCTGCTCCCGGCGGCAGCCGCCGCGGTAGGTGTACTGCATCAGGAAGCCCTGCTTGGCGACCGGGCCCGGGCCGTACTGGCAGACGCCCGAGAACGTGTCGGGCCACTGGGTGTTGCACGGCTGCTCGAAGCACATGAACCCGCCCAGCGCCGTGGCCGCAATCGGCTCGGTCACGCCCATGTACCAGTTGACGATTTGGAAGTGGTGCACGGCCCAATCGACCTGCCACCCGCCGCCGAAGTCGAAGAACCAGTAGTGGTGGGCGATCTTGTTGGGGTTGTACGGCTGCTTGGGGGAAGGGCCGACCCAGAAGTCCCAGTCGAGGCCGGGGGGCGGATCGCCGTCGGGCGGAGCCCCGTACCCGGGATACTGGTAGTCCATGTCCCAAACCTTCACCTCCGAGATCTCGCCCAGCTTGCCCGACAGGACGATCTCGGCCGCCCGCTGGTAGTGCTCCCAGCTCGCCTGCTGGGTGCCGATCTGGACGATGCGGTCGTACTTCTTGGCGGCCTCGACCGCCGCGCGGCCTTCGCCGATCGAGGTGCCCAGCGGCTTCTCCACGTAGACGTCCTTGCCGGCCCGGCAGGCGTAGATGGTGGGCAACACGTGCCAGTGGCCGTTGGTGCCGACGATCACCGCGTCCAGGTCCTTCCTTTCCAGGAGCTTGCGGAAATCGTTGTACGTCTGGACTGTATCGCCGCCGGCCTCCTTTCGGGCCGCGGCCATGCGGGGCTCGTTGACGTCGCAGACGGCGATCACGCGCACGCCCGGCACGCCCAGGTGCTCCCGCATCACGCCCCGGCCGCGCCCGCCGCAGCCGATCAGGGCCATGTTCACGGTCTCGTTGGGTCCGGGCTGGGCGCTGGCCTCGGCCGCATAGGTCTTTCCGCCGACCCACGTGGCCGCGGCCGTCGCCGCGGTGGTGCCTAGGAACTGTCGTCGGGTGGGCTTCTCACTCATATGGCAACCTCCCATCGTCGAAGTGAAACAGCACTACTCTGCGATAACCGTAAACATCACGTGCCAGCCGGAGCCGCCCGAGAGGGCGTCGGAGGGCTCGTCGGGATTGTCGACCGGGCCGATCTCGCCGGCGCAGTAGCAGCCGAACAGTGGTAGCTCCTTGCCCAGGGCCTTCTGCATCGCGGCCAGTTCCTCCTCGTAGTTCTGTAGCTTGCTGCGGCGGCCGGCGCAGTTGAAGGCCAGCGTGCAGACCGGACTGCCCTTGACCGCACGCAGGGCCGCGGCCGCGCCCTCGTTGGCCGAGGCGATGACCTTCTGCTCTTCGTTGGCTTGACGCCCGGAGAGCGCCACCTGGAAGTCGCCGGAGAGCATGACGGCGACGGCCGCGTCTTCGTACATCTTGCCGCGGAAGTAGACGAACGTCTGACCGGCGTTCTTGTTGGCGCACCCGCCGGTGATCGGGAACTGCTTCCCCAGCACTTGCTGCACGCCCTCGACCAGGTATTGGTTCTTGGGGGCGTGGGCGTCGGCGATGAGGAGGAGGACGCGGTCCTTGTCGGTCCGGCGGAGCTTCGAGGCAAGCTGGTTGCCGGCCGCGTGCAGCTTCTTGCGGATCAGGTCCTGGTCCTGCTCGAAGGTGAGCTTCGCGGTACCCATCTCGGTCACCAGCCGGGCGGAAACGCCGATGCCCTCGCCGCCGATCCCCAAGAGGCAGACGGCGTCGAAATCGGTGCAGCCCTCCTGGGTGAACGAGCCGTAGGTGGCCCCGCCCATCACGACCTCGTCGGGCAACACCGAGCAGACGCCGCCCAGCAGCTTTTCCTTGAACTCGCGATCCTCAAAGCACTCGGAGAGGATCACGGCCTTGGGCGCCACGTCGCCCATCGCCTTCTTGAGCGACTCGGCGGCCGCTTTGCCGGCGGCGGCCGGGTCTTCGTCCTCGTCCTCGACCATCACGATCTTGAACACCAGCCGGCCCTTCTCGGCGGAGGCCGCACTCTGCGCCGTGACGTTCCACGCGAGTGCGAGCAGGGCAACGACCGGCGCCCAACCGAGAATCGATAACCACGCGCTGCGATGGCTCATGACAGTCCTTTCCAGGGTTCAGGGTTCAGGGTTCAGGGTTCAGGGTTCAGGGTTCAGGGTTCAGGACTTCCCGATAGACGTAGGACTACAAGTCCTGTAATAGTCCAGCCAAATGGAGTGACTCCATGTGTAATGAGGAAAAAGGGGAAAGGGGAAAAATGGAAAAGGCAGATTGATGTGATTGTGCCCTTGTCTAACTTTGGGTGCGGGCTCGTTTCTACGTTCGCCAGCCCACGCAAAGCCCCCACGCTTC
>CAZDHR010000243.1:0-10870 GCA_964505295.1 uncultured Planctomycetaceae bacterium
CGAAGAACTTCCGGAAGCCCCGCTTGAGGGGCCAGGTGTGTTTGGGGCCGCCGGAGCCGGTGTGTCGAGTGAGGTTCCACTTGCCGACCATCATCGTCTGGTAGCCGGCCGCGCCAAGGACTTGGGCAATGGTCGCGCACTCCTCGTTCAAGTTGCCCCGGTAGCCGGGCTTGCTCCAGTCTTCGGTCAAGTATCCCAGGCCGGTCTGGTGGGGATACCGTCCGGTCAAGAGCGCCGCCCGGGTCGGACAGCCCCGGCCCGCCGTGTAGAACTGCGTGAACCGCAACCCGCCCCTGGCCAGGTCGTCCACGTTCGGCGTGAGAATCTCCGACCCGTAGCACCCCAGATCAGAAAAGCCCAGGTCGTCGGCCAGGATGAGGATGATATTCGGTCGCGGAGCCGCGGCCATGCTCTGGCTGGTGCTTGCCAGCACCACGATCGAGCAAACGACCAGCCGGCCGACTATGCGGAGCATGACGTGATTCCCCTTCCAGCACTGCCGAAACGGATCGTGACCCAAAGAGGCGCCGGGCTTGCCCCGGCGCCTTCCCGGTCGCGACAACAACGCGCCGCCGAATAGCGCGGGGACAAGCCCCGCGGCTCGTAGGTCTCGCGGTTCGCGAGTCAGCCGTTTGCGGCTCGTGTTTCGCGCGGGATTCATGCGTGTTTGACCACCTCCATGTCGATGACCTCCGCCAGGATGCCGTGCTGTCTGACCACGTACTGAACCGCGGCCTGGATCGCCCGTTCGTCGGGCAAGTAGCGATCACTCCCGCCTCGGGTCCACCAGCGCCGTGGCCCACCCGCGTGTTGGCTCAGCCGGGCTTGCGTTGGTCCTTTCAACGCGCGTCGCACGCCGGGCCCGTCGCGTGGCCCGTCGACCACCACCACGTGGACGTGATTCCACATGGCCGCGGCGCGAAGAATCCACCAGCCTCGTTGGTTCGCAGCGCTGACAAGCCCTTCGGCGACCACCACGGCCTCGTCGCGCTTCAAGCGGACCGTGGCCCCCTTCTGCCGCCGTTGGGCCCGTTGGTACGTGTATTCGTCGTTGGCCGTGTATGGAGTCCCCGGGACGTTGTGCTTAGGGGCACGAGAGCCATCGGGGTGGAATGTGTCGGAGACATAACCTCGCCGGTCGCCCGGCAGCCACGTGCCGTAGCACGTCCAGGTGATCAACCAGCCGGACTCGCTCTCGCCAGCCATTTCGTACCCCGCGGGGCCGACCATAGACCGCTCACCCCCCGAGTTTCGCACAGATCGCGTCGGCCATTTCGCGCGTGCCGACGGCGGTCGGATCGTCGCGGCGGGGCTTCATGTCGTAGGTGACGGCCTTGCCCTCGGCGATCGTGTCGGCCACGGCCCGTTCCAGCCGGTCGGCCGCGTTGCGCTCCTTCAAATGGCGCAGCATCAGCATCCCGGAAAGGATCAGCGCCGTGGGGTTGACCTTGTTTTGGCCCTTGTACTTGGGCGCGCTGCCGTGCGTGGCCTCGAACACGGCGGCTTCGGGGCCGACGTTGGCTCCGGGGGCCACGCCCAGTCCGCCCACCAGACCGGCCGCCAGGTCGCTGATAATGTCGCCGTAGAGATTCGGGAGCACAATCACGTCGTACAGCTCGGGCTTCTGGACGAGCTGCATGCACATGTTGTCCACAATCCGGTCTTCGAAGTCGACGTCGACGAACTCGATGTCGGCGTACTGCTCGGCGACTTTGCGCGCGGTCGACAGGAACAGTCCGTCGGAGAACTTCATGATGTTGGCCTTGTGCACGGCGGTGACCTTCTTGCGGCCGTTCTCTCGGGCGTAGTCGAACGCGCAACGGACAATCTGCTCGGTCCCCGAGACGCTGATCGGCTTGATCGAGACCCCCGTTTCGTGTCGCCCGCTTTGGATCTTTTTGTCGCGGGAAAGCTTGTTGATGTAGTCGATCAACTCGGCGGTCTCCGGGGCGCCCTGCTCGAACTCCACCCCCGCGTAGAGGTCCTCAGTGTTCTCGCGGACCACGACCAGATTGATGGGCACTTCGCCGAAGAAGCTCCGCACGCCCGGGTAGTACTTGCAGGGCCGGATGCAGGCGTACAGGCCCAACTTCTGGCGCAGGTGAACGTTGATGCTGCGGAATCCCCTTCCCACCGGTGTGGTAATCGGGGCCTTCAGGGCGCACCGGGTCCGGCGGATGCTCTCCATGACCGCGTCGGGAAGCGGCGTCCCGGTCCGCTCCATCACGTCCAAGCCCGCTTCCTGAACGTCCCAGTTGATTTCGACCCCGGTGGCGTCGATGCATCGCCGGGCGGCGTCGGCCAGTTCCGGGCCGACCCCATCCCCGGTAATCAAGGTCACGTCGTGAGCCATGATTTCCCCTCGTTCGGCTATCCCCATCCACTACTTGCTGTTGATCTCATGCTATTCATCTTGGGCGACGGCGCATGGTCCGATAGACGGACGATCGTGTGTTGCCCGCTGGCCCGTCGGGTCCCATTCTACCGCGAAACCGAGGGGTTGCCACGGGGACCGTCGCTGGTCCAAGACGGTGCTCTTGCTTACCCGATAGGGGGAGGCGGCCGGGGGGAATGTAGTTCTGCCCCCGCGGCACAAGACAAGACTATAATGAACTTGAGGGAACCGGGCGCCTGGCGCGCGGCGTCCAATTCGTAGTGAGAGGAAGGCCGAGGATCGACTCCTCCGGACAAACCATGACAGCCGGAACAGCATCCCACCAATCGGAGCGGGACGAGACGCGGAAGCAACCGCCGTCGACGGAGTCGGAGTCCTTCATCGAAACGCGGCTCCGGCAAACCCGGCGCCAGATCAAGAGCGTCGACCTCTGGATCGGGCTGGTCGCGTTGGCCACCGGCACGCTGGCGTACTTGCTGGTCGCGGCGGTGGCCGACCACTGGCTCGTCCCGGGCGGGCTGGGCTTCCTCGGACGCCTGCTCCTGTTCACGATTCTGGTCATTGCGGGGGGGACGTACTTGGCCATCCGGTTGGTGCCACTCGCCATCCACCGGGTGAACCCGGTCTTCGCCGCCCACAGCATCGAGCAGAGTCGCCCCTCGCTGAAAAACAGCCTTATCAACTTCCTCTATCTCCGCCGCCAGCGAGAGGAGATCGAGCGTGACCGGCTGGCCACGGGCATCTACCACGCCCTGGAGCGGAAAGCGGCGGCCGACCTGGAACAGATCCCGACCGACGTGGCGGTGGATCGCGCGCAACTGATTCGGCTCGGATACGTCCTGGCCGCCATCCTGGCCCTTTGCTGCTTGTACCTGGTCGTCTCGCCCAAGAGTCCGCTCGTGTCGGCTCGCCGGATCATCTGGCCCTGGGCCGACATCAAGCCCCCCACACGCGTGACGATCGAGAACGTCGCGCCGGGCGACGGGCTCGTGTACCAGGGTGAGATCGTTCACGTGTCGGCCGAGGTGGATGGGCTGGCCGACGACGAGCCGGTGATGCTCTACTACTCCACCGCGGACGGGCAGAGCGTCGATCAAGCCATCCCCATGATGCTTGCCGAAGAAAGGTCGCACCATCGGGCTGAGTTGCCGCCCGGCCGCTTCGGCCTCCAGCAGGACGCCGAGTACTACCTCGTGGGGGGCGACTGCCGCACGCGACGGTTCCGCCTCGACGTGCAAACGGCCCTCTCCATCGTGGTCGATCGCGTCGAGTACGACTATCCCGACTACACCGGCATCCCGAACCGAATCGACCAGCGTGTGGCCGACCTGAAGGCGATCGAGGGGACGCGGGTGACGATCCGGGCCACGGCGAACCAGGAGATCCGCTCCTCCGCGGTCGAACTGGATTGCGACCCCCGGCACGCCCTCAGAATGACCACCGGCGGGCCAAAAACCGCCGAGGCCGGATTCACGTTGATGATGGACCGGAACGATCCGGGCCGGGCGGAGTACGGGTCGTACCAACTCCGTTTCACCGACACCGGCGGGAGAGAAAACCGGACGCCCGTCCGGCACCGGATCGAGGTCATTCCCGATCTTGCGCCCGAGATCCGCTTTCTCAACCCGCCACCGACGGAATGCGAGCTGCCCGAAGATGGGGTGCTGGAACTGCGAGTCCGCGCCGTCGACCCCGACTTCGCCCTGCGTAGAGTCGCCCTGCGGGCCGAGCACGACGAACGAAGCCTGTCGATCCCCGCGCTGCTCGAGAAGAAGCGCCCGGAACCACCCCACGAGGGCCCGTTCCAAGCCACGTACCGATTCGAGCCGGCTGAGTTCGAGTTGGAGGCGGGCGACAAGGTGATCTACTGGGCCGAGGCGGAAGACAACATGGTCTGGGAGGACGACCTGCCGGATGGGCGGCTCGGCTCCCGCGATGCCAAACGCTGGCCCAACCGCACCGAAACCGCCCGGCGATGGATCACGATTACCCCGCCCGAGGGCCGGTCGACTCCCCCGTCGCGTCCCGATCAGCCCCAGCAGACCCCGGAAAAACCGGACCCGGAGCAGCCACCCTCTCAACCTTCTCCAGAGGAAACGCCGAAGGGGCAAGATGAGCCGCCCACCGACCCCGAGGGAGAGAAGGGGCCGGATGATGAAGGCCGGCCGGGACAGGAAAAGCAGGAGCAGGGCCGGGCCGGGGAGCAATCTGACAAGGGCGAGCAATCCGGCAAGGGTGAGCAATCTGGCCAAGGCGAGCAGAGCGGCCAAGGGCAGTCGGGACAAGGGGGCCAAGAATCCTCGGGCCAGGAGCAGGCTGGAGAGGAAGGCCAGGCAGGGCAGCAACCAGGCACGCCATCGAGCGGCGACCCCGGATCGAGTAGCCAGCCCGTCGACGGACAGACCAACCCCGGCGATGCGTTCGAGAAGATCCTTCGCCACGTGGACGAGGAGAGACAAAGCGACGGTGCGTCGAGCCCAGCGGCCAAGCCGGGCGAGCAACAGGGGGAACAGCAAGGAGCTGGGGGACAGGAATCCGGGGAGCCGGGCGGAACGGCCGGTCAGCCGGCCAAGCAACCGCCTGACGGCGGCAAGGCGCCGAACGCTGCGGAGTCGCAGCCGCAGACTGCCGCGCAACCGCAGCCCGGCCAGGGAGCCGACCAGCCCGACGCGGATGGAGGTGGTCAAGGCGAGCGCGCGGCCCAGTCGTCTGACGGTCGGCCACTAACAGGCGAGAAGCAGCCTGACGGCGAGGGCCAGGCTCAGCCCGACTCCCGCAAGCCTCCGCAGGGCGAGGCCGGGTCTTCCGGCGGCAACCAGGGCGACCAACAGCGAATGCCCGACAACGATCCGGCCGCAAGCCAAGACCCAAGCTCCCGTGCCCAGCCCGAGGCGGGACAAGGGGCCCAAGCCAAAGGGCCCGGCGGGCCCACCCAGGAGGACTCTTCCGGCCAAGGCCGTGAGAATCCCGACGCCCGGGGCGGCGACCCGCAGGAAACGAAGGGCCAAGGAGGCGCCGGGAAGCCATCCGCCGAGGACCAGGGCAGTCCATCCCCGCAAGAGGCGAACCAGCAGCGCAAGAAGCAATCCGGCGCAGGCGACCAGAGCGAGCCGAGCGAGGGCGAGTCGGCCCAATCTCCCAGCAGCAGTCCCAAGGATTCCGATTCCCAGGGCGACACCAGCGGCGATCGCTCGGGCGGGGGCGAGCAGGGCGGCGGCCAGAAGTCGGAGCAGTCGGGCACCGGCACCGCCGGCACGCACACCGCTTCGGAACAGGGGGGCTCGCAGTCCGGCGAGCAAGGCGAAGGGCCCACCGGCCCGGACGCCGGCGATCAGGTCCAAGCCGACCGGCCCACCGGCAAATCCGCAGACCAAGGCGAGGGCCCCGGCTCCCGCCAGCACAGTCAGCCCGGCGGCGACCCCAGCGAAGGGGACTCGCAAGACCGGCAGAGCGGCTCTTCCACAGATGACGAGAGCGACTCGCAACCGCCGGAAGACGCAGGGACCCGAGGGCCGGGCGATCCAAGAGGCCAAGCGTCCTCGGGCACATCGGGAGCCGGCGGTGGGCCCGACCGCGAACAGGGCAGTCCACCGCCCTTGGAGCCGGGCACGTATCGCCGTGAGGACCCCAACCTCGACTTCGCCCGGCAGCGTACCAACTTGGCACTGGAGTATCTCGAAGACCAGTTGGCCAAGGACCAGCCCGATCAAGGGCTCCTCGACCGGCTTGGCTGGACCAAGGAGGATCTGAAGCGGTTCTACGACCAGTGGAACCGGATGACGCAGGAAGCGGCGCGGTCCGAGTCGGCACGCACGGAGCTGGACGGCGCCCTCGACAGCCTGGGACTGCGACCCCGCGGAACCCAATCTCGCGGCGGACGAACCGAGACGGACGGGCTGGAGCGATTGAGAGAAGGCCTGCGCAGCGACCCGCCGCCGGGACGGGCCGATGCCTATCGGGCCTATCGACGGGGAGTCTCCGGCCGTAACCCCTAATCGCTTCCCGCCTTCAGACGCCGGCGTTGGGAAGAGGCGTCCGGAGTCCACCGTTGGGCGTGCCTATCTTTCCCATGCCGTTGGCGTGTAGAATGCGTCTATCGGTCCCCCGGGTGACGAGCTGCTCGTCGGCGGGCGGCTGGGCCCCCTCCTGATGGCCAGCCTCGCCCGTCGGCACGGCGCGGGCTCCCCCCTGAACTGAAGCGATGGAAATCGAAATCGCGCCCACCTGTTCCTCCCAAGCTGTTGGCCACTCCGATGTCTTACGTCGCCCCGAAGTCGTTTGTTGCCCCGCGATATCTTTCCCCGTTCCATCCCAAGAGAGTCCCGCATTTCTTCACCGACGTGTTGATCATCGGCGGTGGTCTGGCAGGGCTTCGGGCTGCGCTCGAAGTGGAGCCGGAGCTGTCGGCCTTGGTGATCGCCAAAGGGACTCGCGAGCAGTCCAACAGCGTTCATGCCCAAGGGGGCATCGCCGCCGTGCTCAGCCCGGACGACTGCTTCGAGGACCATGTCGCCGACACGTTGGAGGCCGGGGGCTCGCTGTGTGATCGACAGGTCGTCCAGCGCGTGGTCGGCGAAGGGCCCCAGCGGATCAGCGAATTGGTCGAGTGGGGAACCGAGTTCGACCGGGACGGCGACTCGCTGGCGTTGTCGCGCGAGGGCGGGCACGGCCGCGGGCGTGTCGCACACGCCTTGGGCGACGCCACCGGCCAGGAGATCATGCGGGCGGCGATCGAACAGTTCGTCGCCCGACCCAACACCGAAATCTGGGAGAACACGTTCGCGGTGGATCTCCTGACCCATGCGGGGAAGTGTCGCGGGGCCTTGGTCTGGAACGGCCAGCACGGCAAGACGCTGGTCTGGGCCAAGCAGACGATCCTCTGCACGGGCGGGGCCGGGCAGCTCTATCGAGAGACCACCAACCCGGACGTGGCCACCGGCGACGGGCTGGCGATCGCCTATCGGGCGGGCGCGGAACTGCGGGACATGGAGTTTGTCCAGTTCCATCCCACGGTCCTCTACATCGCGGGGAGCAGCCGCAATCTGATTACCGAGGCGATGCGGGGCGAAGGGGCGTACCTGGTCGATCGCACTGGGCGCCGTTTCATGCCCGACTACGACCAGCGTGCCGAGTTGGCGCCGCGGGACGTCGTCAGCTCGGCGATCGTCAGCCAGATGGAGAAGACCCGCCATCCCAGCGTCTACCTCGACCTGACCCATCTGGACCCCGACATGGTACGTTCCCGTTTTCCGGGCATCGCGGCCATCTGCGCCAAGTTCGACCTGGACATCACCCAGGACCGCATCCCGGTCCGCCCCGGGGCCCACTACATGATGGGCGGGTTGAGCGTCGACGCGGAAGGCCACACGACCCTGCCCGGGCTGTTGGCGGCCGGCGAGGTGACCTCCAGCGGTCTGCACGGGGCCAACCGCCTGGCTTCCAACAGCCTGCTGGAGGCGCTGGTCTATGGCGCGGCCGCCGGCCAGACGGCCTCGCGAGAAGCGGCCCGAGTCGACGACAGCCTCCGCGGCCTGCCGTTGGATAACCCGCCGGTCAAGCTCCAGAGCGAGCTGCTCGACCTGACCGACATCCGCAACTCGTTGAAGAGCCTGGTGTGGCGGCGCGTCGGGGTGCGCCGCGACGCCACAGGGCTCCGCGAAGCCATGGACAACATCGACCACTGGGGTCGGTACGTCTTGCCTCTGCAGTTCGCGGGGCCAAGCGGATGGGAGCTCCAGAACATGCTTTGCGTCGCCCGGCTTATGATCCAGGCTGCTTTGGAACGGGAAGAGACGCGGGGCTGCCATGTCCGAGCGGAGTTTCCCGATCGCGACGACCAACGGTGGAATCGGCACATCGTCTTCCGTCGGGAAGCACTGGACGGGGACCCCGCGCTTGGCGAGGCATGACGGGCGAGCCACCCCAGCCATCGGGGGGCAGGTCCCCGCCTGGTGATGTCGTACCGTCTCGGGTACTCTGGTTGCCCCCACCATCGGGCAACTGTCCCCGCCATGGGGTGCTTGACGGCCGTCTCTGCCGACGGAGTGTCGGCCGTCCGCCGGAGAACCGCTGGACGGATCTCAATCGCTCCCCGCCGCCCCCATGACCTACACTTCCGAGGATAAAGCGGTTCGGCCAGGCGCCGCGGAGCGAGGTTTCCCGGCCTCCTCGCGAGGTGATCGAACGCTCCCGGCCGGTGGGGGTCCCCAGATTCTGTTCGACGGGAGCGAGTCGGGCCCCGGGCCGAGAAGGCTGCCAGCCATCGGCAGGGAAGATCGGAATATGGACGCCATGAATGCAGGCCTGCAAGAGACCTTCCAGTTTCTCACCAAGACGGAAAACGAAGCCGCCGTCGACGTGTTGGCGGCGGGGCTCGACTGTCCGCTCAAGGCAATTCGAGATCGGTCCCTCCAGACGCTCTTGACGCGTTCCAGCCCGCGAGGGCACCAGGAGATATTCCGCCGGCTTGCCAAGCTCGATAAGCGCTGCCGGTCGATCATCCGTGAGCGTCCGGAGCGATTGATGCGCGCGGCGGGGGCGGCCTTGAAAAGCATGGACGGGGCGACGTGCGCCGCGGCCTTGGAGGGGATCGTGTCGTTCCGCCTCTACGACACCATTCCGGCGCTGGTGGCCCGGCTCAACCAGAAGGACGTCCCGAATCGCGACCTGATTTCGGGCACGATTCTGAAGCTCACCGAGCGGTTCTACGCGGAGCTATCGGACCCCAAGAAGCGATCGAAGCGAAACGACCTGGAGAACGTGCGACGGCGGATCACTTCGGCCCTGGAAGTGGCGGTCGCCCGGTTCGACACGCATCGAAGGCGGGAGCCTCTCGAGGCGTTCCTGCTGGTGGCCAAGCAGCAAAACGTGACTCTACGGCGATTCTTGCGGGAGCCCCGGGCGCGGAGCCGGGAGGCGCTGGTCGACGTGATGTCCAACAGCACGCGGGGTGGAGTGATCCGCCTGCTGCTGGGCTTCCTCGAAGACCCCCGGCTGCCGCACGCCGTCAAGAGTGTCCTCGCCACCCGCACGGACCTGAAGTTCGTAGAGAACCTGCTCCAGAAGACCGGTCCCCGGCCGTCGGGCTCCGTGGCGAAGACGTTGGCGCGGATCGACTCCATCGCCTGGGCGAGCCCGAAACACCCCGTGTTCCAAGAGCTCGACGGTGCGGGCCAGTTCAACGCGGTGCAACTGCTGACGGCCACGTCGATGGACCGCGGCGAGTTGTTCGAGGTGCTCCGGTTCCTGCTCGTGGAAGGCAAACCGGGGGGCCGCCGGGGTGCCGCGCAGAGACTGGCCGAATTTGAAGGCGCCGAGGCCGATGCCTTGGCCGTCCAGGCGCTCGACGACGAGGACCCCGGGGTTCGGGCGTATCTGATACGGCAGATCCGATCACGGCAGATCCCCGGCGCGATGTCGCTGTTGATCCGCCTGGTCGGCAGTCCGCAGGAGGAAGTCCGCGAGGCGCTGCGAGAAGCCATGCCCGAGTTCACCTATCGGCAATTCGTGACCAATTTCGAAACGATGCCTGAGGAACTGCTCCCCACGGCCGGTCATCTGGTGAGGAAGATCGACACGGACGTCCGGCCCCGACTGATCGAGGACTTGGAGAGCCGGTCGAGATTGCGGCGTCGCCGGGCGGTGCTGGCAGCCGGCGCGATGGGGCTGGTTGGCGAGTTGGAGCAGTCGGTTATCGAACGGCTGTCTGACGAAGACCACATGGTCCGGGTCGCCGCAGCCAGTGTCCTGGCGGAGTGCGAGACGATGCCCAGTTGGGAAGCGCTTCGCGACGCCTTGTTCGACCGGAGCGTGGCCGTGCAGGAAGCGGCCGAACAGAGCCTGAGGCAGATCATCCAGTCACTGCAAGTGCCGATCGAGGAAGAAGAAGAGGAAGCAGCCGAGGAGGAGACAGTCTCGTGATAGGTGCCCTCGTTTCGGTGATCGAATTGAGATCCCTCCGCTTGCTGTGGGCCGTCGAGGAATCGGGGCCGGCTCAGCGGGCCGACACCCGCCAGATGCTCATCTGGCTCCTGGTCGCCGGGGCGGCAATCGGCGTGGTCAGCGTCGTCGTCATGGGCGCCAATCGCCTCGCCCGTCACTGGCGATTCAACAGCCATCCGGCCCTCTTCTACGGACTGTGCAAGGTCCACGGGCTGGATTCCGGCGCCCGGCGGCTTCTGAAGCGGGTCGTGCGATTCCATCGCCTCGGGCAGCCGGGCCGACTGTTCGTCGAGCCGAAGTGGCTCGACCCGGCCAAGCTGGGCCCCTCGTTTCAAGCCCAGGCCGCCGACCTGGAAAGGCTGCGCAACCGGCTGTTCGAGGTTCGCCCGAAGGCCGCGGGGGCCGACTGAGCCCGGTTCAACACAGCGGCGACCCCGCGCATCGATCTGCCGGCGTCTGTCGATATGCGCCAACACGGGTGCGGACAAGAGAAAAGAGACAAGACTTTTCGCATCGCGGAGCCGATGCGAAAAG
>CAZDHR010000244.1:0-10868 GCA_964505295.1 uncultured Planctomycetaceae bacterium
TCGCTTTTCGCTCCGCGAAAAGACGCTTGTTCGCGGAGCGAACAACGACACTCATCGAAGTGTCGGCGCTCAGCCGGCATCGTCCACGGAGCCACCGTCGACGGTCGGCTCGTCCGAGCCCACCGGCAGTCCGCCCGCCTCGATCACCCGGGCGAGCAGCGCGTGATACTGCCGCCGGTAATCCCACGCGACCCAGCCGACGTAGAACAGCCCGCCCAGCGAGCCGAACATGCCTGCCAACGCCATGCTCAAGGGCAGCCACGGTTTGCGGGGCTCCGCCTCCTCCGACTCGCCCTCCTTCTGCGCGGTCCCCTCCTCCTCTTGGCTCTCTTGCCTATCGACGGACTCGGGTTCCGCCGGCTGCTGACTGACGAACGCGGCCGCCTTCTCGCCGAGGCCCGTCAGGGGTCTCGTGTCCACAGGAGTCGCCAAGGTTGCCGGGATCTCCGAACTCCTGAAGTCGGACGGATTGCCGCCGGATATTGGCGGCCGGGCCTCCATGACTGGCGAGGGAAGCGGCGGCACGAATCCCGTCGGAGAGGGCATCCGGACTTCGCGCGACGGTGTCGCTTCCGGCTCGGGCAGCTCCCCTTCCCGCGGCAGCTTCTCCGTTCCGACGGTGATCCGGTAGCTTCGCACGCCCCGCAGGTTGGGCGGGATATCGCTGACGATCTGCTCCCCGCTCTTGAGCATCTCCAGCACGTGGGGCTCGATCTGGATGATGTACTCCATGCCACCATCCGGCAGCGGCTGCCAACCCACGTCGTACCCCAACGCTGCCGTCAGCAAGCAGAACGCCGTACCGTACATGGGTCGCCTCCTGAAGTCCGGGTAGTCAGGGAGTGACGGGGTGACAAGGTGACGGGGTGAAGGGGTGACTGGGTGAGAAGCGCCGTCGGCTCTCACCTTGTCACCCCCTCACCTTGTCACCCCGTCACCTCCTCACGCGGGCCGTGCCTCGCCTGTGCATCGTAGCGTTGAGGCCGGTGCCGGGTAAAGACGATTGCCCGGTCCACTTGGGACCATTGCCTTGAACGGACCCGGGCATGCAGCCACAATGGGGTATGGTTCCCAACTTATGGCCCCCCGCGCGCGGGGGTCTCGCCTTGGAGTCCGTCCGTGAGCCCGGAACGACCTGCCTACAAGAAGTGGCTCCTCCGAGCCCTCAAGCTGCTGATCGTGGTGCTAGTCGTCTGGGCGGTCCGCCGTTCCCTCTGCGAGGCGTGGAGCCAGCTCGATCAGTACCGGTGGCAGCTTCACGTCGGCTGGGTGTTGGTCTCCGGCCTCCTCTACTTGCTCGGATTGCTCCTGGCGGGGGTCTTCTGGCACCGGGTCCTCCTGGTTCTGGGACAAGAGGCCCGCCTGGGAGAATGCCTGCGTGCGTATTTCATCGGCCATCTCGGGAAGTACGTGCCGGGGAAGGCGATGGTCGTCGTCATCCGCGCCGGCATGGTCCGTAGCCATCGCGTCGACACGGCCCTGGCCGCCGCCAGCGTCTTTTTCGAGACACTCACCATGATGGCCGTGGGCGCGTTCCTGGCCGCCGCCGTCCTGGCCGTCGGGTTCCGCAGCGAGGCCCCGAGGTTCTGGGGGGCCGTGGGACTGATGCTCGTCGCGGGCCTGCCGACCCTGCCCCCGCTCTTCAAACGCCTCGCCCGACTGGCCGGAGTCGGCCGGTCCGATCCCGACGTCGCCCAAAAGATGGACCGACTCGGAGGGGGGACGCTCCTGTTGGGCTGGGCCCTGATGACGCTCTGCTGGTGCCTGCTGGGCCTCAGCTATTGGGCCACGCTCCAGGCCATGGGCATCCCGGGGCTCGACCCCGTGGGGCAGTTGCCCCGCTACACGGCCGCCGTCGCCCTGGCCATGGTGGCCGGCTTCCTCCTTCTGGTTTCGCCCGGCGGAATCGGCGTCCGCGAAGCCGCGCTGGCCGCGCTGATGATCCCCTACCTCAAAACCTTCGCCCCCGAGCACGCCGAGCTGGTCGCCTGGGCGAGCGCGGCCGTGCTCCGCCTGGTGTGGCTCGGGGCCGAGCTGGCGATTTCCGCAGTCCTTTACCCGATGGGGCCTCGCAGGTGCGAGCCCGCGTAGCTCCCCGGTTCCCGCGAGAAGTGCCGAATTGCCGATGAATGACGTCGATCACCCCGCGTCCGTGCCCGGCTTGACGATCGAGGGCTGCAAGCGCCGGCAGGATCGGTTCGCTCGAAGCCTCGGGGAGCGCGACCTCGACGCGGCCCTGATCTGCGACCGCCGCCACGTGCACTACCTGACCGGCTACTGGCACCGCTCGCTCTTCGCCCCGGCCGTGCTCATCCGTCGCGACGGGCAGGCCACGCTGAGCGCCCCGCTCCCGGTGGAAGGCGAGGCCGCGGCGGACGAGATCGTCGTCTACGAGTCGAACCGGTTGGGAACGCTCGTCGACGACCAGTTGGGCGCCGCAACACGCGCGATCCAGGACCGGCTTGAAGGGCTCCGGCGCATCGGGTGCGATGGGCCCGTGCCCCGTGCGCTGCTCTCGCACTTCACCACCGTGGGGATCGAGGATCTCACCGGCGAACTGCTGCGGATGCGGCGGCAGAAGGACCCCGACGAGCTTGCCCTGCTGCGGTTCACGATCGGGGCGGCCGAGGCGGCCTACCAATACGCCAAGGACTCGCTCGAGCCGGGACGGACCGAGGTCGAGCTGTTCGCCGGCATGCTGGGCGCGGCCGCCGACTACGTGGGCGAGGCCATCGGCGAGTTCGGCAACGATTTCCAGATCGGCGCCGCCGGCAGCCCACCGCGACGCCGCCGGGCGCAAGCCGGCGAGGTGGCCATCTTCGACCTCTCGGTCGTCGTACGGGGCTACTCGTGCGACATGTGCCGCAGCTTCGTCGTGGGCGCGCAGCCGTCGGCCGTGCAGACGGAAGCGCACCAGCGGGTGATGGAAGTGCAAAGGCTCGTCGCCGCGCAGGCCAAGCCCGGCGCAAGCTGCGCCGCGCTCTACGAACAGGCCCGGGCGATGCTCGAAGGATACCGCGGCTGGACGTTCCCCCATCACCTGGGCCACGGCATCGGGCTCTGTGCCCACGAAGCCCCGCGACTCAACCCGCAGTGGGACGACACGCTCCGGGTCGGCGACGTCTTCACGGCCGAGCCGGGCCTCTACGGCCACGACCTCCGGGCCGGGATTCGCGTCGAGGAGATCTACCACGTCTCGGAATCCGGCGTGGAGAAGCTGACCAGTTTCCCTACCGAGCTTGTATGATCCGGAGAACGAGACAAGACGAACCGCAACGAGTTGAAACGGTACCAAGGAGACATGCCATGCGATTGCGAAGCCGAGTGAACGTGCCCGTGGTGTTGCTGATTCTTGCCGTGTGCGTGGCGACCGCCCCGGCGTTTGGCGGCGAGGATGGCGTGATGCGCAACGTGCTTCTCCCGCCCGGGCCCGGGAATCCGCGGAACAGCGAGGGCGACTTCATCCAGCTTGAGGACGGCCGGATCCTCCTGGTCTACACGCACTTCGTCGGCGGCGGGGCCGATCATTCGGCGGCCCATTTGGCCGGACGCTATTCGAGCGACGGGGGGCGCACGTGGACCGGCGAGGACGTCGTGATCGTCCCCAACGAGGGCGGCCAGAACGTGATGTCCGTTTCGCTCCTGCGCCTGGCCGACGGCCGCATCGCCCTGTTCTACGCCCGCAAGAACTCGATCACCGACTGCCGCCCCTACCTCCGGTTCTCCGACGACGAGGCCCAAACCTGGAGCGAGCCCACGCTCTGCATCGACGACGAGCTGGGCTATTACGTGCTCAACAACGACCGCGTGGTGCAACTCAAGACCGGCCGGCTGATCGTGCCCGTCGCCCTGCACAACACGCCCCAATACGAAAAGCCCGACTGGGACGGCATGATCATGTGCTACCTCTCCGACGACGCAGGCGGCTCGTGGCGGCGGAGCAAGAGCCGGCTGGTCGGCAAGACGCCGGACGGCAAACGCGTGACGCTCCAGGAGCCGGGGGTGATCGAGCTAAAGGACGGGCGACTGATGATGTTCTGCCGCACGCGGTCCGGATGTCAGTACCTCTCCTTCTCGGAAGACCAAGGCGATACGTGGTCGGAGTTCAAGCCGTCGAACATCATCTCCCCCTGCTCGCCCGCCTCGATCGAGCGGATCCCCAAGACCGGCGATCTGTTGCTCGTCTGGAACAACCACGAGAAGGTCGACGACGCCCACCGCGGCAAGCGAACGCCCTACAACGTGGCCATCTCCGGCGACGAGGGCCGCACCTGGCAGCACGTCAAGACGCTGGAAGACAACCCCGACGGCTGGTACTGCTACACGGCCGTCGATTTCGTCGGCGACCAAGTCCTCCTCGCCCACTGCGCCGGCAACCGCAAGACCACGGGCGGATTGGCGACGACGCAGATCACGCGGTTTCCGCTCGAGTGGCTGACCAAGTGACGCGGCCCGCATCGCGTGCCCGTCTGATCGAAAACGCAGGCCTCAACGGCCGCTTCGTGGTTTCGCCCGGTACGCCGAAATCCGCCCGCTGGCCAGATCGCGTCTGCCAACGGTTCGCTTCACCACGCCGTCCAGCCGCCGTCGATCACCAGGTTCTGGCCGGTCATGTAGCTGCTGGCGTCGCTGGCGAGGAAGACGACGGCGCCTTTGAGCTCGTGGGGGAGGCCCATGCGACGCATGGGGCTGTGCGTGTCGAGGCGGTCGGCCAGGCCGGCGGGGACTCTTGGCGGGGGAAAAGGGCCGGGGCTTAGGCAGTTGACGCGCACGCCGTCGCCCGCCCAGTAGACGGCCAGGTGACGCGTGAGGTGGATGATGCCCCCTTTGAGCGTGTGATAGGCCACCGGGCTGGCAGGGCAAAGGTCCTCGTAGGCGTCGGGGTACGAGGCCACCAGCCCGTACATCGAACCGAGCATGATGACGCTCGCCGGGCCGTTGCGCTTCACCGCGTGATGGCGGACCAGCCGGGCGAGCTGGAAGTAGCCGGTGGCGTTGGCCAGTTGCCGGGTGAACTGCTCGGGCGTGACGTCGGTCCAGTCGTTGGCCAGCGGATCGTGGCCGTTATTGACCAGCACGTCGAGTTGGCCCACCTCGTCGAGGATCTCGGCAAACGCCCGGTCAATCGACGCGGTGTCCATCTGGTCCAAGGCGAAGCCTCGGTGGCCGACGGCCTGGGCATCAGGCAACTCGGCGGCGACCGCCCGCGCGCGATCGGCGTCGCGGCTGGTCACCACCACGCGGCTCCCCGCCTCGGCCAGCGCCCGGGCCATCGCCCCGCCCAGGTAACCGCTCGCCCCGCTGATCAGCGAGGTCTTGCCCGAGAGATCGAAAAGCTCCTGAATGGTCGGCTCGCGGTCGGGGGTCATGGCTGGCGGCCTCCTGAGGTTTGTGGGTTGGGGAGGTGGAGGGGAGTAGCTCGCAAAGGCGCGAAGATGCAAAGGAAAAGAGGAAGGGGAGGGGAAAAGGTCCCCAAAGGGCTTGCGTGACGGTTCAGGCGAATCCAGTCAACTGCGATCGACAACTCGACCCATGCCCGTTTATCCGGCAGTATTACTCGGGTCTTCTTTCCCCTGTCCTTCCTTTGCGTCTTCGCGCCTTTGCGAGATGCTCTTTCCCACCGTCTGCTCTCACTCAGCCCACCACTTGCCACCGGCGTTCGCGCACCGAGGCCAGCGTGGCGAGGTTGGCGCGGAGGGTGGCGATGCCTTCGTCGAGCGTGCACCTGGGCGGGGCGTTGTCCTGGACGCAGTCGAGGAACGCGCCGGCCTGGGTGACGAACATCGTGTCGCGCTGGAGCGGGCCGAACGTCTCTTCGTGCCACGGCCCGTCCGGCTCGGTCATCCATCGCCAGCGGTGCGCGTCGAGCTCGAATCGGGCCGTCCCTTGCCGGCAGACGACCGTGAGCGCCCACTCGTTCGGCGCCTGGTGCTGGTTGAGGCTGTACGAGGCCAGCACGCGGCCGTGCCGGGCGAGCAGGCCCACGGTGTCTTCCACCTCGACGCCTTCGAGCACCTGATGGGCCGCGTCGGCCACGAGCGAATCGACCGGGCCCACCAGCCACTGGCCGGCGTTTAGCATGTGGGTCATCGCGTCCTGGATGGCCCCGCCGCCGGTGGCGTGGTCGGCGTAGTAGATCTCGCGGTAGGCCGGCCGATACGTGGGGAAATGCTGCCCGGCGATGGAGACCAGTTGCACGGGCTCGCCGAAGCGGCCCGCATCGATCGCCCGCTTCATGGCGTGCAGGGCCGGATGGAAGCGGAGCACGTACGCCACCACCGCCTTGCGCCCACGGCGGCGAAGCTCCTCCTGCAACTCGTCGATGCGATCGAGGCTCGTGCTCACCGGCTTCTCGACCAGCAGGTGCAGCCCGGCCTGCGCGAGCCGGATTGCCATGGGCACATGGAGCTGGGCGGGCGTGGCGATGACAGCCGCGTTGTGTCGGTCCCCGAGGGCTTCGTCGAGGCTGGCGTACGAGCGTCGGACGCCGTACTGCTCGGCAACGCGGCGGCGGAGGTCGTCGTTGGTCTCACACACGGCGAGACGCACTCGCCCGGTCGCCTGGAAGCAGCGAACGTGGCGCTCGCCGATCGAGCCCACGCCGACGATCAGCACCGACTGGGGATCGGACATTCGGCGGATTCTCCCGTGCCTGCCATGTTGCGCTCGGATCCGATAGTTGCGATCCTATGGTAACAGCCGGCGGCGGGATTCTCTAGTGCTGAGGGCGGGGCGAGGGGGGAGATGGTGACGGGGTGACGGGGTAAACGCGCACGCCTTCGGCTTGCGGTTAAACGATCGGCGCCGCGCCACTTCCCACTCGTCAACTGCCACTTGTCACCGGTTCGGGGGTTGACGCGGCGGGCCGGCTCGATTGTGATGTTAGGCAACCCACAACTCGGAGCGGCGAAACGGAATGCAAGGTAGCCCATGACCCAACTCAATTGGCTGGACTGGCTCGTCATCGCGGTTTACGCGCTGGGAATGCTTGCCGTCGGGTGGTACTACTCGCGGCGGACGGTCACGACCGAGGACTACTTGCTCGGCGGGCGCAAGATGAAGCCGCTCGCCGTGGGGCTCTCGCTGTTTGCGACCCTGCTGAGCACCATCTCCTACCTTGCGTGGCCCAGTGAGACGATCAGCGATGGTCCGCTGTTCATGATGGGAGCGATCGCGTCGTACCCCTTCATCTACTTCGTGACCGGCTGGTTCCTGATCCCGTTCATCATGAAGCTGAAGGTGACCAGTGCGTACGAGATCCTCGAGTCGCGACTGGGGCCGGTGGTTCGCTTGCTCGGTTCGTTCCTCTTCCTCGCGCTGCGGTTGGCGTGGATGGCGGTGATCATCTTCACCACCAGCGACAAGGTGCTGGTGACTCTGATGGGCTGGCCCGCGTCGGCCACGCCCTACGTGTGTATCGTGCTGGGAGCGATCACGGTGATCTACACGTCGATGGGGGGCCTGCGGGCGGTCGTGTTCACCGACGTGGTCCAGACGTTCATCCTGTTCGGCGGGGCGATCCTGACGCTCGTGTTGGTCACCGTCTACCTGGGCGGCGTCAGCGCGTGGTGGCCCACCGAGTGGCTGGCCCACTGGCCCAAACCGGCCTGGGGATACCAGCCGGGCGTGCGCGTCACGTTTTTCGCCGGGTTTCTCGCCACGTTCACCTGGTACGTCTGCACGTCGGGATCCGACCAGATGGCCATCCAGCGCTATCTGGCCACGCGTGACCTCAAGGCCGCCCGCTTCGTGCTCGGGACGTCGCTTGTGGCCAGCACGTTCGTCACCCTGATCATGATCTCCGTGGGGTTGGCCGTCTTCGCCTACTTCGAGGCGAACCCGCAGTTGCTCGCCGACGGCGAGACCATGGTCGGGAACGCCGACCGAGTGTTTCCCCGTTTCATCGCCATCGGCATGCCCGTCGGAGTCAGCGGCCTGATTGTGGCCGGGCTGTTGGCCGCCGCCATGTCGAGCCTTTCGTCCGGCATCAACTCCTCCTGCTCGGTGATCACCATCGACTTCATCGACCGGTTCCGCCGCCGCAGGGCGGGGCAGGCCGAGACGGATCACGTCAAGCTCGCCCGGTACGTCTCCGTGTTCGTCGGCGTGGCGGTCGTCATGCTCAGCTTCGGCGTCCGGATGGTCGAAGGCAATCTGCTCGAGCTGGCGATGAAGGTGGTCAATCTCCTCACCGCCCCGCTGTTCGGGCTCTTCTTCATGGCGATGTTCGTCCGCTGGGCCACGTGGCCGGGCACGGTCGTCGGCGCGGTGTTCGGGCTGGCCGTGGCCGTCACGATTAGCTTCTGGAAAGACTTCACCGGCGACGTGGGCATCGGTTTCCTCTGGGCGATGCCGCTGAGCCTGTTGGTGCAGGTGGCCGTGGGGATGCTCGTCAGCCTCGTGCCCATCGGGCGCAGACGGTAGGCGGTGCGAAGGGACGCGCAAAAGAAGCACGTGCAAGACGGAGGGGAGAATCGCGGGCAAAGGGCTCTCGCAAAGACACCAAGACGCAAAGGGAAGAGAGAGGGTGGATGTCTGGTCGTCTGGAGAAACGCGCGAGAACAGGGGGAAATCCAGAGCCGGGAGAGGAAACGACGAGGAACGGCAGAGCGACACAAAGCCACGACCAGGTCAATCCACGCTCCGATCTCTTCCTTCTGCCCCTTTCCTTCGTTCACCCGCTGGTCAGTTGACATCCTGTTCCTTTGCGTCTTGGCGTCTTTGCGAGAGCCCCTCCCCCACTGCAACACTACACCACCACCGTCCGCCCCATCTCTTGCGATTCCAGCGCCGCGGTGAATAGCCGGTGGCTCAGGGCGGTCTCCTCCGGGGTCGCGCAGCCGGCGAAGCGGGACGGCGGCGAGCCGTGCTCCAGCTCATGGACAAACGCGGCCCACATCTGGAGGATCGCGTCGGGGAAGCCGAACTCGAAGATCGGCCCCGTGATTGTGGGGAACGCCCCGCGGTAGCCGACCTCGACCTGGCCCCACACCTGCTCGCCGCCGTTGTAGTCGAGCAGCTCGAGCCGGTTGGAGTTTCGGGTGGAGAACCGCACGGAAGCCCTGGTGCCGAGGATCTCGACGTACCAGGTGTTCTTCTGGCCCGGCGAGATGCGTTGCGTCTTGATCGTCCAGGGGAATTCGGTCTGCGTGCTCGGGTCGTGCATCCGGCAGAGTAGCGTGGCATTGTCCCAGGTCTCGCAGGCCACGGTGCCGCCTCGGCCGTCGGGCCGCTCGGGGACGATGTTCGAGAGGACCGCCCGAACGTCCACCGGGCGCCAACCAGCCCGAAACGGCACGTGGCAGACGTGCATCCCCAGGTCGCCCATCACGCCGTAACGGCCGCAGAGATCGACGATCCGTTTCCAGTTAATCGGCTTCCGGGGGTCGAGGTCGCTGGAGTGGAGGAAGCCGGTGCGAAGCTCGATGATTCGCCCCAGCGCCCCGGAGTCGATCATCTGACCGATGCGCTGAACCGCGGGAAAGAAGGGAAACTGCGAGGAACAACGGACGAATACGCCCGGGCTGTCATCGATCGCTTGCAGGATCGCCTCGTTGGCCGGCTTGTCGATCCCAAAGGGCTTCTCACCCATCAGGTGCTTGCCTGCGCGGATCGCGGCGCAGTAAACCTCTTCGTGCAGGTGATGCGGGACGGCCACGTACACGGTCTCGACCTGATCGTTGGCCAAGACCTCCCGATAGTCCTGCGTGGACTGGCTGATGGAGTCGAACCGCTCATTGAACCAGGCGAGCTTCCCCTCCGAGCGGTTCGCGATGGCCACGATCTGGGGGCGGACGTCAAGGTTCGTCAGGTGGCACCACCGCGCCGCCGCGCTGGCGAACTCCCGGCCCATCAGGCCGCAGCCGATGATTCCGAAGCGGATGGTCTTCATGGCCGCGAGTCTTTCGTTGGGGGCATGAGCGATGAACGCTCGGCAAGGGGCCGTCAGCTATCATTACACAGTAAACAGTACACGGTACACGGTACTCAGTACTGAGTACACAGTACACAGTACTCAGTACACAGTACTGAGTACACAGTACTGAGTACACAGTACTCAGCCGTCCGCTTGGAAGCTCGATAGGCCGGCGGTCGGGTAGGGGTGATGGCCGATCGCTGCCGGCGCTTGTCAGTATCCCCACTCCCTTTCCGTCTCCCCAATCGACTCGTCGATCATGTCCAGGCCCTTCAGCAGCACCTCGTCTTCCATGACCACGGGCGGGCTCATCCGGAGGATGTGGCCGGCGGGGATCCACGCCAGGCCCTTGGCGAACGCCTTCTGGTAGACGAGCTTGCCGGCCTCGTCGAACGGCTCCTTGGTGGCGCGGTCCTTGACCAGCTCGATCCCCATCAGGCAACCTTTCGAGCGGACGTCGCCCACGATCGGGTGCTCCTCGCGGATCCGCTCCATGCGCTCGAGTGCCAATTCGCCCAGGTGCAGGCTCCGCTCCAGCAGGTTCTCTTCCCGGATGACTTCGATCGTGGCCAGGGCGGCCCCGCAGGCCATCGGGTTGCCGCCGTAGCTGCTCGAAGCGGAGATCGACTCGAACGACTCCTTCAGCGGCTCGCGCACGGCAACGCACGTGACCGGGAACCCGTTGCCGAAGCCCTTGCCGAGCGAGACCACGTCGGGCACCACGCCCCAGTGCTCGGTACAAAGCCACTTGCCGGTTCGGGCCCAGCCGGTGAGCACTTCGTCGGTCATCAGCAGGATGCCCCGCTCGTCGCAGAACGTGCGGAGCTTGGGGAAGAAGTCGTCGGGCGGCATCACCGAGCCGCCCCACCCCTGGATCGGCTCCAGCACGAAGCCGGCCACGTCGCCCACCGTGGCCTTGTCGATGTAGTCGTCGAAAAACGCCAGGTACTTG
>CAZDHR010000245.1:0-10857 GCA_964505295.1 uncultured Planctomycetaceae bacterium
GGTCGAGTTCCTTTTCGGCATACCGGGCGAAGAGCAGCAGTAGGGTGCGTGAAACGCACCGAATAGCGTTTTCGCTTCCATCTTCCATCATGGTGCGTTTCACGCACCCTACGAAGGCTGCCGATGGCGATCCCTCACCCCGCTTCGATCTTCGGCCGGCACGAATTCGTCGTCCGCCGTCTGCACTCGCTTTTAGGGCCGATACGGCTGGGACGCGTCATGGGTCTGACCCGAACATGACATCCGCTGACGGCACACGGCGTGTGCCTGCTACTCTCATCGAACGCCCTGAACGGTTAGTCCTGGCCGAGCGGCCCCACGGATCCGGGGCGCGGCGCGGGCATCTCGCGATCAGTACGTCTCGCCGCCGTCCTTGGTGCCCATCGCGCCCCAGACGCCATAGGGGCTGACCCCGCTTGTCACTTGCCCCGCGGTCGAGTTCCCCGCGTCGATCGTCTCGCTGACGAAGGTGACCGAGCCGTCGCCCTTGGCGGCCACCACCCCGCCCGGGTGATAGCTGGTCGGCGGGAAGGCGCCGGAGACCGCGTTGTCGTTGGTGTGATCGCCGCAACTGGGACCGTTGGGCGCCAGCACCGTATTGAAGCCGATGTGCGACGTGGAGCCGTGGCACCACCGGCCGGACCACGATGTCGGACTGCCGCTGGAAAGATACCGTCTCGCATCGGTCGGGTCGACGAACGTGAAGCAAATGGAAGGGTTGGTGACGACGCCGGTGCCCGCCCGGCAGGTCCCGATCCCGACCACGAATCGGTCGGCCCAGGGGCCCCATTTCCGTTCCGAGAGCATCAGCGTGTTGCTGGTGCCGTCGGTGATGGCGGCGAACGAGACGTGTGATTGAACATTCCCAAAGATGCCTCGCGTTGACCCGGCAGAGTTGTTGCCCACCGATCCGCCGCTGGCAATCGAATCGCCAACGCAAAACATGTAGTTGGTCCTCGCCTCGCTGTTTGCCGCCTTGTTAGCGATCTTGCCGTCCGAAGGGCACAACAACGTGGGCACCTGCTGCTTGTAAGGCGTGTAGTTGTCGTCCCAAGTTCCCCACGGGCACGGGCCGAAGGGCCCGATGGCCGTGCCACCGTACGTTCCCGCGGAACTCCACTGGTCGTAAAGGGCTTGCTGCTCATAGTAAGGCAGCAACCGCATCCAGGCGCTCCCGAACTGTTTGTTTTCGTCGGCGCAGCTCGCGCCGGACGCGGACGGGCCTTGCCTCTTCGCCGGGAACACCTTGAACGTGTCCACATAGTTGTGGACCGCGATCGCGAACTGCTTCAGGTTGTTGGTGCACTGGCCACGGCGGGCGGCCTCTCGGGCGGCCTGCACGGCGGGCAGCAACAGGGCGATCAAGATGCCGATGATGGCGATCACCACCAGCAGCTCGACCAAGGTGAACCCGCGGGTCCTGGATGATGGAATCATGATGACCTTCTCCTTTCCCTCGTCGAAGACATAGGATTGAGTGCTTAGCGAGATCCCGAACCCGGCTTTCTCGACCGGCGGCGACCCCAAGCCACGTACAGTAAGTATTATGTTAGAAAACTCGCTGGCGGGCAAGCTTTCGGGGCATTACGGTTGGGCGAGAGTGGACATCGCACCCGCTGCCCCCCCGGTAGCGGGTTCGCAGACATGCCCCATCGGGGTACCCGTACGGGGCCCATGGGGCGAGTTGACACGGCGCGGCGGGCCCCCCATACTACCACAAGTGGTTGACGTCCTGGCCCGATGGCCGGTAACGAACTGATTCTCCCGATCCTTTGGGGACCAGGGGTGGTCCCCTGGAAGTTGCAGGAGGAAAACGCGATGCACGCTATGTTTGGGCCCTGTCGCTGGATGGCCGGTTTGGCTTGCCTGCTGTCGTTCGTCATTCTAACCGGGTGCGGGGGGGGCACCGAGGCCACCGATCGACCGGCGACGGTCGAGGTGACCGGCAAAGTGACCCACAACGGAGAACCCGTCGAGGGCGCCACGGTCACGTTCAAACCCTCGTCGCCCGACGGACGGGGGGCAACAGGCAGGACCGACGAGTCCGGCAACTTCCAACTAACTACGTTCGAGTCGGGCGATGGGGCAATCCCCGGCAGCTACGACGTGACCATCGCCAAGACGGTCACGGAAGGCCAACTCTCGGACGAGGAAACGAACGCCTATTACGAGAGGGGCGCAACCCCACCCGCTGCCCAAACCAAGGACCTGTTGCCGCCAAAGTACAAGGACCCCAAGAGTTCCGGGTTGACCGCCGAGGTGACCGAAGGGGGCGACAACGAGTTCCCCTTTGAGTTGACCGAGTGAGAGCATGTGTTCAAAAGGGGGCCCTCTCGCTCTGGGAGAGAGGGTCGCGGCGAAGCGCAGATCCCTGAAACGCCTTCGCGGGTCAAGGGGTGGTTCGTGATTTCTCGGTCGGTTATGCTGGTTCTTGCCTCAGGCGGAGAGGCGTAGGGTGCGTGAAACGCACCATTATCTCCCGGCCAACAAATATGGTGCGTTTCACGCACCCTACCGGGCTGGAAATCTCGTGTGTCTCCGGCGCAGGCGAAATCGCGTCGTCGGGAAAGCCGTTCAGTGATCCCGCGTCCCGCCCCCCAGATTGACGGGTCCAAGTGTGACACGGGCCCGGTCGGGGATTATTACCACCCGGCACTGTCGCCGATAAGAGTGAAGGGGGCGCTGCGAGCGTTCGGCGGCAGCGCTCGAGCCGTTGGGCCCGGTCTGGGGTCCCGCCGCGTCCCTCGCAAGCACCTGGTGACAGTCTGGAACGAGGACCACCGCCTGATGAGCGCGAAGAGAGCGAAGTCGAAACCGAAGGGCACCGTGTTGCCCGTCCCGCTGAGACACCTGATCGAGCTTCTCCAGGGCCAGGGGCGCACGGCAGCGCTGGTTGCCTTGACGGTCGCGGCGTTCGTCGGCTTGTGGTACGCCGGATGGCAGGAAGTCGGCGAGGACGTGTTGGCGTCGAAGGAGTATTGGCTCGTCCAAGAGAACGTCCACATCACTCCGCCGGCCCCCTGGGTCCATCGCGACGTCCGCTTCGAGGTATTTCGCGACGGCAGCCTGGACGGCCCGTTGTCGATCATGGACGACGACCTCGCCCAGCGGATTGCCGACGCGTTCTCCCTGCACCCTTGGGTCGCCAAGGTTCATCGGGTAACGAAGCGATATCCGGCTCAGGTCGAAGTGGAGCTTGAGTATCGCCGGCCGGTCCTGATGGTGCAGGTGCCTGGGGCGCTGCTGGCGGTCGACGCCGAGGGCGTGCTGCTGCCGAGCGAGGGTCGCGACTTCTCGCCGATCGAGATCCTCACCTATCCGCGACTGGTGGGCGTGTACACGGCGCCCGTCGGGCCGGTGGGCACACGGTGGGGCGACGCCCGGGTGCTGGAAGGGGCGGAGATCGCCGCGGTGCTACTGTCCACCTGGCAGCAACTGAACCTGGACTGCATCGTCCCCTCGACTCTGGTCGAGCTGGGTCACGGCGACCAGTACGCTTACCAGTTGGTCACCAAGGCAGGCACTCGCATCCTGTGGGGACGAGCGCCCAGCGCGGAGATCCCCGGCGAACCGACCGCCGCGGAAAAGGTGGCTTGGCTGGTGAGCTACCAGCGAGAGAACGGGACGCTCGAGGGGGGGGACGGCCCCCAGGAATTGGACGTCCGCAGGTTGGGCTCGACGGGCCATCCGGCCCGCACGGCACACGCACCGCAGAAGGACCTCAGGTAGTCTGCCGGCCCACCGGGGGATCCGATCGCCCCAAGCGGCGCGGGCGGCGCTGCGGTTCGTCGCAGTTGCAGGGGGAGTGGCTGCCACCCCAACTGCGTGCGCGCGGCCGTTCGTGCGGGGAGCCTGGCGAAGTAAACCTTCAACCAGCGGTGCTTATTCTCGGCTTTCGCGTTTCGCGGGTGGCCACGGTGGATGGACGGGGCTCCTCGCGGGGATTATCATCCCGGGACTCGGTCCCATTTTCTCGAACGCGGGAGCCCCGATGTCTTCGCTCGCCGACCGTTTCGCTGACGACATTGACTTCGAATATTCTCTCATCGACCGGATGCGGGTTCGAGGACACCTCATGAACCTGCAAACCGTCGGCATGTTGGGGGAGTTCTTCCGGCGGTTCCGGGGCGTCGATTGGATCGAGAAACGGGACCTGGAACAGGTGCCCCAGGATTTCATCCATTGCGGCGAGACGCCGGCCCCGTGAGTCGGCTTGGTGACGAGGTGAGGGAGTGTCACGCGGAGAGCATCGGCAGACGACATCGCCATACAGTGGCCCAGGGAGAAGTAGGGATGGCGGAGCTTTCACGACGAGCGTTCCTTCGGAAGAGTCCCGTCCGGGCGCTGGCCGCGGGGCTCGGCGGTTCGTACGCGGCGGGCGCGGACCGGCCGGAGCCGATCCGGGAGTTCAGCCGCGGCGGGATGTTGTACCGCCGGCTGGGGCACACGAACCTTTACGTCTCGCTCCTCTCGTTCGGCTCCCACACCAACCCGGCTTTCAAGCGCCAGGCCACGCACGGCGGCGAGTTGAACGAGGAAGGCCAGGCCCTGCGGGACCGCCGGATTGCACGGGCGATCGACCTCGGCGTCAACATGATCGACATGATCGACACGTACGAAAACGCCGGCCAGTGGAAACCGATGGCCCGGCTGGCGCGAACGCGGCGAGACAAGGTGCTGGTGTCGATCTGCCGCCTGGTTCGACGCCAACTCGCTGCGCGAGCCCGAATCGACCGGGCCGTTTCTACCGCTCAACGCGCTCGCGCCCCGTCCCACCGGCACACGGAAGCCGAACGCGTGGGGTTTCGTGGACATGCAGGGCAACGTCGCGGAGTGGTGTTCGAGCTTGTCGCGCCCGTACCTCTACCGGGCCGACGACGGCCGCGAGTCGCTCACGGCTGCGGGTTTGCGGGTCGTACGCGGCGGAAGCTACGCCGACTCGCCTGCCTCGCTCGATCCGGCGCTCAGGCACACCGAGCGCCCGCACCGCCGGCTCCGCTTCAACGGCCTGCGCCTCGCCCGCGACGTGCCGAGTCTGAACCCGGAACACATCTCCCCAGAAGTCACCGTGGGCTTGGGGCGGGCTGAAGTCGGGCGGCCCATTAGATCGCCGGACCAGCACACCTCCATGCTCTTTCCCGAACCAAGGAGCGTATTCCCATGACAGAAGCCACGCCGAGTCGTCGTAGCAAGTCTGTGCGGATTCGGGCTTCGGCCTTTCTTGAGGTCCTCGGCCTGCTTGCCATCGCACTCGTCGGCTCGACCGTCCGGGCGGCGGATGCGCCGTTGAGTGGCGTGCGCCCGGGAATCCCCGATTTCTCGCCTCCACTCGAAGTCAGGCAGTTCAACGCACCGGGATTCGCCCGCAAGGCGGTGGGCGTCATCTACGACGCGGCCACGGTCAAGCAGGGCGTGCCGTTGGGGGGCATCGGCACGGGCTATCTCGATTTCAACGCGGACGGCACGCTCGGGCTGTGTTCGATCTTCAACCGGTTCGTCCCGCCCCGGAAGCTGAATCGGCCTTTTCTCGGCATCGTCGTCGACGGCCAGCCGCGGTTGGTGTGCCTGCGCACGGCCGACAACGTGGCCGGGGCGGCGGCGGGCCGGTATTGGGGACACTTCCCGGTTGCCGACGCCCGCTACACCTTTGACCTGCCGTTGAGCGTCGAGGTCCGCGGTTGGTCGCCCTTCGTGCTCGGCGACGCCGACGCCAGCAATACGCCGGCGGCTTGTTTTGAAATCACCGTGCGCAACTCCGGCGACAAGCCCCAACGTGTCCGGCTGGTGATGGCCTTCCCCGGTCCCGCCCAGAAGGACAAGGCCACCGCCCGGCGCGAGGAAATCCCGGGCGGTGTGACGGTCGCCGACGCGAGGGGCCAATCCTATGCGCTGGCGTGGCTCGCGCCGGATGGAGCCGATGCAAAGCCATCGGAAATGGAACGAGGCGTGCTCAGCAATTGGGGTCAGATGGGCGAGCCGCTGGCCGACGCGCCGGACGCCGACCCCGCGGCGGCCCTTGCCTTGGACTTCACGCTCGAGCCGGGACAATCGCGATCGGCGACGGCCGTGCTCGCCTGGCATCAGCCGCACTGGAAAGACAGCGGCGGCCAACCGCACACGCACCGGTACGCCGGGCGCTTCGACGGCAGCCGGGCCGTGGTGCGATTCATGGCGGAACACTACGACGCGTTGCTGCGCCGGACGCTCGCGTGGCAGCAGGCGATTTACGACGAACAGCGACTGCCGCCGTGGCTGCGCGAGGGACTGGTCAACTCGCTCTACTCGCTGGCCAAGAATACGCTCTGGGTCGTCAACGTGTACGGCGACGACTGGTATGGGCCGGACGGATTGTTCGTGCACAGCGAGAGTTTCACCGGCTGCCCGATCAGCGAAACGATGGTTTGCCGCATCCACGGGCATTTTCCCGCCTTGCTGTTCTTCCCCGAGCTGGAAGAGACGACGCTCCGCGCGTTTGCCCACTTCCAGATCCGCAGCGGCGAAATCCCGTTCGCCTTCGGCCGGCCCACGGCGCTGTGGGACCCACGCTACTACTGCCAGCACCCGATCAACTCGGCCGAGTGGGTCCTGATGCTCCATCGCTACGTGGTGCGTACGGGCGACGACGCCCTGGCGCGCGAGCTGTGGCCGGTGGTCGAGGCGGCGATCCGCTTCGAGCAATCGCTCGACACCGACGGCGATGGACTGGTCGACGACAAGCCGCACTGCCTGCCGGGCGAGTGGTGGCCGGCGAACCAGTTCTACGACATCTGGCCGTGGCACGGCGCCAGTGCGTACGTGGCCGGCGTGAACCTGGCCGCCCTGCGCGCGGCCGAAGCGCTGGCCGAGCGATTGGACCGGCCGGACGCCGCGGCCGAATATCGCCGGGCACTCGACCAGGGTCTCGGCGCCTATGAGGCCAAGCTCTGGACGGGCCAGTACTACCGCGTCTTCAACGACACGGCCGGCAACCGGCGCAGCGAAGGCTGTTTGGCCAACCAGCTCATGGGCCAGTGGTGCACGCGGATCGCCGGCCTGGGTCCTCTCTATCCGCCCGACCGCGTGAAGACCGCGCTGGCGAGCATCGAGCGGCTGAATTTCCGCGCCACCGAGCATGGATTGGCAAACTGCTGCGTGCCTGATGGGCGCGGCGGCCTTGTGGTTGGCGATCCGACCAGCGACCCGCGCAACGCGGAAGACAACTCGCACGCCAAGCAGATCTTCGTCGGGGAGAACTCGTGCGCCGCGATGACCTTGATCGACGGCGGGCACGCCCAGACGGGCATGGAGGCCCTGCGGCGGATGTGGCACGCGATGACCATTCTCCACCAGACCCCCTGGAACCAGTACTGCGTCATCCGTTCCCGCGACGGCGGCCCCGTGTGGGGGAGCGACTACTACAGCAACCTGGTCCTCTGGGCCGTGCCCGTCACCTTGCTGGCCGGCGACGTCGGCACGTTCGCGGCCGGCGATCCGCTCGTTGCCCGCATCCTCGGCCACGACGCACGGAGTGCGGGCCATTCCACGTCGCGCAAGGCAACCAACGATCGACCCGAAAATCCGTAGCCCGTACGTCGTGCGTCGGGTGCGACAAGGTCGCGTCACATAGGGGGATCGGCCGAGGAGTCATCTCCCTCTCCGCTCGCGGGAGAGGGCCAGGGCGAGGAGGAATGGACACGACAAGTCGGGCAGTCATCGGAGATCCGGCTTGCGGCCGCGCGCCCGTCACTCTTCTTGTTCCCAGTTCATGGGGGCGATACTGAGCTCACGATGGGGCCATTCCACGCTCGAGATGTACCAGTCGCCGTGCTCGTTCTGAAAGATCTCAGGCGCGTGGGCATTGAGCTCGGTGATGGGTTCGCGGTCGTGGAAATCGAGCGGGTCGTCGGAGCGGAAGACCGAGGTGACGTGCTGATAGGCGTCGTCGATCTTGGGATCCCAGCGGCACCAGAACAAGTAAAAGGCGTTTGCCAGGCGTATCATGGTTGGCGATTCCGCGCCTCCCCCTTCGCCTTCCGTGCGGCTTGCGCGGCGTCCGTCGGCTCGGCCTTGGGTGCCCGATCCGGCCGGTCTGCGTCCATCGTTCCCGGCGAAGCCAGCAGCAAGATGGCAAGGCAGACTGCCAGTGTCCGTCGTCCCGTTCTGTTCATGGGGAAAACTCTCTTTCGCACCTGAATGCACAACCAAGCGGCCCCCGGCCAATACACCGGTCCCCATTCTAATGGCGCCGACGGGCGTGTCAAAACCCGCCGGCCCAGGACGGGAAGCCGTCGGGCCCAACGCGGGTGGCGACTCGATCATCGCCAATATTGAGGTTCGCATGAGACTTCGGCTGCGGTTGACTTCGCCGCGTCCCCGGTTCACATTCAGGGCTGGATTGTTTGGGCTGGTCGAACCGGTTCGAGCCGAACGACGAGAGTTTCTTTTCCCAGAGGACACGACAATGAAGACCACCGCCTCGCGTCCGTCCCGTGGAGTCGTCCTGCGCCGAAGGGATTGGCGCCCGATCGTGCTAAGGATCGGCCTGTTCGCCATCGGTTTCTTGCTGGCGACCCCGGTTTCGCCGGCCGATCCGCCCGCGCGCAAGGTCCCGCGCACCTGGCCCCAAGCCTACTCGGTCCAGCGAGACGAGGGTTCGGGTATTTTGACCCTTTGCACCCCCTACTACACCATCGAGCAGGACCTGAAGAAGGGGGGCGCGATCACGCGGATCACCCTGACGCACGGCAAGGCTGCGAACCTGCTGGTGCGCCCCATCGAGACCCGCGTTCGGGACGAGAACGGGACCGTGTTTACAGACCTGAACGACTCGGCGCCGACCGTCACGCACCGCCGGGAGGGCCTGAACGAGATCGTGAGGGTTGAGTCCGGCCTGAAGGACCCGTCCGGCGGGGCGTCGGGGGTTCGGGTCAAAACCACGCTGCGGTATGGCTGGGGACACGTGAAGATCCGCAAGGAGCTGCTCGCTCCGGCCGGCGTCGGCGCGCGGGAGGTCTGCCCGCTCTCCACCGTCCTTACGCCGAGCCTCACCGACTACGGTTATCGGGAAGGGATCACGGAAGAGGAAAAGGCTCCCCCGTTCTCGTTCGGGAGCAACCGCTGGGGGAAGCTGCGCCTGGATGACCCGTCGGATAAGGCCCTCCAGACGCGCTACGTGCCGCGTTCCATGATTCTCACCGATCCCGGAGTCGAGGGCTTGGAGTGGTTCGTGGGATCCGATCTCTCGCAATGGGAACTGCAAATGACCGGGCGCCGCGGCGGGGGCCAGTGTCTTTTGGATCGCAATCAGGACCCGCCGGGGTTGGCGCTATCGGTCTCTCCGCTCTGGAGCCCCGGCGCGGCGGTGTCGTTGCCGAGTGTCTGCATCTTTGACTTCTACGTGGCGTTCCCGCTCCTCGAAGGCCGCGCGCATGGGCCCTGGCTGCACACCTCGTTCAATCGCAACCGCGGTGAATGGGTGTCGACGGAGGAAATCGGCCGCTGGGCGGAGAAGGGCATCCAGACGGTCCACTGCCACAACGACGGCGACTACTACGACGACGGTCTGTTCTGGCGCGACGGCTCCTACCCTCCCTACCCGGACATGGATCGTTACGACAAGGTTCTCACGGACTGCCGCCGGGTGGGGATTCGGACCGCGACCTACTTCTCGAACAAGGAGCTGCATCCGAGCACCGAGGAGTTCCAGAAGCACGGCGAAGAGTGGGGCCGGAAGAACCGCGCCGGAGAGCTGCGCCACAACTTCTACCGCCCCAACCGTGAGTTCGGCGCCCAGATGTGCCTCCGGTCCGGCTGGCTCGATTTCCTGAAGTTATCCATCGACCGGGTCCTCAAGAACCATCCTCTCGACGGCGTCTACTACGACTGGAACGTGGCCCTGCTCTGCTCGAATCCCCTGCACGAGCCGGGCGTCGACCCCGCCGGGCCGGCCAAGGGCCACTGGGACATGGACGAGCTGCTCGAGCTGATGGAGTGGACCCGCGCCCGCGTGGGCATGGACGGCCTGATCATCGTCCACAACACCAAGGTTCCGATGTTCGCCCTGGAGAATTTCGCCGACTACGTGGTGGCGACCGAATGGGGCTACCGGAAATGGACCGATCGGGCGCCCGACCTCGAGGACCTGCCGCTGGAAATGTCGCTGGCCGGCGCGATTCCCCGAGGCGCCATCAGTTACGGGGTCCTCGACCGCAACGCCCCCCGCCGACTCCACCGGCTGTTTGCCATCGAGGCGTTCTTGAACGGCGTGGCCCCTTGGCCGGCCAGCGAGGAGACTTTTGCCCTGCTTCCTCTGTTGAAACCTCTTGGCGACATCGGAGAGTATCGGTTCGCCGACTGGCGCAATCAGGCGGTCACCCTGTCGCATGCCCGCTGTGCTGCCGCCGTCTACAGCCGGCCCGGGGAGGCCTATCTGCTTATGGCCAACCTCGACGCGGAGCCTCGCGAGGTCACCTGCGTGCTTGACCCGCAAGGCCTTCCTCATCCCCTGGCCAGCCCGACCAGCGCGACCAGGCTGGCCGCGACCGCCGCCGGCTCCGGCAGTCGGGCCCTGAGCGACGCCTCGAGCCTGGACGTTCGCCAGTTGGTCGGGGAAGGTCTCAAGATCGCCATTCCCGGCGATGGTGTCATCCTCATCCAAGTCCGCTAGCTGGGTCCGCGCCGCGGCTGCCTGGGACATCTAGTATGACAGCGCCATTTAGCGAAAATCATACAACATGTTGTGCTGACAGCACCGCTAGCAATACAAGATCTAGCGAGGCTACGCCTCAGACCGAAGCGAGATTCCAGCGGTCAGGGTTCAGGGTTCAGGGTTCAGGGTTCAGGGTTCAGGGTTCAGGACTTGGAGTTCCACGTATACAC
>CAZDHR010000246.1:0-10809 GCA_964505295.1 uncultured Planctomycetaceae bacterium
ACCCCTTCACCCCCTCACCCCGTCACCTTGTCACCCCCTTACCCCGTCACCTTGTCACCCCCTCACCCCTTCACTTCTCTCCGACACCGGAGGAACAATTCGACCTCTCCCGGTCGTGTGCGGGGCGGCAGACGCGGCAGGAGCGACCGCACGTCGGCCGGCTGCTCGGAGAGCACGGCCCGGCGCAGGGCCTCCAAGAGTTCCGCAGACAAGCACCACTCCGCCCGGACCGGCCAACCTTCCTCCGCGGCCCGAACCATGTGATCCAAAATCATGTCCCGCCCGATTCCACGAATCGCCTCGCATTCCTCGACGGAGAACCCTGCGGAGAGCAATCGCCAAGTCCAATAGTGGCTTGGACGGGCTTCGGGGGAGACGGAGCGGGGAGTGCCCCCCTTTGGCGAGCCGACCGCGCCCCGCCCGACTTGAGGGCACAGCATCCCCTCCTCCGCCTCAGGAACCGACTGTCGTCCGTCCTGCTCTTCCTCTTCTCGCTCATCCCGTTGGGATGGGACCTGCTTCGGCGCAAACGGCTCATCGTAAAACGCCTCGGGCCGCCCTGGTGGTTCCGCCGCGCCCCCGTTGCCGCCGGGCTCCTCGACGACGCGGCCGACGTGGCGCCCAACCAGAGCCAGCAGCGCGTCCCCGTATCGCTCTAGCTTGGAAGGCCCAATTCCCGGGACCTGCAACAGGGCCCCGTGAGAATCCGGTCGTCGCCGCGCAATTTCCTCCAACGTGCTGTTCCACAAGACTTGATAGGCCGCGATCCCGGCTTGGGAGGCGACTTTCTGCCGCCACCGCTTGAGGGCACCAAGCAGATCCGCATCGACCGGCGGCACATCGGCCTCCACGGCGCCCGACCCGGTCGCACCGGCCGCTTGCTGCACGCCGTCGCTCGCGCCGCGGCCGTCATCGCCGCGAGCCCCCGCTTTCTCGCCGCGGATCTTCCGGCGCAACTCGGCCGGGATGGGCGGGGCGACGGTCAACTCCGCCTTGCCCTTCATCACATCGGACCCCAGCGGCGTCAACTGGATGATGGGTCGGCGGGGCTCGAAGTCGACCTGCTCGAGATGCCCGGTGGCCACCAGACCGTCGACCAGCGTGGCCACTTCCGGCTGCGTCAGGTGTTCGAGCAGCCCGAAGGTGCTCAGCTCGTCCAGGCCCAGCTTGCTCATCCTGGCCGAAGCCGACCCGCAGAGCATTTGGGCCAACAGGTTCTTGCCGCAGCCGACGGTAAGCTGGATCTGCGTCCGGGCAACGCCGCTGAGCACGATGCGGACGACTTCGACGAGCTTTTCATCCACGGCCGCGTGCCGCGCTGTGCCCGCTTCTGCGTGCGCCGTATCGGGGTCTGCGTGCGCTGTGAGCGGATCTCCCGACTTTGCACCCCGCCTTGCGCCCGGGCGATCCCGCCGGCAGTTGTCGCAGTGGTCGCAGGGCGCACTCGCCTTGTCGCCGAAATAGTCGAGGATCTCCTGTTGCCGGCAGCGATCGCTGACGGCGAAGTACATCACCCGGTTGAGCTTTTCGAATTCCGCGGCTTTCCGACGCTCCAAGGTGTCGAAGTCGATCTCCAGCCCGTCGAACGGCAGGTCGCGGCGGACCATGCGGATCGCCCTGCCGCGAAACGGCGGCACGTAGGTGAACGCCTCCAGCTTGTTTAGCTCTCGCAGGGCATGGGTCACCGAGGCATGGTCCAGCTCGCCTCGGTCGCACAGCTCGCGGGGGTGCAAGAAGACCATCTCGTTCCGTCGCGTCCCCACCAGCTCCTCGACCGCCCGAATCACCCGGCGCCGCACCTTCGCCTGCTTGGGCAACAGGTCGACCAAGGTGGGCAGGTCGCTGTCCAGGCGCACGGCCGCCCGATTCTGCGACGCGATCAGCCGCTCCAGCACGCCGGCCGATTCAAGCAATTGCTCGCACGTGCCCACGCCCTCCGCGCCGATCGGCAGGCTCAGCCGCTCCTTGATCTCCTGCTGGGTCAGCTCAATCGGATCGTCCTTCACGGTCTTCAGGCACTCATACACCCGGGCGACTATCTCCCGTGCCGGGTAGGCGCTCTCGATGAAAAACTCCTGGATGTAACGATCGGCCGCGTTGTACAACAGGAGGCACCGCGAGGGCTTCCCGTCGCGTCCGGCCCGGCCCGCCTCCTGGTAGTACGCTTCCAGGCTGCCGGGCAGGTTGTAGTGGACGACGAAGCGGACGTCGGCCTTGTCGATCCCCATCCCGAAGGCGGTGGTGGCCGCGACGATCTCCACGCGGCCGCTCATGAACGCCTCCTGCGCCGTGTGACGCTGCTCCGGCAACAGGCCCGCGTGATAGGCGACCGACGAGCGCCCCAGCTCGGCGGCGATCCGTTCGGCCACCTCTTCGGTTTTCTTCCGCGTCGAAGCGTAGACGATCCCCGATCCCGGCGTCTGGCGCAGGAAGCGGACGAGCATCGCCGCCTTCTCTCGCTCCGAGCGGGGAGACCACACCTCGTAGAACAGGTTGGGCCGGGCGAAGCCGGTGACCAGGGTTCGCGGGCTCGTCAGGTGCAATTGCTCGACGATGTCGCGCCGCACCGCGTCGGTGGCCGTGGCGGTCAAGGCGATGGTCGTCGGATTGCCGAACTGACGGCGAAACACGCCCAGCCGGGAGTAGTCCGGCCGGAAGTCGTGCCCCCACTCGCTGATGCAATGGGCCTCGTCGACCGCCAATAGCTTCACCCCCACCCGGCGAATCGCCTCCAGAAAACGCGAGCTGCGGAAGCGCTCCGGCACGACGTAGACCAGCCGGTACTGCCCTTCGGCCATCTCCTCCAGCCGGGCGTACTGCTCGGCGATCGCCAGCGTGCTGTTGACGAACGTGGCCGGCAGCCCCAACGCTTGAAGCTGGTCGACCTGATCCTTCATCAGGGCGATCAACGGGGAGACGACCAGCGTGAGGCCGTCGAGCACGAGGGCCGGCAACTGGTAGCAGAGGCTCTTGCCGCCGCCGGTCGGCATCACGCAAAGGCAGTCCTCGCCGGCCAGCACCGCCGAGATGACCTCCCTCTGTCCCGGCCGAAACGCCTCGAGCCGGAACCGCGGCAGATACGACTCCAAATCGCCTTCAGACACGTTGGGGACCACCCCGGGCAAGAGCGCGCCCTGAGAAACACGATCGTTGCGGCCGTTCGATGGCGGCATTATACGTCGACGCGCGCGCCCCGCACAACCGGCCCCGCCGACTGGCAACCTCGCAAGCGCGACGGTACGATGCGTAGGCATGTCGCAGTCCACGGGATATTCGGGAAAGCGTGGGGCCGTTGCCGTGATCGTTCGCGACGGCCGTCTGCTGGTGATCCGTCGCTCGCGGTTCGTCGTGGCGCCGCGCACGTTTTGCTTTCCCGGGGGAGCCATCGAAGGCGACGAGTCGGAGCAGGAAGCGCTGGTGCGCGAGGTCCGCGAAGAGTTGGGCGTGACGATCCTCGCCGAGCGGCCGGTATGGCGAAGTGTGACGCCCTGGCACGTCCAGCTTGCTTGGTGGCTGGGCCGCCTGGAGCCCGACGCCCGGATCGCCGCCAACGCGTCCGAGGTGGAGTCGGTTCACTGGTACACGCCCGAGGAAATGGCCGAGCTGCCCGATCTCCTCCAGAGCAATCGCCACTTTCTGGCCGCCCTGGCATCGGGTGAGATCGATCTGGCTATCTGATCGATCCAGGCGGCGACGCCGGCTCGTCGGAAGACGCATCGCCGGGTGCGTGATCCGCGTCACCAGCCTGCCGTCCTTGGCCCACGAACTGCCCCCATGCTTGGGGGGCGATCAGCGAGGGGGTGCGTTTCTCGGGGAAGAAGCGGCGATTGAAGACCTCCGGATCGAAGGGGTCGACCGGCGCGACTTGGGGCAGGCTCGTCCCGCCCGGGACCATCGGGCCGCTAATCAGAGGATTCCCGCCGCGGCCCAAACCGACCGCTCCGAGCGCGTCCGAAGAATGCAAGCTCGCCAGCGGCACGGCGGGGACCACGTTCGATGGATGGTCGGTGGAGGGCCACACGGGGGCGGCGTGGGCTGCCGCGTTCGCTTGCCAGGGCGGACGCACGTGTGGCGGCAGCTCCTGCTTCGGATTCGTGGCGACGGGGCGGATCGAACGGGCGTGCCCGGCCACCCAGTGGACCCAGTTGACGATCCGTTGGTACTGGTCGTGCTGGTGATCGGTGAAGATCGCGTCGGCCGAGCCGTGGGGCCGGACGGGAACGGTCAAGAGCTTGCTCCGCGCGGGCTCGTCCCGATCGATCCACGCAAGCGTGCCGTGGAGATTCCGTTGCGTAAGCCGGCGACTGGCAGATTTGCCCGGCGGGATGCGGAGCAGGCGAAACGCGTGGTCGCTCCCCGGCCCGTGGCAACCGGCCGTGGAACACCGGTTCACTAAGAGGGGCTGGATGGTCTGCGTGAACTCCTCTACGGACCCCGGCGGCATCTCGCGGATCGACTGGTCGAGCTCCTCAGGCGACGGGGCCGGATCCGCTCGCTCGGCCGGGCGCTCGGCCGGCTGCGGCCGACAGAGCGACATCTTGATCCGCCGCTCGACGAGCGGGATCAGAGGATGGGTGGGGTCCAGGGCCCTGGCTCGAGCCAGCTCTTCCGCGGCCGACTCCAGCAGGCCGTACCGCTGACACCACTGGGCCAAGTTTAGGTGCGCACGGGGGTCGCCCGGCTGGATCAGGGCTCGCTTTCGCTGGTAGCCCTCCTCCAGCGTCCGGCAGTGGAACTCCACGTCATCGGCCTTGACGTGGATCCGTCCGCCCTCGACCACGACGTCAAAACTCCCCCCCGTGTGGGTTATTTCCCCTCGGAGCAGGCTGCCGTTCCGCAGCAGGAGCACCCCCTCGTCCGACTGGGATGCAACTGCGGGCCCCTGGGCCAAGCCGACCCAGGCCGTCGACACGACGGTCACGACCGGGGCGACAACCACCAGAGCCAAGCTGAGCCGTTTCATGATCCGGGACATAGCGGGCGGAGAGTAGGTGATTCCACAAACCGGGTCAAGACAAGATGGGGCGGATTACCACCTCGCTTAGGGGGAGGTCGTCCACCAGGGAGTACCAGAAATCACCACTTCTGGGGAAGCGCCACCTGACCCACTGGAATCGCCTACACGTCGGCGCTATACTAAAGGTTTGCGGGGATGGAAAGCCGTGACGGAAGCAGGGGACGACGAGCAACGCGAAGTCCAGTTCGAAGGGCTAGTTCAAGGGGTCGGTTTCCGCTACACCACGCGTCGGATCGCCGCGAGGTTTCGCGTGACCGGCTACGTCCGGAACCTGCCCGACGGCCGTGTGCTGCTGGTGGCCGAAGGCGCTCCGGAGGAGCTCGACCGGTTCCTGGCCGCGGTTTGCTTGGCGATGGACCGCTACATCGAGGACGTCGACCAGACCGTCCGGCCGGCCGCCGGCCAGTTCCGCGATTTCGGCGTCCGGCATTAGTGGTATGTCGATCTCGACTTTGCACCCGCGAATTCAACTTGGGCAGGCCACGAGTCCCGGCGCTGGCGAACCGGCCGGGCTTCGGGAGCGTAGGGATACGCATGGCGGAGGGTGGGCTGCCGAGCAGCCTTTGAGGTGCAGACGACCGTTAACGGGATGACGAGATGCAGATGGCCCTGGAGAGTCCGATTCTGGTAGGTGCCACCCTTGCGTGGCTGAAGCCGTTGTGGGTCGTCGCCGTGGCGGCGGGGGCGGCGATGGGGGCGCTCTTCGCCATTCTGGCCCTCTTGCGCCTGTTGGCCCCGAAAGTGGCCGCCATCGCCCGGACGACCGCCAAGGAGGCGCTCTCCCAGCCGCTCTTCTACGTGCTCCTGGCGATCGGCGTTTTCGTTCTCCTCATCTTCCCGTTCGTCCCGTACAACACGTTTGGCGAAGACATCAAGATGCTGAAGGCCGAAGGCCTGACGCTGATCAAGATCCTGGCGATCATCCTGGCGGTATGGACGGCGAGTGTCTCGATTTCTGAGGAGATCGAAGGGCGAACGGCCTTGACGCTGCTGTCGAAGCCGGTCGGACGCCGCCAATTCATTCTGGGGAAGTTCCTGGGCGTGATTGAGCCGGTAGTGATTCTGTTCGTCGTCCTGGGCGCGATTTTCCTCTCCACGGTCTCGTACAAAGTGGTCTACGACGCCCGGGAGAGCAGCCTGCCGGAGCCGGAGTCCGCGCAGTGCCAGGAAGAAATGGTCCAGATCATGCCGGGCCTGGCCCTGTCGTTCATGGAAGCGGTGACGCTTGCGTCGATCAGCGTGGCGATCTCCACCCGGCTGCCGATGCTGGCCAACCTGGTGATCTGCGTGTCGATCTACGTGCTGGGCCACCTCGTGCCGGTGCTGGTGAACTCCGCCTTGGGAGAGTTTGCCATCGTCGGCTTCGTGGGGAGATTCCTCGCCGCCGTGCTTCCCGTGCTGGACTGTTTCAGCGTGGAGACGGCCATCTCCACCGGCCAGGAAGTCCCGCTGGTCTATTTGGGGGCGACGGCGGCCTACTGCGCGCTCTATTTCCTGGCGGCCATGTTCCTCGCACTTTTGTTGTTCGAGGACCGGGATCTGGCGTAGGCCGCGCGGGGCCCGCCTGAGAGGTTGGCGGCATAGGTCCCCGGCAGGCTCCCACCGAGTCGACGTCTTACGCTGTCCTACGCCGTCGTCACGACGTTCGCCCGTTGCGAGAGCGCCGCCATCACCCGTTCGGTGATTGCCTGGATCAGGGCCTCTTGCTCGGGCGTGGCAGGGCGGCCGTTGGAGCCGGAGGGAGTGCTCTCGCCCGGCTTGGCTTCGCGGAATCGCGGCGGGCAGAACGCCTCTTGGCGCACGCCGGTCTCCGTCCAACTGTCGCGGAACGTGTCGTTGGCGCAGATGTCGCAGTTTTCCAACTCGGTCCGCGGGTCCTGGAAGCCCGACTGCTGCTTGAGCTGAAGAAGGGCCTGGGCCTCCGGCTCGGTGAGATAGGTTATTCGACCTAACCCCCGGGCCAGCATCAGGATCCGGCAGTAGTTGTCGAGGATCTCCGTCCACCAGTAGGCCTTCTCCAAGGTGTCGTCGTAGCTGACCGTGCCGTGGTTGGCCAGGATGATCACGTTCGCCTTGTGCACGAAAGGCAAGACGGTGTCGGCAAACTCCTGGCTCCCCGGGATGGCGTACTTGGTGATCGGCGCCTCCCCGATGCAGACTTCCACCTCGGGGAGCACGCATTGGGGGATCGGCTCGCGGGCGATGCCGAAAGCGGTCGCGTGCGGCGGATGGCAGTGGACCACCGCCGGGATCTCCGGCCGCGCCTTCATGATGGCCAGATGCAGCAGCATCTCGCTGGTCGGCTCCCGATGCCCGGATATCTGATTGCCCTCCATGTCGACGACGCACAGATCGTTGGGCTTCATGAACCCCTTGGAGACCATCGTCGGCGTGCAGAGCACCTCGTTCTCACCGACGCGGTAGCTGATGTTCCCGTCGTTGGCCGCGGCGAAGCCCTTTTTGTAGAGCCGGTCGCCAATTTCACATATCTCTTGCTTGATCTTGTAGATGTTGGTCATCGGTTCGTACTTGTTCCGGGCAAAGGCAGTTACGTCGGCTCTTCGTCGGTCTCCAGCGCCTCGACGCTCACGTTGTCGAGGATGGCCGCGTTATAGGCGTCGATCGGCTTGACGTCGGGATAGAACGGCTGCGCGGCCTCGCGCCCTTCGCTAATCGCGATTCGACTGCCCACGCCGGCCCCCAGCTCGTCGTAGACGGCGATCTCCTCGGCCGACGGAGCCGCATCGCCGGCAAGCTCGGCCAGCGACAGCGGCACCACCAGCTTGAACCGGGCACCCGCCAGGCTGGGGTGCGAGCGGTTGAGCGTCACCGTCCCGACAACTTTGGCAATTCGCATCGAATGTCTATCCCAGGCGCTCGCGCAGGGCTTCCGGACACTCCCGGGGCCCTCCGCGGCAAAACCGGCTGATCATCTGTTTCATCGTGAAGAAGCTCGTGGTCTTCGGACTGACCACCAGCACGTTCGCTCCGACCGACGTCGCCTCGGCTTCGACCGTCCCGGCGTCGATCCCCAACACGGCACGAACGCCCTCGTGGCGATTCGCCAAACAGAGGGCAACGGCCGGATAGGTGCTCACCACCAGTCCGAGCGTGTTCGGCTTCGGGACCTCGACGGCCAATTGATCGGTCGCGGCCACCAGGCAGTCGGTTCGGTGCGTCTCGACCTCGATCCCGTCGCCGTTGAGCGCACGGACGAGCGGGCCCGGGTCGAACCGGGACCCGAGAACCGTCATCACCAGGCGCACGCTCCCGGCGCCCGGCACCGGCACGGGCTGATCGTAGACCAACGCGATCCTCTTGCGGTGAAGCTCATCGCGCACCGACGGAGTGATCACTGCCTGGGGCGGCACGACCAGGCGTCGCACGCCCTCGAGCCGGCCCTCCAATTCCGACATCGTTACCACCTGGCTGAGCACGACCAGCTCGCCGTTCGACGGACTCGACGCGGCTTGGGAAGGCGTTCCGGCACTAGGGGCACCCGCCGGAGGCGATGAAGAGGCCGAAACCTCACCCGGCTGGGCCGTCCCCGCGGTCTCCGCGCCCGACTCGGGCGCAGCCCCGAGCTTCGCGAGCACGTCGCGCACGAGCTTGTCGACGTCAATCGATGGTTCGGCCATCAGTCGCGAATCCCAATAACGGACCAGCGGACGGGCGTGTTGTCGCTTTGGAGCAGCTCCCGGGTGCAACGCCCGTCGCTGGATACGATCACGGTCTCTCCTCGGCCGGCCCCGAGACTATCCACGGCGAGGATCGGATCGCCGTCGGGCGATCGGCCATCGGCCGCCAGCGGCTGGACGACCAGCAGCTTCCAACCTTCCATCGAAGGATGTTTCACGGTCGACGTTGCGTTTCCAATCACACGGCCTGCGAGCATCTCAGGGATCAGGGGTCGGAGGTCAGGGGTCAGGGGTCAGGGGTCAGGGGGCAGGGGTCAGGGGCAGTATGCTCTTGTTCTGCGGATTCGGTCGGCAAACGCGATCTTGCTTGCATTCATCCCACGGGCCGCAGCCCGTGGGCTTTGGCTGTCACTTGCTCTCGGCACTCCATTCAACTGTCTTCCTACTTCCAGCTTCCGCCTAACAACCACTCCCCACTCGCCACTCCCCACTCGCCACCTACTACTTCCCCAAAATCCGCAAGTTGTCGATCATCGAGCAGCGGCGTTCTCGGGTGAAGGTGAGGGGTGTGGTCGGGCCTTCGCCGGTCGGGGTGGCAATGGAGAAGGAGAGGTACCCTTCGCCACCGAGCCCCAGGCCGGCCATGCTCGGACCGTTCTTGACGAACAAGGTGGTGTCCATCATTTTGCCCATCTTGGTCATATGGTCGACGTTCTTTGAGTGGATGATCGCCGTGTGCTTGAAGTTGTGCTCGCTGCGATAAGCCATCTCGATCGCCTCGTCCACGTTGCGCGCGCGGACAAACGGCAGGAAGGGCATCATCTGCTCGACGGGCACGAAGGGGTTCGACTCGTCGGTCTCGCCGAAGATCAGCTCCACGTTGGGTGAGATGGTCTTGCCGATTCCGGCGGCCAGCACGGCGGCGTCCTTGCCCAGGAAATCGCGGCTGGGCACGTCGTGCTGCTTGTCGCCTTCGCCCACGCTGGTGATGGCGACTCGGGTGAGCGCATCGACCTCGGAGGCACTGAGCCGGACGGCGCCGGCCCGCTCCATGGCGGCCATCATCGCGTCGAACACCCGGCCGACCACGAACACCTGCTTCTCGGAGATGCACAGGAGGTTGTTGTCGTAGGCGGCGCCCTGGATGATGCACCGGGCGGCCCGGCCCAGGTCGGCGGTCTCGTCGACCACGACGGGCGGATTGCCGGGGCCGGCCACGATCGCCCGTTTCGACTGACGCATGGCGGCCCGGGCGACCCCCGGGCCGCCGGTCACGCAGAGCAGGGCCACGTCGCGGTGCTTGAAGATCGCGTCGGCCGTTTCCAGGGTGGGCTCGGTGATCAGCGAGATCAGGTTGTCGATGCCCAGGTCGCGATAGATCGCCTCGTTGAACCGGCGGACGCCCTCGATCGCCACGCGCTTGCCGCTGGGATGCGGGTTGATCACCAAGGTGTTGCCCGACGCGATCATGCTCACCGCGTTGCCGGTGATCGTGGGCAGCGAGTGGGTTACCGGAGTGATCGTCCCGATGACGCCGAACGGCGCGTGCTCGATCACGGCCAGGCCGTGGTCGCCGCTATACACCTCGCTCCGCAGGAACTCCACGCCCGGCGTCCGCTCGCCGAGCACCTTGAGCTTCTCGATCTTGTGCTCGAGCCGGCCGATCCTGGTCTCCTCCATCTCCATCGTGCCCAACTCCACGCACTGGTCGACGGAGATGCGGCGGATGTGGTCGATGATCCGCTTGCGGTCCTCGATCGTTCGCCGGGAAAGCCGGTCGAAGGCGTCGCGCGCGGCGGCGACCGCCTCGTCGACGCAGGTGAACATCCCAAATCGGCCCTGGTATCCGCCCCCGGCGACGACCGGAACGGCTGCCCCGTTCGATCCAAGGCGGTTGAGCACTTCCTCGACAACGTTGCGTAGGACGGTCTCGTTGAGTTGCATGGCTTGGGGGCTTTCCGAAACTGCTGGTTTCACACGATCTGCCGAATCTACTTGGACGGACTCCCTTCCTTCGCGTACACGCAGCGGTGGTCGACGTGCACGGTGTCGATAATCCCGATGATCACCGCGTCGACCGGGAGGGTCTTGGTATCCGGCGTGAGCCGGGCGCTGGAGCCCTGCGTGACCAGCACGTACTCGCCCTCGCCCGCC
>CAZDHR010000247.1:0-10700 GCA_964505295.1 uncultured Planctomycetaceae bacterium
GTGTCCGGCAATTCGGCGCCACCTCCATCCCGAAGAACAACCGCCGCATTGGCGGAGCAGCAGGCACACGCCGGGTGCGGCACACGGCGGGCGGCACACGGCGTGTGGGCTGCTACGGAAGGCGCGAAGCCATTTTGTGGGACTGGGTTTTGACTTGCAAGTGGTCCCGGGCGTATATTGGACCCGGCATCTTGCGGACGCGAGGGTCTCGTGTCGCAAGCCAATCGGGGCCAAACCATGCAGAAACGCGGAGGAGACGACATGTTGCCAATCCATGGGAAGCCAGCTTGTCTGGCGATCGGCCTGCTGGCGCTGTTCGGGCAGGCGTCCGGCGCGGAGTTGCTCGTCGGGACGGCGAGCACCGACATTACGCCCAGCGAGCCGGTGCCCCTTTGCGGGCAGTTTCACCTGCGAATCTCCCAGGGCACGGAGACGCCGATCACGGCCAATGTTTTCGCCTTGGAATCGCGCGAAAGCGGCCAATCCGCCGATCTGGCGATCATGGTTTCCTGCGACGTGGTCTATATACCCGCGGACGTTCTGGAGCTTGTCCGTCAGGAAGTCAAGAAGCGAGTGCCGGATCTGGACACGAAGAAGGTCTTTCTCTCCGGCACCCACACGCACACCGCCCCGGAACTGCTGCTGGGCAAGTGGGTGCTTCCGAAGGAAGGCGTGATGACAGTGGAGCGGTATCAGGTTTTCTTCGCCGAGCGGGTGGCCGACGCCGTTGCCAAGGCTTGGAAAGGGCGTGCCGCGGGCAGCGTTTCGTGGGGGCTGGGCCACGCCGTGGTGGCGTACAATCGCCGCGCCGTCTACGCCAACGGCTCCGCCCGGATGTACGGCCCCACGAACGTGCCGGAATTCCGCGGCCTGGAAGGCTACGAGGACCACGACGTGCCCGTGCTGTTCGCCTGGAATGCGGCCGGCGAGCTGATCGGCATGGCGGTGAACGTGGCGTGTCCTTCCCAGGAGGTGGAGAGCCGTCGGGCCATCAACGCCGACTTCTGGCACCCCGTGCGCGAGGCCCTACACGCGAAGTACGGCGAGGGGGTGTGCGTGCTAGGGTGGACGGGGGCGGCCGGCGACCAGTCGCCCCACTTGATGTACCGCAAGGCGGCCGAGGAGCGGATGCGAACGCTCCGCGGGCTGACTCGCCTGGAAGAGATCGCGCGGCGGGTGGTTCGCGCCGTCGACGAAGCGTACGAGGTGGTCAAGGACGACCGCCATACGGACGTGCCTATCGTTCACAAGGTGGAGACGATCCGTCTGCCCATGCGTCTGGTTACCGAGGCGGAATACGCCGAAGCGAAGGGCGAGGTCGAGAGAGCCGCCGCGCAGATTGAGAAGGACCCGAAGGCCACCGATCGCGTGTACCGGCGCATGAAGTGGCACGAGGTGACGGTCGATCGCTTCGAGGCGCAGAAGACTGACCCGAAACCGATGCACGAAATGGAGCTGCACGTGCTGCGGATCGGCGACGCCGTGGTGTGTACGAACCAGTTCGAGCTATTCACCGACTTCGGGATTCGCATCAAGGCCCGGAGCAAGGCGGTCGAGACGTTCATCATCCAGTTGGCCGGGCCGGGGACGTATCTGCCGACCGAGCGGGCCGTGCGCGGAGGCCACTACAGCGCCATCGTTGCCAGCAACCTGGTGGGCCCCGAAGGTGGCCAAGTGCTGGTCGACCGGACCGTCGAGCTGATCGACGTCCTGTGGGACAATCCGAAATGACACTTGCGGCGTTTGCCGCCGAACCAGGAGACTTGCAATGAACGGAAGAGATGACTCGACAACCAGAGAGGGCGGGCGCGCTTCGCGCCGGCGTTTTCTTGCCACCGCGCTCGGCGCCGTCGCCGGGGCTCAGATCATTCCGGCTTCCGCCCTGGGTCGAGGGGGCGAGCCGGCCCCGAGCGAGCGCATCACGGTGGGCTGCATCGGGCTGGGAAACCGCGGCCCGACGCTGATGAGGGCGTTTCTCGGACAGAGCGACGCCCGCGTCGTGGCTGTCTGCGACGTGAACGGAAACCAGCGTGAAAGCGCGAAGCAGATCGTCGACCGACACTACGACGACACCGGCTGTGCGGCGTACAACGACTTCCGCGAGCTGTGCGGCCGGGCGGACGTCGACGCCCTCTCGATCGCCTCGCCCGATCATTGGCACGTGCTCCACTCGCTGGAAGCCGTGCGCAACGGCAAGGATATCTACACGGAGAAGGCCCTGGGGCTGAGCTTGGCGCAAGACAAGGCCCTGCGCGCGGCCTGCCATCAGCGTGGCACGGTCTTTCAGTGGGGCACGCAGCAGCGGTCGAGCGAGAATTTCCGGTTCGGCTGCGAGCTGGTCCGCAACGGGCGGATCGGCAAGCTGGAGAAGATCGTGGTGGGCGTGCCGCACGACTTCGAATTCCCCAACCAGCCCACCCAGCCGGTGCCGGAATATCTGGACTACGACCTGTGGCTGGGCCCCGCTCCCTGGGCGCCCTACACCTATCATCGCTGCCGCCCTTGGAGCAAGGAGGAGAGCTATAGCATCTGGTATCACATCTCCGACTACTGCCTGGGCGGCATCGGCGGCTATTGGGGCATCCACCACCTCGACATCGCCCAGTGGGGCCACGGCACGGACGATACGGGCCCGGTCGAGGTCGAGGGGACGGCCACGTTCCCGGAGGACGGGCTGGCCGACTGCGCCGTGCGGTGGAACGTCCGGTTTACGTACGCCGACGGCGTGACGATGATCTACACCGACAACGAACAGAACAAGCAGGGGGTCGTTTTTCACGGGACCGAGGGCTGGGTGTACGTGCGCCGCGGTCAGATCGACGCCGAGCCGAAATCGCTGCTCGAGTCGCAGATCGGCCCCGACGAAATCCACTTGCCCAAGAGCCCCGGCCACCAGCGCCAGTTCCTCGACTGCATCAAGACCCGAAAGGCGACGGTCTCCCCCATCGACGTCGCGGTCCGCAGCGACACGATCTCGCATCTCACGGATATCTGTACGCGACTGAAGCGCAAGGTCCGCTGGGACCCGGAGAAGGAAGATGTCGTCGGCGACGCCGAAGCCGGCCGGATGCTCTCGCGCGCGATGCGTGCGCCGTGGCGGGTTTAACATCCCGCCGAAAAAGTAAGACTCCACCGTTCCTTTCCACGATTATCCAAGCCTCACCCGGTTCGATGTACCTAAGGAGAAGCAACCATGTCTCAAGTAACGCGACGCACGTTTCTCGCCCGAAGCGCGGCCGCCGGGGCCGTTGCCGGGCTGTCCGGTCTCGGAGGTCTCCGCGCCCGGGCCGCCGAGCCGCTTGTGAAGGGCATGCCCAACACGGACAAGCTCGGCTGGCGGGTCGGTTTCTCGGCCTACTCGTTCCGCGCCTTCACGTTGTTCGAGTCGCTCGACAAGATGGCGGCCACGGGCCTGCACTACACCGAGCTGTTCGCCTGGCAGAAGCTCAGTCCGGCGAACCCCGACGCGACGCCCACGGCCGGGCTTTCCGCGGCCCTGCGCAAGGACCTGCACAAGAAAGCGGCCGATTCGGGCGTCCGGATGATCGGCCTCTACTCGCAGCTCAAGGACGCCGAGATGGCCAAGGGCGTGTTCGAGTTCGCCGCGGAAATGGGAATCGAGTTCATCGTCGGAGAGCCCCCCATCGACCTGTTCGACGCGATCGAAAAGCTGACCGCCGAGTACCAGGTCGATCTGGCCCTGCACAACCACCCGAAGCCGTCGACCTACTGGAATCCGGAAACCGGGCTCGCCGCCATGGAAGGACGGTCGCCGCGCATGGGCTTCTGCTGCGATACGGGCCACTGGTGCCGGTGCGGGCTCGACCCCGTCGAGATGCTCACGAAGATCGGACCGCGCGTGAAGACCTTCCACCTCAAAGACCTCGACCAGTTCGGCGTTCGGGAGGCGAAGGACGTGATCTGGGGGCAGGGCAAGGGACGCATCGCCGGGATCCTCGCCGAAGTCAAGCGGCTGGGCGTCAAGAACCCCTATTTCGGGATCGAATGGGAGCGCGACCCCAAGGAACCGCTCGAGACACACGCCAAGTCGGCCGCTTTCTTCGAACAGGTCGCCGCCAAGCTCGTCGCGTCGTAAGCCCTGGGCCGGCCGAAGCCGGCCCTTGCGGCCTGCACGGAGACGAGTTAATGAAGATCCCGCAGTACACTCCGGACTGGTCGAGCGGCGCGCCAGCAGGAGGCCGGAAGCGGAATGACGAGCGTGCCGCACGGTCGGAATGCCGAGGGAGGAGACAATCATGCTAAGGTTTCTTGCCTCGACGCGGGCCGGTTGCCGTGGGTGCGTCCCGCGTCGCTTGCCACGCAGTATTACTGCATTGGCCATTGCCGTGCTCGCGACGGCCATCATCCAAGCGGTCTGCACGTCGTCGTTGAAGGCCGCGTCACGCGGGCGGCCGAACGTCATTCTCATCATGACCGACGACCAGGGCTGGTGGGATCTGGGGATCCACGGGAGCGAGAAGCTCGACACGCCGGTGATGGACCGCCTGGCCGGCGAGGGCGTCGAGCTGACCCGGTTCTACGTCGAGCCGGTCTGCGCCCCGACGCGCGCCGGGCTGATGACGGGCCGGTACTACCTCCGCACCGGGCTCTACAACACCCGGTTCGGCGGCGATACGATGGGCGCGGACGAGATCACCGTCGCCGAGATCCTTCGCGGGCACGGTTACCGCACGGGCATTTTCGGCAAGTGGCACCTGGGCCGGTACGCCCCTTGTTCGCCCAACGCGCAGGGCTTCGACGAGGCCCTGACGTTCTCGCACGGCCACATCGAGCGCTACGACCATCCCTCCCAGTTAACCCACAACGGCACGCCCGTCCAGGTCCGCGGCTACATCACCGACGTGCTGACCGACGCGGCCATCCAGTTCGCCGAGTCGAACCGCGACCGCCCCTTCTTCTGCTACCTGCCCTACAACGTGCCGCACGAGCCGATGGTGCTCGGCCACGCCGTCCATCTCCAGAAGCGGGGCCAGGCGCTCTTGAGCAAGTACATCGAGCGAGGGCTTCCGGTCCGCGAGGCCCACATCTACGGAATGATCGAGCGGTGCGACGAGAACATCGGCCGGCTCGTCGAAACGATCGACCGGCTGGGGCTCCGCGAGAAGACGATCGTCTTCTTCATGAGCGACAACGGCGGCATCCACAAGTTCTACAAGGCCGGACTGCGGGGAGGCAAGGCCTCGGTCTACGAGGGCGGCGTGCGCTCGCCGTTCCTCGCCCGGTGGCCGGGGCATTTTCCCGCCGGCGTGAAGAGCGACGCCATGGCCTCGCACGTCGACCTGCTCCCCACGATCTGCGAGCTTGCCGGTGCCTCCCCACCGAGCGATCGGCCCCTCGACGGGCGAAGCATCGCCGAGCTGCTGCGAACCGGCCAAGGCGCAAGCCCGCACGACTACGTCTACCACACGTGGAACCGCTACGTGCCGCTGGACGACAAGAGGTGGGCCGTCGGCGGCCAGCGCTACAAGCTGGCCGAAGGCCGGCTGTTCGACCTGGTCGACGACCCGGGCGAGACGAAGGACCTAGCCAAGGAGCAGCCTGAACGCGTGCGGGAGATGCGGGCGGAGTTCGTGCGTTGGTTCCGGGAGGTGACGGCCGGCCAGGTCTACGAGCCGGCGGCGATTCCCGTGGGGCGACCCGAGGAGAACCCGGTCGAGATCCAGGCCAGCTGGGCGGTGCTCGAAGGCGACGACACGCACTACACCTTCCTCGGCTACGACTGGGACACGATCGACGGCTGGCGCGAGCCGGGCGATCTCGTCCGCTGGAAGATCGACGTGGTCCGCGCCGGGTCGTACGAAGTGAGGGTCAGCTACGGAGCCGCGCCGGCCAGTGCGGGGTCGCGGTTTCGGATCGCCGTGGGCGACCGCTCGCTGGAAGGCACGGTCGAGGCGACCGTCACGCCCGACGTGTTCATTCGCCGCACCGTCGGCAACCTCGATCTGGCCGCGGGCCCGGCGACGCTCGTCGTCCAACCCGTTCAGGTCAGCGGCGAGGAGCTGATGCGGCTGAATCGGATCTGGCTCGAGCGGCTCGACCGCTCGCCGAAGCCTCGGTAGTCCTTCCGGGAGACGGAACTTGGCTCGGTTGCCCACCAGGCGCCGCTTGCCCGCCAATCGCCGCTTGCGGCTTCGCCTCCCGCGCAGACAGAGTCCTTGGCAATCGCCGAGGCCACCCGATAGAATTGAGTCATCTCGCGGACAGGATCGCGTCGTCTCGGGGATTGCCGGACCTGCCGGACCACAGGACGCCGTCTCGAAAGGGAGTGAAGTAGTGATCGTCGGCTGCCCGCGCCGCGTCGGTTTGTGCTTGGCTGTGTGCGTTCTTGGTGCGATCCGGACCGCCTGGTGCGGGACGCCGCCCGCGTCGCATTTCGCCGATGCGCCGGCCGACGCCCTGATCCGTCAGATGGAGCCAGGGCTCGGTTTCTCGGTGTGCCTACCCGACGCGGCGGCCGACGCGGTGGCTGCCCGGTGGAAGGTCTCCTCCAGCGACACGGCCAAGGTCACCGCTGCGGATCCCGTCAGTGGCCTGACCGTCGTTCGCCGGGAACGTTGGCTCTCGGAATCGCAACTCGTTCTGATCGAGACCACGCTCGCCAACGGCGGCGAGGAACCGCGACAGGTCAAGCAGGTCTCGCTGGCCGACTGGACCTTCCGCCTGCGCGACGCGCAGGATGAAGGCTACCGGAAGTTGACGTATCGCGCCGACGTCTGGTACGAGTCGACGTATTGGACCGGGCCCGACTGGACCCGCGTGGGCAAGAACTGGCATCATCCGGGCACGAACACGCCCAGCGTGCGGCGCTTCACCGCGCCCCGCGACGGGCACGTGCGGATCACCGGGCGCGCGTTCAAGCTGCACGTCGACGGCGACGGCGTGCGCCTGGCGATTCGACATGGCCGGCGCACCGTCTGGAAGGCCGAACTCGAAGGCAAGGACGCGGCGGGCGTGGAGCCGAACGTCGAGCTGGACGTGCGGGCCGGCGACGCGATTCGGTTCGTCGTGCACAAGCGGGGCAAGATCTACTGCGACACGACCGGCTGGGACCCGGTGATCACTTACGACGACGGCCCCCGCTTCCAGGCCTCGGAGTCGTTCTCCACGACCAGGCAGGGGCTCGGCGGCTGGTCCTACGAGATGGAGGCCGAAGGGCAGCCGAACGTGGGGCTCCCGCGCGTGCGGAGCTTCGCTTCCGACTTCGCGCTTCGCGACTCGGCAATCCCGATCGGCAAGACCGTGGCCGTCGACCATCGCGAGGCCTTGCCGATCGTGCTGGTGTCGGACGGGGCGGGGCAAAGTGGGATCATGCTCGCCACCGGCGGCGACGCCCCCTGGCAGTTCCGCGCTACCTTGAGCGGCGACGAGCAGCTTCGGATCGAGCTGACCACGCGGGCCGGGCCGGCGCCGGGGAATGATCCGGGCGCGATGACGCTCCAGCCCGGGCAGTCGGTCGAGTTGCCCCGGGTCGTGCTGGGGTCGTATCTGGGAGAATGGCTCGCCGGCGCCACGCGCCTGGGACGCTTCCTCGACGCGAAGTCGCCCGACGCCGGCGCGGAGGTGCTGCGAGGTCAAGTGGCCGGCGCGCTCGACCGCGCATCCACCCTGCCCGGCCGAAAGCCCGATCTGGACCTTCGGCTGATGATCCAGGCGGAGTGGCGCGAGGAGGACAAGCTTGAAGAACGGGGCGAGTCGTACGCGGAGGCCACCGCCCGGCACCTGGAGAAGGCGTTGCGGCTCCTTCAGGATTTGCAGGACGAGCACGGGCCCGATTTCTTGGCACCCCAGCGCGCCGAGCTGGAGCGGCTCGCCAAGCTGGCCGAGCGTCCGGACTCGAGCTTGGCCGACCGCCGCTCGCTCTATCAGCAGGTGCGTTGGCTCAAGCGTCACGTGGCGACGTCCAATCCGCTTCTGGGCTTCGGGAAACTGCTCTTCTCGAAGCGGGTGCCCACGTCGTACAGCCACCTGGTGATGCAGTACTACGGCTGGCGTGCCCGGCCGGGCGGGGGGATCTTCGTCCTGGACGACCCCGGCTACTCGCTCGCTTGCCATGACATTCTCGACGGGCAACTCGCCGGGGGATGCGTGCTGGAGCCCCGGTTGTCGTACGACGCCAAGCGGATCGTCTTCTCCTACGTCGATTGCGAAGGGAAGCACTTCGAGCCCGGGGATATCCTCAACGACGTCGACGAGGGGTTCTACCACGTCTGGGAAGTGAACGTCGACGGCTCGGGCCTGCGCCAACTGACGCGCGGGCCATACGACGATCTCATGCCCACGTATCTCCCCGACGGCGGGATCGCGTTCTCGTCGACGCGTCGTCGCGGCTACGCCCGGTGCTTCGGCGCACAGTTCAGCCGCCGCTGGCACGTGTACACGCTGCACCGGATGGACGCCGACGGGGGCAACCTCCGCACGCTCTCGGTCCACGACACGAACGAGTGGTTTCCCACGGTCTCCAACACGGGCTTGATCCTCTACGCCCGGTGGGACTACATCGACCGGGACGCCGTCACGCACCAGAACCTCTGGGCCACTCGCCCCGACGGCACCAACCCGTTCGCCCTCTGGGGCAACGCCACCGATAGCCCCCATTGCACGTTCCAGCTTCAGCCGATTCCGAACAGCCCGAAGATCGTGTTCGCCGCCTCGGCCCACCACTCGATTGCCGGCGGGTCGATCGCGATCGTCGACCCGACCGTGAACCAGGACGGGCAGCAGGCGATCACGCGAATCACGCCCGAGATCCCCTTCCCCGAGGCCGAGGGCAGGGACATTCAGGAGTACTACACGGCGCCCTGGCCCCTTTCGGACAAGTACTTCCTCGTGGGTTACAGTCCCTCGCCGCTGGTGTGGGAGCCGGGGGCGAACAAGCCGAACGCGCTGGGCATCTACCTGCTCGACGCGTGGGGCAACCGGGAGCTGATCTACCGGGACCCGAACATAGGAAGCACCAACCCTTGCCCACTCGTCCCCCGCCCGAAACCGCCCGCGCTACCCAGCGCGCTGCCTCCGAAGACGCCGGCCATGGGGGAAATGGTGCTGGCCGACGTGTACGAAGGGCTGGGCGACGTGCCGCGGGGGACCATCAAGCAGTTGCGCGTTGTGCAGCTTTTCCCCAAGACGACCAACGTGGCCAACCAGCCGCCGATCGGCATCGCGCGCGAGGAGAATGGCCGCGCCATTCTCGGCACGGTGCCCGTCGAGCCCGACGGTTCGGCGCGGTTCTTCGTGCCCGCGGCGAAGCCGGTTCACTTTCAGGCGCTCGACGCGGACGGTTTCGCCTACCAGACGATGCGTTCGGTGATGTACGTGCAGCCGGGCGAGCGTGTGTCGTGCATCGGCTGCCACGAGCACCGCCGGACGGCCCCGCTGCGCAAGCCCCTCGACGTGATGGCCTTGCGCCGCGGTCCGTCGCGGATCGAGCCGGGCGAGCTGGGTGGGCGGCCGTTCTCGTACGAGGAAATAGTCCAACCGGTATTCGACAAGCGGTGCGTCGAGTGCCACGGCGCCGAAGAGCCCGACGGCGGGATCGATCTGACCGGCACGCCCCACGAAGGCTTCACGAAATCGTACGTCTCCCTGTGCGGCGGCGCCGATTTTTGGGGCGGCGGCACCAATCCCGAGAACGCCGCCAAGGCCCTCGTTCCACGGTTCGGCGGCCGGAACCGGGTCCAGGTCACCCCGACCGGCGGCGTCTACGGGGCGCTGGGGAGCCGGCTCATGAAGCTCCTGCGCGACGGGCACGAAGACGTGAAACTCGCGCCCGACGAGCTCCGCCGCGTGGCCGCCTGGATCGACCTGAACGCGATCTTCTACGGCGTGAACCTCCCCGATGCCCAAGCCCGCCAACTCCGCGGCGAAACCGTTCCCTTCCCCGAAATCCAGTGACACGGGGCGCCGGTCGGTGCGCGCAGACCGACACGGGGGAAAGCCCGAGCGGATATCGGACGGCCGCGCCGGCGACCGCCGAAGACTGGTGGCCGGGTCGTTCCCTTCCGGAAGCGAATCACCCCCCAAAGAGGCGAAGCTGCCTCACGGTCCGGAACCGGCGATCAGTTCCACCCGTCGTTTCTGCGGCCGCTCTTCCGTTTCTCGGACGCGGTCAGCCTGTCACGCATGCTGGAGATCTTCAGCTTCAGTGCCAGGCGCGTGAGCAAGGCGAGCTTGTCGGTCCCCAGCCGGGCCATGGCCGCGCTCTTGTGATTGTCGACGGTGCTCGGCGACAGCTTCAGGACGGCGGCGGCCTCCTTGACCGTGCATCCCAAGCTGAGGAGCCGAACCACTTCCCTTTGCCGTGCAGTGAGTGGAGCTGCCATCGTGGTATCCTACAACGGGCCAAGTGAAAGCAGAACAAACCAATCCCCCCTATGCGACCCCTCGGCGACAGTCTGACCTTCGCCCCCCGGGTGGACCTGCCAAGAAGGGTACATTCACACTACCATCCGTTGCCGTTAGCCCTTCACCTGTACCGTTTCGCCAAAGAATACGCCGAAGGCCGAACTTTTACAAGCGATTTCCCCATCGAAGCGGAAACCCGGGTCCCTGTTGCAGACGGGCGAAAACATGCAGCCTGTGAGGTACGCCGTACCCACCATACCGAGGGGTTCTTCGGCCAAGACAGGGTAAACATTCGCCGAACCCGTCTGTTCCCGCACCCTGGTTCCCAAGCTCCAGCT
>CAZDHR010000248.1:0-10696 GCA_964505295.1 uncultured Planctomycetaceae bacterium
TTTTGATAATCCAGTCTGAATCGCCCAGTGGACACCCTCGATTGACGCATCGACGCAATGCCCTCAACTCAGTTTCTGTCTGCGGCGTGTTGACGATGCTGGACCAGTCACGAGGTCGGGGTAACGGCCAGTCGCCAACAATGGCTTGGGAGAGCATCGGGAGTGAATCATCGTTTCCACACCTCCGTCGCAGACTCGACCAGGGCCAATCCTCCGCTTTCCGCACCAGGTTGGCTCGCAACGCGTTACGCTCCACATATCGCACGACCTGGTAGAAGTAGTCGCCGGTTTGAACGGGAAACGACTTGAAACGACCCTGATACAAGTGGCCGTAGCCGGTTTCGTGGAAATGCTGCTTCCAGCGCTTCACGTGGGTATTGGTCATCTGTTGCATGAACGCGGACAGATCACCATCGTGTTCCGGCCACAACGCGAGATGCCAGTGATTGGGCATCAGACAATAGGCGCAGATTCGCATGGGTCGCGATCGAAGCGTTTCATCAATGATCCGCTCCAGGGCCAGATAGTCGTCAGGTTTCTCAAAGAGTGCCCTGCGACCGACGCCTCGATTGAGTACGTGGTAAACCAATCCGCCCGGCGATTCTCGTGCTGGCCGACCCATGCCAGGAAGTTACCGAAACTCGCCATCTTTGTCAAATTTGGTGGCTGTCACCTTTTTTTCTCTGCTTAGAACACGGCCACCAGGATCCCGAAGCAGATCCCGATTAAGAGCACGCCATAGATGATCTTTGCCAGCCCGCCGCCGCGCCGGGACTGCTTCTTGGGGGCGGTCGACGCCGGGCCCATTGGCGGGATCGTGCCCACCACGGGGACCGGCAGAGCCGCTTCTACCGCGGCGAGCGTGGCCAGAGGCACGTCGCTGTCGAAGCCGGACCAGATCAGGCCTACTCCGAACGTGACCGCCAGCGCGGAAACCAACGCCACGAGCACGGAGCCTGACGGCTCGTCCGCCGGCTGGCAGGGCACGCCCACTTGGGCCAACTCCAGCTCGATGCTCGGGGTGCTGATTTGGGCTTCCCAGGCGCGTCGTTTGGCCTCGGCCAGCCGGTCGTATTCCTCTTCGGCCCGATCCAGCGCGTCCTTGTGGCTGCGGAACGCCTGGGCCGCTTCGGCCAACTCGGCGGCCAACTCCTCAGCGGGGACGTGCTCCGTGCTCTCCGCGGTGTCCGAGAGGTCCTCCGCCACGGGCGCGCCCCATGTCGGCCCTTCCTCCGCCGGCAAGACCTCGGGCGGTTGCTCGAGGAGTTGGGGCGAGATCGACGCCAGGCACTGCCGCAGCCCGGCGATTCGGAGGTCGACTTCCTGTACCTCTGGGTGGAGCGGCGTACGCTGGGCGAGGAGTAGTGTACGGTGCTGCTCAAGCTCGGCAAGCTGTCGTTGCAGCTCCGCCGTCTCCGGATGGATGGGCGGGGGGGGCGTCCTTCCCTCGACATCTCGATCGGCCGTCGACTCGGCATCTCGATCGGCCGGCAGCACTTCCGCCGAGGGCGACTCGGGCCTCCAACCGGCTACCCGGTCGGCCAGGGCTTGCTGTTTCAGGAAGTGCTGCCCGATGAAGTCGTCAAACCGGCCTTGGGCTTCGAAGTACTCCTGTCGGGCGCGTTCGGCCGCTTCTCGTGCCTCAGGATAGTGGCGAGCGCTACTCGTCTCGAGATCTGCCCGATACTGTTCTGCGCAAACCTTTGCCAAGTTGTTGACAAGCCGGACGGCCCGGTCCGGGTCGCGATCGGAATACGAGATGGAGATCCCAGACCGCTCGGAAGATGCTTCGGTAGCGGCCACCCGGAGATGGAGATTCTGACGCACCTGCTCGACGGTTCTACCCGGCCCCGGCGCAAGATCGTTCTGCGTCGGACGACGCTTCTGCTCTTTTCCCTCGACTTGGTGGACGGCTCGCCGCAGGTTGTCCTCAGAAAGCACACGCCGCTCGATGGCCGCCGGATCCAACGAGGCAGGTTCCTTGGAGGTATGCTGCCCTGCGCCATCGGAAGGGGCTGCACACTGCCAGATCGTGGCGGTCGCCGCATAGCGCTTTGTGTTTCGGGCTTCCTTTGCCGTTAGCGACAGGACGGCTGCCCCGGTCGCGATGAACGCGAGCAGGCAAAGGACCGTGCGCGACGCCGAAGAGGGGCCCGGTCGGACAACGCAACGGCGGTCACTGCTGGTCACAGGCATGGCAAGCCTCGGACTGGATCTTGGGCACCTCGCGGGGCGGCCGAAACGCGTGGCAATCGCCCGACGCGGGTCATCAGCGCAGACCGGCCCACGCAATCGACATCGACTTGCCTTGCCCTCCAGCTTGAGGTGGCCTGAGCCGGTCGCGTCCCCCATTGCTGGAAACGGGCACGTTGGCGTCGGCTTGTCAGCGGTCGTGTCATGGGCAAAGATGGGGGGACCGGCGCCCTGGCCGGTTTCTCACGACGGGCAAACGGACAAGCCGAACGGGATGGCGGCCCTCAGGCAGACCATGTTTCGCGTCAAGATTTGCGGGATCACGAACGTCGAAGACGCCGGCGTCGTTGCCCAGGCCGGCGCCGATGCCGTGGGGCTGAACTTCTATGCACGCAGCAAGCGATACGTGACGATCCCGCGGGCCCTGATGATCGTCGACTCGCTCCCGACGAGTGTCGTGAAAGTGGGCCTGTTCGTGAACGCCGAGGCCGACGAGGTGTGCGAGACGTTCGACCGCGTGGGCCTCGACCTGATCCAGTTGCACGGCGACGAGCCCCCTTCTTTCCTGGCGCAGTTGGGCGTCCGGCCCGTCGTCAGGGCGTTTCGTCTGCTCCCGCCCGAGGGCCTCGATGCGGTAGGGCGATACCTGGCCGAGTGCCGGGAGATGAAGTGTATGCCGCGGATGACGCTCATCGACGCCTACGTGGAAGGTGCGTACGGAGGGACCGGCCAGGTGGCCGACTGGCAAGCGCTGACGACCTATCAACCGGTCCGGCCGGAAGAGCCCGTTCCCCCATTGGTGCTGGCCGGCGGGCTGACCCCGGACAACGTCGCCGAGGCGATCGAGACCGTGCGCCCGGCGGCCGTCGACACGGCCAGCGGTGTCGAATCGACGCCCGGACGCAAGGACCACGCTTTGGTCGAGCGGTTCGTCGAGCGTGCCCGGCACGCGTTTCAGAGCTTGCGGTAGCCGTGCCGCCAGACTTCCGGCCGTCGTTGACAATTCGATCCTGGTCGGCCATAACACGCCTGAAGTCACTCACTATTCCCATCTCTTTCGAGCAGCGACGGACAGCATGCCCGAGATCCAAGCCTTCCGCGGTATCCGCTACGACCTGGGCCACGTCGGGTCGCTGAGCCAGGTGGTCGCCCCGCCGTACGACGTGATCGGCCCCGACCTCCAGGACCGGCTCTACAAACGCCACCCGTGCAACTGCGTCCGCCTGATCCTCAATCGCCAGGAGCCGGGCGACGACGAGGTCAACAACCGATACAGCCGGGCGAAGCGATTCCTGCGCAACTGGCAATCGGAGGGCGTCTTGTTCACGGAGGCCGACCCGGCCATTTACGTCTATCATCAACAGTTCACCACCGGCGGCCAGACCTACACGCGCCGGGGCTTCATCGGCCGGGTGCGCCTGGAGCCGTTCGGCCAGGGCTCGGTGTTTGCCCATGAGGAGACGATGCGGGCGCCGCGGATCGACCGGCTGATGCTGACGGCCGTCTGCCGGGCAAACCTGAGCCCGATCTTCGGCCTCTACCCAGACTCGCAGACCGAAGCGCAGAACCTGTTGGACGCGACGGTCGCCGAGCGGACACCCATCGAGGCCTCGGACGACATGGGCGTGGTCCATCGTCTCTGGCCGGTGACCGACGTGGAGGTCATCTCCGCTGTGGCCGGCGCGATCAGCCGCAAGCCGATATTCATCGCCGACGGTCATCATCGCTACGAGACCGCCTGCGAGTACCGCGACCAGCTCCAAGAAGGCGGCCTCCTGGCGCCCGACCATCCTGCCCAGTTCGTCCTAATGACCTGCGTGGCCATGGAGGACCCCGGGCTGTTGATCCTGCCGACGCACCGGCTGTTTCGCGGGCTGCCGGAGATGACCGCCGACGAGCTGACGGCCAAGCTGGGCGATTGCTTCGCGACCCGGCCGGCCGGCCAAGGGGCCGAGTCGGCGACGATGGTGTGGGAAGACGTCGAGACCAGCGGTGATCAGGGCACCCTCGGCTTCTACACGCAAAAGGATCAGAGGTGGACCGTGGCCCAGCCGACCGAGCAAGGCCGGGCCAAGCTCGCCGAGGTGGCCTCCGATCACGATGAGCCGTGGCAACAACTGGGCGTGAGCTTCCTGCATCGGCTGGTCATTGAAACCCTGCTCGAGGCCCCGAACCTGCCCAAGCCGAAGTACGTGCACCTGGTTGAAGAACTTTGCGACAAACTCGGTGCCGACGAGTTCCCCCTGGCAGCGCTGGTCGCGCCGGCCACCGTCCAGGACGTCCGCCAGGTCAGCCTCAGCGGCGAGCGGATGCCCGCCAAGAGCACCTACTTCTACCCCAAGCTGCTCAGCGGCCTGGTGATCAATCCGCTGGAGTGACGGGGAAAAACGAGGGCTGCTTCGATCTTTGCCGGCGTCCGATTGGGCCGCTCCGGGGCCGACGCGCCGACGCGCCGCAAGACGTGACGGTGACGGCACGTTTCACGTGAAACGCGGCTGACCGGGCCGGGCGGACGACCGCAGTTGTGGGCTTTGCGCGAGCCGGGCAGGTCGGACGGGTGCGGCGAGATCCTGGGGCGGGGCTCCACACAATCGCAGAAGCTGCATCCTGCGCGGCGGCGTTTCACGTGAAAACACGCCTGCGCAAGATACGGAATCTCTACGCGCCACTGCGTTTCACGTGAAACAGGTAATACACACGGCTTGGCGGTTTCACGTGAAACGTTCCGAATCCGTCTCGGAAGGCCCAATTTCCCCCTCGTGACGAGGCTCTGCCTCGTCACGCACGCGGCAGAGGCCCTGCCTGCTGAAAGGGACGCGACTGACTGCCCTATTGTCGGCTTGGCGGAAGGAAGCGGAGCCTCCGGGCATTGCGTTCCCAGGCAGAGCCTGGGAACGAGGTGGCATCCCTCATCCCTCATCCCTCATCCCTCATCTCTCATCTCTCATCCCTCATCTCTCATCTCTCATCTCTCATCTCTCATCTCTCATTCCTCAATTGGCATTTCCCGCCACGCTGCCCCCCGGTAGAATCCCGCCCGCACTGAAGTGGGCGCGTGAGGCGCTCAATCGGCAAGGAGGCCGGCTGTGGGACGGATCTTCTGCGTGGCCAACCAGAAGGGGGGGGTCGGCAAGACGACCACCGCGATCAATTTGGCTGCCGGACTGGCCAAATCGGGCGCCCACACTCTGCTGGTCGACCTCGACCCCCAGTGCAACGCGACCACGGGCCTGGGCCGCCAACCCACGGCACAGCACCCGTTGGTGGCCGGGGCCCCGCTCAAGCAGTCGCTCTTGGAGACCGGCATTCCCCGGCTCGACTTGCTGCCCGGCAGCCGAAGCTTCCACGACGTGGAAGCCCTCACCCGAGACGACGAGGTCCAGGCAGCCCGCTTGCGACACCACCTGACCGGGGGGCTCAGCGGTTACGATTTCGTGCTCATCGATTGCCCGCCCTCGCTGGGCCAACTCACACGCACGGCCCTGGCCAGCTCGACCGAGGTCCTGATGCCCATCCAGTGCGAGTATTTCGCCATGGAAGGGCTCGTGCAGATGATCGAGGTCATCCGCCAGGTCATGGAGCGCCATGCCCACAACCTCCAGTTCGGCGGCATCGTGCTGACCATGTACGACCACACCCTGGAGCTTACCCGCGAAGTGGAGGAGGAGGTCCGCGAGTTCTTCGGCGAGATCGTCTTCCACACCATCATACCCCGCGACGTAGCGGTATCCGAATCACCCAGTCATGGCAAATCGGTGCTCGACTACGCGCCCCGCGCCCGCGGTGCCCGGGCGTACGTCGAGCTTTGCATGGAGGTGCTCGAAATTGAGTAGAGAAAGACGTTTGGGACGTGGGCTGGAAGCCTTGCTGGGTCGAATGGCCGCGGGCGCGGAATCCTCGGGCGACCCGCCCGTCGCCGAGCCCGCTGAGAGCCGGGACCACTCGCTCGACGGAGATCACTCGCGTCCGCAGGAGGTTGCTCCGGAAGCGCCGGATCAGGTGCCCGTCGAGCCCGATCGGTTGGCCGCCGAGCCGGACGAGGGCGCCGGGTCCGAACCGAGTCCGCCGCCCGGCGCCCCGCCACTGGCCAGTCAACCGGCCCCCGAGCCGCCCGTCGCTGGGGAGCAAGAGCAGGCGCCGCCTGACGGACGGGCCGGCGAGATAGGGTCGATTCGGGTCGACATCCGGCGGATCGAGAGGAATCCCTTCCAACCGCGCGAGGACTTCGATCCGATCAAGCTCGCATCCCTCTCCGACAGCCTCCGCGCCCATGGGCTGCTCCAGCCGCTCGTTGTCCGCCGGGTGGACGATCGATATCAGTTGATCGCCGGGGAGCGTCGTCTCCAGGCGGCGGCGAAGGCCGGCTGGACCGAGGTGCCCGTCCACATCGTCGAGGCCGATGACCGCGAGCTGGCCGAATTGGCGATCGTCGAGAACCTGCACCGCAAAGACCTCAACGCGTTGGAGAAGGCGTCGTCGTTCCAGCGATATCTGGAACGGTACGGAGGGACGCAGGAGGAGCTGGCCGCCCGACTCAAGCTCGACCGCTCCACGATCGCCAACCTGATCCGGCTCTTGGAACTGCCCGAATCGGTCCAAGAGGCGATCCGTCAGGGCAAGATCACCCCGGGCCACGCCCGGGCCCTGCTGCCGTTGGGCGACGAGCGGGAGCAGGTGGAGTTCTGCGCCCGGATCCAGCAGGAAGGGCTCAGCGTGCGCCGGACCGAGGCCCTGGTCCAAGAGACGATCGAACAGGCCGATGCCGAGCCGCTGGCCGTGGTGGGATGCGACGGCACCACTTCCCGTCCGCAACGCCTTAAGAGCGAGCACATCGCTGCCCTGGAACAGGAACTCCGAATCGCCCTGGGCACCAAGGTGAAGATCACCCACACCAGCCGGGGCCGAGGCAAGGTGGTAATCCATTTCGCCAGCCACGAGGAATTCGAGCGACTCCGGCAGCACATCGGCGGGCCCGGCCCATCGTACGCCCACGGTCAGGTCGGCTGACGCAGTACGACACCGCGGTAATATACAGATATACAGTGTCCCGCCGGCACCGTCGCCGCTTGAGTTCCCCCGGCGATTGCCTCGACGGTCTCTCACTGGTAGGATGATTCGAGCCACGGCGGGGACCAAGGCGCTCGCCAAGCTTCCCGGCCGACCAACCCATCGGGGCGTGGCGCAGCCTGGATAGCGCGCCTGCTTTGGGAGCAGGAAGTCGCCAGTTCGAATCTGGCCGCCCCGACTTCTCCTAAACCCTGCCGAATTTTGGACTTAAGGTACCTGCCGGGTAAGCATTCGCCCAACCCGTCTGTTCCCGCGCCCTGGTTCCCAAGCTCCAGCTTGGGAACTGACGTTTGCCCGTTGGTCGCCCCGAATCGCGAGGTTCCCAAGCTGGAGCTTGGGAACCAGGGGAGTTCGCTCTGACGGGTTGGACGAATGGTTACTCTTCGGAATACGCAAGTATTTGTGGAGAAACGAGTTATCCGCGGCGTTGTTGGGCGACAAGACGTTGGCAACGCTTCGCTCCTGGCCCCTGAAATCGCGGCCATTCACGTTTTCCCCGGGTTTTGCTCCCAAGAAAGATGTTGACAGCAGTAGTGTGGAGGGTCGCAGGCGGCGCTCTTGAGGGGCCTCGGGTGGGCGTTACGAACTGTCGATCGGTTCGACCGGCGAAACCCGATTGGCCCGTTGGGACCGACGTTCGTCTCTGAGGTTCCACGGTAGGAATGAGTCGATGTCCGGCGGCGGCTTGCTGCCGGCCGCGGTGGAAAGCCGCGACGATGTGCCGGCGGAAACGGTTTTGCCCGCCGAGGTCTGCTCGTTGGCGTCAAGAGAATGACTTCAAGTACATGGCCGAAGAGTTTGCCTTGGACGCTCTGGTGGAATAGGGGGCGGAGGACGTGCCGGAAACGACCGACTGCCGCAATCCCCAGTGGCTCCGACTCACGCGGCCAGTGAAAGAGGCCCGGGCGGAGGTCAAGCGGCTCCGGAGCGAACTGGGAGAAGAAGCCGAAGCCAACGCCGAGGCGGCGCGACCGACGATGCGGGGGTTCAAGATCGCGCACGCCGGGCTCCGCGAGCAACTTCACCCGGCCGAGACGAAGGTCGAACACCTGCTCGCGCGAAGAAACTCGTCGCCCCGGCACCCATCTACGCCTCCGTCTGGCTGTTCAGGCCCCGGAACATGTCATGTGATGCAGGGGCTATGCCAGGAGGTCTGACATTATTCCTGCGTGGGCCCTATTTCGCCCGGGGCTTGCGTTTCGCGCCCCGCTTTTTCTGATTCGGCGGGGGCGCGGTCTTGGCGGCCAGGCGACTCATGGCCTCAAGCTGGCGGTTCCACAGGGCTTCGAGCTCCTGCGCTTTTTCGCGTCGCTCCCGGGCCAGGTTATGGGATTCCGCCCGGTCGTTACGGAGGTCGTATAGTTCCCAGGGATCATTCTTGGCCGCGACCAGCTTCCAGTCGCCGACCCGAATCGCCCGGTTCCCCTCATGAAGCCACCACAGGAAGTCGCGGTCGATCGTGACGTCGCGGTGGAACGCCGGGACGAGACTCCGGCCCGGCGCTGGCGGGATCGGTTCGCCGTCCCATTCGGCCGGCTTCTCAATGCCGACGACGTCCAGAATCGTGGGGACGATGTCGATCACGTGCGCCGGCGTATGCCTCAGTTCACCGCGAGCCTGGATGCCGGCCGGCCAGTGGACGACGAGCGGGGTGCTGATGCCCCCCTCGTGGACCCAGGTCTTATGGCGGCGGAACGGCGTGTTCGACAGGCTGGAGAACCCGGGGCCCAGGCAGAGATATGTGGCCGCGCTGCCGGGAGCAGCCTGCGGATCATGGCCGCCGTGACGCACCATGATTTCCGCGCTGGCCCCGTTGTCCGACGCGAAGAAGATGAGCGTGTTCTCGTAGACGCCCATGGCCTTGAGCTGCTCAAGCAGACGGCCGATCTCACGGTCGATCCGGTCGACCATGGCCGCGTGGATCGCCATCTTCGTCGCCTGAAACCGGCGCTGCCCGTCGGTCAGCTCCTTCCACGGCAGCGGGCGATTGACCTCGCCCGGCCCGAGCTTTTGCAACGCGTCGGGGAAATGATAGGGCGGCCCCACGTCGGGCTCCAGTTGCGACAGCGGCGTGTCGAGCAGCTTCATTTCCTGCTGGCGGGCAAACCGCCGCTCGCGCATCGTGTCCCAACCGTCGAGATACTTGTCTCGGTAGCGGGCGATGTCCTCGGGCAACGCGTGCAACGGAAAGTGCGGCGCGATGAACGCCACGTAGTGAAAGAAAGGACGCTCGGCGTATTCTTTCGCGTGTTCCCGCAGGCAGCCGATGGCATGGTCGACCGTGGCGATCGTGGCGTAGTAGCCCGACTCATCGGCAGCCGGCGTCACGCGGACGTCGTCGAGTGAATTGCCTTTCGCGGTGAAGTAGTTCCCCTGATTCCTCATGTCCAGCGAATGGTCGAATCCGCCGTCGAGCACCTTGCCGTCGATGTGCCACTTGCCACTGTGATAGCTGCGATAGCCGCAAGGCTTAAGAAAGTCGGGAAGCAGCCGCGCCCAGTTCTGTCGGACGCCACGTCCCCCGCCGCCCAAGCCGGGCAGGGCGTCGCGATGGACCTGCTGGGCATAATAGCCGGTCAACAGCGCCCCCCGCGTCGGCCAGCACCGGGCCGTGTTGTAGAACTGCGTGAACCGCAAGCCCCCGGCCGCCAGCCTGTCCAGGTTCGGCGTCGCGATCTCGCCGCCATAACACCCCAGGTCCGAGAATCCCAGGTCGTCCGCCAAAATGAAGACGATGTTGGGTTTCTCTGCGGCATCGGCACCCGCGGTGATCGCGACCAGGCACCAGGCTGTCAGGATAAATGCCGTCTTTCTCATCGTATGTCCTTTGCAAATGTCGTCTTCCAGCTCGTACTGTGTGATGGAGCGGATAGCGACCGCCCCATGCAATCACAATACTCAGGTGCATGGCAAGAGTCAACGAGCAGGGAACCGTTGCTCCGCGTGAATCGGTGACCGTTGCAACCGGTGCAGGGCGGGGAAAAAAAGGTGACAGCCACCAAATCTCGATAAGATGGAGAGTTTGATGCCTAGTAGAGTTCCTGGATTGCCCAAATTTGGTGGCTGTCACGTTTTCCCGTTGGAAGTCGCGTCGTGATGCCTTCGCGGTTGGTTGTGCGTTGTTCGGCGCTCGCATGACTGGCTCCCGGGAGAAAGTGCAAAAGAGGGGGGCGACGGCCCGACGTTGACCGTGTGTTATGCAGGTTATGCACAACCGGCGGCACGGTTCAAGGGACGACACGCTCTCACCCGCCGGATGCGCGCTCGATGCGATCCTGAAGCTGGTCGGTGGTCACGTCGCGTATCAGAAATCGCTTCTGCGGCGAGGTGGCTCCGGAGATCAGCTCGATCTGGGATTTCTTGAGCGAGAGGCCCTCGCTGAGCACGGCGATCAGGGCCTTGTTGGCCTTGCCCTTCTCGGGCGCTTGGGTGACCG
>CAZDHR010000249.1:0-10679 GCA_964505295.1 uncultured Planctomycetaceae bacterium
CCGGAACGGCCCGAAGGGTGCTTCGCACAAAAGAGCTACGTCCCCTTTTCAGCCCCGAGAATGAGGATTGGTGCGCTGATGTTGCCTGAACCGGACCACTTGTTCGCCCAGTTGGGGTGGCTGCCGCAGTTGGTCAACATGCTTTCCTGGTGGCAGTGGGTGATCCTGGCGGCGGTGCCCCCGGCGATCATCTTCCTCTACTTCTTGAAGCTGAAGCGCCGGCCGCTGGAGGTGCCCAGCACGTACCTGTGGCACCGGTCGATCGAGGACCTGCACGTCAACGCCATCTGGCAGCGACTACGCCGGAACCTGCTCCTGTTCCTCCAGCTCCTGCTGATCTTCCTGGCGATGCTGGCCGTGCTGCGCCCGGGGTGGCGCGGGGCCAAGGTCTCCGGCGACCGCTTCATCCTCCTGGTCGACAACTCGGCCAGCATGCAGGCGACCGACACGGGCCCGTCGCGACTGGAGGAAGCCAAACGCCAGGCCGGCGAGCTGGTCGGCCAGTTGAGCTCCCGCGACGCCGGGATGATCATCAGCTTCTCCAACTCCCCCCAGATCGAGCAGATGTTCACGCGCAACCGGCGCCAGCTCCGCCAAAGCCTCGAGGGAATCGAGCCGACCGCGCGTCCCACGTCGCTGGCCGAGGCCCTGAAGTACGCCGCCGGGCTGGCCAACCCGGGGCGCAGCTCCGAAGACGCCAGCGACGTCCAGGTGGCCGACCCGATGCCCGCCACGCTCTACATCTTCAGCGACGGGAAGTTCGCCGAGGTCTCCGACTTCCGGCTGGGGAACCTCGACCCCGTCTACATGCCGGTCGGCTCCGAGGAGGCCGAAAACGTGGGCATCCTGGCGTTCAGCGTGCGCCGGCACCTCGCCGACCGAACGGCGTTGCAGGCGTTCGCCCGGTTGGGGAATTTTGGACGACAGGGGGCCTCCGTCTCGGTTGACCTGCTTTTGAACGGCCGGGTGGTCGACTCCGACCTGGTCCAGATCCCCGCCGGCGAGACGCAGCGCGTGGCGTTCGACCTGACGGTGGTCGACACGGGTGTGCTCCAGCTCCGCATTGCGACGCGCGACGACCTCGCGTGCGACGACGTGGCCTGGGCCGTGGTCAATCCTCCCCGGCGATCCAAGGTGCTCGTGGTCACGCCCGACAACGAGGCGCTGGAGATCGCCTTCGGGACCGAGGCGGTCCGGGAGCTCGCCGACGTGACCTTCGAGTCCCCCGAGTTCCTCGACCAAGAGGAGTATCAGCAACTGGCGGCCGCGGGGGCATACGACCTGGTGGTCTTCGACCGCGCGAAGCCCCAAGTCATGCCGCAGGCCAACACGCTGTTCATGGGAGCCCTTCCACCGGGGAGAGCGGGCGAGCAAGCCGGGGAGGAAGCGGAGGAGCGTGCCGAGGAAAAGCCTCCCGAACAGGATCGCCAAGAAAAGGAGGCACCGCGGGCGGGCGTTTGGAGGGCGGGCCCCAAGATCACCTCTGCCGTGACGATCATCGACACAAAGTCCACTCATCCGCTCATGCAGTGGATCGACATGGGCGACGTCACCCTGTACCACCCCACGCCGCTGGAAGTGCCCCCCGGCGGCACCTGGCTGATCGACATCCAATGGATCGGCGCGGACAAGGCCTCGCACGATGCACACGTCTTCGTGATCGCCCCGCGGGAGGGTTTCGAGGACGCGGTCATGGGGTTCGTGTTCCTCGGCGAGGAGGTCGCCGCCGACGGCTCCACCGAGACGTTCATCGGCACCAACTGGCCGATCCGGGAGAGCTTCCCCGTCTTCGTGCTCAACTTCGTGCACTACCTCGGGGGTACCGGGACGGCCAGGGATGGGGCCACGGTGAAGCCGGGACAGCCGGTCGGCCTGGAGAGCCCCGTGCCGGGCACGCCGCTGGAGGTCCGTACCCCGAGCGGGGAGACGATCGAGCTGAAGGAGACCTCGCCGGGCAGGTTCCAGTTCGCCGGCACGTCGGAGCTGGGCGTCTACGAGGTCCGCTCGGGCGAGAACCGGATCGAGCGCTTCGCCGTGAACCTGTTTGACGGCCCGGAGAGCGACATCCGACCCAGCCCCGAGGTCCAAATCGGCCGCGGCACGCCCGTCGCCGCCCAAACCGCCTCCGCCGAGACCACCCGGCGAGAGCTCTGGAAGTGGCTCCTGCTGGCCGGCCTGGCCGTGCTCTTGGTCGAGTGGTACGTCTACAACCGGCGCGTCTATCTGTAGTGGCGAGTAGCGAGTTAAGAGTTGGGGTCGGCCGTGGCGAGTCGAGGTGGCCGCTTGCGGCTTCGCCCCCAACAGGCACCCGCACCCACCCCGGCGCGGTCCGGTTCTGCTGCCTGGCCCGGCGGGACTTGCGCGGTCGTGCGGTTTCTGGGGCCCAACGGGCCGAAATTCGGTCCGCCGGAGCAGGAATCGTGCCGCCGATCCTTGAACGGTTTTGGATTGTTGGTAAAGTCGAAGATTATGGGGCTTGATGGGGCCGAAGTAGACGCGTTCATCCGGGTTGGGTCGCCGACAAAGGTCTTGTTTCTTATGGTCGATTCTCGCCATCCGCGACCGGAAGAGGTAGAAGAGCTGTTGCGCAACGCAGAACTCCGCGACGAGTTGGAGCCGTACTACGACGAGTCGATCAGCCGCATCCGGCTTCAGCACTTACCCTTGACCGTGGAGAACGAATTCCTGGCGTCGATGCTGGCCTGGGAAACGGCCCCCATCCTGCCGATCTACCGCTGGTTCGACCCGGAGTTGCGACCGCCCCGTCCGGTCACGCTCGGCGACCAGGATCTCCATACGATCCTCTGGGACGTGATCCATAAGCTCTATGAGAAGCGGATCGTCCTGGACTTTACCGACCACCTCTCCGACCGCGAGCTCTACTGCCTGGTCTACCGCGACATCCTCCCGTCGCGCGAGAAGAAGATCGACCTGGGCACCAACTATCTCCACTGGGACTGCTCTTACACCGACGGCGATCCCGTCGTCTGGCTCCGCTACTATGCCACCGAGGAGGAGCGTGAAGCCTGGGTCGCCAGCTACCGCCAACCCCTACCCCGCCGAAGTAACCCCCCCTACCCCCGTACGCTGCCGCAAGACCCGAACGTGGGCAAGGGCGGTTACGGGGGTGCAAGTGGGGAGTAGGGAGTGGGGAGTGGGGAGTGGGAAAAGGGGATCACTTGTTCCCAGGCTCTGCCTGGGAACGCCCTTCCGCGAGGCTCTGCCTTGCGACAAGCATCGCGTGAGCGGCGGCGGACATGACCGAAACCACGGCAGGCAAAGCCTGCCAGAACAGTGCGTTCCCAGGCAGAGCCTGGGAACGAGGGCGGAGTTCCCCACTCCCCACTCCCCACTCCCCACTCCCTACTCCCTACTCCCTACTCCCCCAATGCCTTCTCGATCGCCCGCTTGCCCTTCGCACAGGCGTCGTACGGGTCGGGGATCTCCCAGGCGTCGATCATCACCCAGCCTTGGAAGCCGCCTTCGAGCAGAGCGGCCAGGGAGGCGTCGACGTGGGCGTGGCCGTCGCCGCAGGCGAGGTGTTTGGAGGTGCCGCCGTCGCGCAGCGTGCCGTCGGTGTCGGTCAGGTGGATGTAGCCGATGTTCTCGACGCCGATCCGCGCGAGCATCTCGTGGGGGCGCCCGGTCGAGTCGCCCATCAGGTCGAAGTGGCTGGGATCGTAGATCGCTTTGACGGCGGGGTGGTCGGTTTGGGCGAGGATTCGCCGCAGATGGTCTTCGGTGTTGAACACGAACGGCGGCTCGATCTCGAAGGCGGCCAGAAGCCCCAGATCGGCCGCGATCTTGCCCGCCTCCCGGAACGACGCCGACAAGCGCTCGATCGCCTGGTCGATCGTCTGGCCCCGCAGCGGCCCGCCCGGCCACATGCCGATGCAGTCGGCCCCGACGGCCTTGGCCAGTCGGGCCTGGTCGCGGAACTGCTCCCGCCAACGCCGCCTTGCCGCCTCGTCGGGCGCGAACGCCCCGCCGGCGCCCGTCTGGATGGAGAAGACCCGCAGCCCGAAGGCGTCGTACAGCCGGCGCAGGGCCGCGATGCGCGTCTTCTCCTCGGCCTTGGGATAGCCGCCCATCGGCCAATGGCCCACCAACTCGACCCCGTCGAATCCCTCCTGGGAGGCAAAGTCGAGCACCTCCCAGATCGGGAAGGTCTTCTCGTACTTTCGGGACGCGGAAGCAAAGCCATTCAGGCCGATGGCCGTCTTCCATGGCAGGCCCTTGGATTTCGGTTTCGTCCGGCCTGCGGAAGCAGGGGCCGTCGCCGAAGCGCAGACGGCCGTTCCCAACAGCTTGAGGGCGTCGCGACGTCGCATTTCGATCTCCTCGGGGTTACGGGCAAACATCCGGGCAGGTGATTCCGGAAGGTCCCGACTCAGGCGTGGCCGAGCCGGAGGCTTGCCGCTCCGCGGCGTGCGCTCCGAGCCGTCCCGGGGCGCGACCGACATAACCGGCCCAGCCGCGACCTCCCGACCGAATCCGGCCCCAGTATACCCCCGGGCAGCGGATTTCCCACGGTTTCCCGCGGTCGGTCTCCCCCGCTACCGGACAATCGCCCGCCGTGCGGGCCGCCGCGCAACGGCGGTGGAACCGCCTTGATTGCGCGGCGCGCCCCCCTGTCCGGGTGGAAAGCCGTCGGTTGTCCGTCGTGCGACTTGCGGTAGACTAGATCGTGTTGGATAATTAACTAAGGCCTTCTGTCCCGTTGACTGTCCCGGACGGACGCTCGACTTGGGCAGGGCCTGCCGGCTGGGCAACCCACCCGACCGCTCGTTGGGTGCCCCATCGGGGCGCTTGAGTTGGTCGCCGGCGGGATCGGCTTGCCGGGGCTCCGCGGTCGCGTTTGGTGGGAAAGTGTTCGGTGTGAATGTATCCAGAGTGTCCGCCCCTTGATGGAATCGGCCGCCGGACGCGCGGCAGCCCGAGGCGCGCACGAGCCAACCGGTCCGGGGTATGGTGCCGTGGCACCACTCATCGACCCGGGTGTGCGGGTTCGCGATGAAGGTGCGCGCCGAACCCGCTTCTAACCCTCCCCGATTCCCGCCATCTCGTTGTGCAGGTTGTGCCGGTGCGGGAATCCGGGCGTACTTTTCCAAAGCCAGCCGAACCCATTCGTCGATCCACCCGTAAGAGCATCGTGTGATCGCCGTACGTTCGCCGCAAGCGTACTCCTACCAGATTCATTCCTGACCTGGATTCCCCTGACTGACCATGACTGAGAGCAAGGATCCTGCCCTGCCGGAGGGTGCCGAACGCAAAGTACGTGAAGCCGGCAGCGGACACAAGGGTCTGGTGTTCGGCGCCGCGTTTCTCGTCAGCATCGGGGTGATCGTGGCGGGTGCGTACGGGATGCGCGCCCGCCCGGCCGGCGCACTCGTACTCAAGGCGTTGGCGTTGGAGGGTGCACTGGTCGCCCTTTCCGCTTGGCTCTCGCTCCACGCGTTCCGCATCCGCCGAAGGGTTGCGGAAGCCTACGAATGGGAGTCGTACGAGGCGCACGGCTCGCGCGATTGGGACGAAGTCGAGGAGGAAGGGGTCGGCGTCACGCTCCAGGACGCGCAACACGCGCGCATGATCCACTTCGCCGTGTTGGCGATCCCGGCGACCGTGCTGGTCGGCTTTTTGGCCCTGTTCGCGCTCTGGACGCAGTCGGGCCGCGAGGCGGGCGTGCTGCCGGAGAACGACATCGCCGCGGCGTCGGTCATCTGCCTGGTTGCCTGCTGCCTCTGGCTCGTCCTATCCCGGGCCTTCGAGGGTCTGGGCCGCGACGAGCTGCCGGAAGGCCCGTCGCTGATGCTCGGCTTCCGCGATTTGCAGTGGACCACGCTGCTGGTGGCCGCCGGGATTCTGGGGACGCTGATCTGGCCGAAGAACGCTTTCTCCGCTAGCGGCGAGCCCTGGTCGCCGCCGGAGATCTGGGTCGCCCGGGTCCTGCTCGTCTGGACGCTGGCCGTCGTCGTCGAACAGCTCATTCGCGTGACGCTGGCCTGGCTCCGCCGCGACTGGGTCGACGAGGGATTCGCCTCGCCGGTGCATTTGTTGCTTCGCGAGGCGGTTTTCTTGCGCGGCAACCCGATCGCCAGCCTGTTCGAGACGATCGAGGCGCGATTCGGGGTCAGCTTTCGCTCCTCCTGGGCGATCCGGTTTGTGCGGGCGGCGGCGTTGCCGTCGCTGGTGGCCGTGGTGCTTCTGTTCTGGGGCATCACGTGCCTGTCGATCGTGGCGGTCGACGAGCTGGGGATCCGCGAGAGCTTCGGTCGGATTCGCGGCGAGCTTCCGTGGAACCTCGGCACGGTCAGCGACGACCCGTTGCCGCCCGGGCTGCACTTGAAGTTCCCGTGGCCGTTCGGCCGCGTGCGCCACTATCCGGTGAAGAAAGTCTTCGCCATGCCGATCGGGTTCGTGCCCCGCGCGGGTCATCAGCGAGCCTACCTCTGGACGAAGGTCCACGCGGAGGAGGAGTTCGCGATGGTGCTGGGCAACGATGCGGAGGTGGTCGCCGTCAACGCGCTGGTCTATTACAAGATCCGCGAGGACAAAGAGGGGTTCCTCCAGTACGTCTACCGGTTCGCCGACAGCCCGAATGACGGCCCCCAAGCGAGGTCCGGGCGGGCGGCGGTCGAAACGGCGCTGGACGCCTACGCCCATCGCGCCCTGATGGAGCAAACCCGTTCGGCCACGCTCGAACAGGTCCTTTCGGCGAACCGGGCGGAGTTTGTCAATCAGGTCAAAGCGTCGCTGCGCGAATACTCGGACGAGAACCGCCTGGGCATCGACGTGATCGACGTGGCCTTGGTGGTCATGCACCCTCCCATCGAAGCGGCCAGCGACTACCTCGACGTGATCAGTGCCGAGATCGACGCCGATCGTCAGCAGATTGCGGCCAAGGGCGCACGCGACGTCGCGATCGAGATGGCCGAAATGGAGAGCTACTCCGCGGTGGCCAAGATGACGGTGTACCAGGCGGAACGGGTGGGCAAGGCCTACGAAGACTCGGAGGAAGCGCTGGCGCTGAGCGAGGCCTACACGGCCGCCCCGGAGGCATTCAAGCAGAGACTTTGGTTTGAAACCCACGAAGACGCTCTGGCCGACAAGCCGCTGATCGTCGTCGACGAAGAGGTCTATATCGACATGCGCCCCAACGCGCAGGCCTTGAACATCTTCCCGAGTGGAGCTCCCTAGCATGAGCCAATCTGACCGTCACGCCCAGGATCGCGACACGGAGCGGTTGCCGATCTGGCGGCTCTTGTTCCGCGTGGTTCTGGCCACGGTAATCGTCGGGCTGTTGATTGCCTACAGCATGTGCTTCCAGGTTTCGGAGGGCTACAAGGCGGTAGTCACCCGTTTCGGCAAGCCGGTCCGCCCCGTGCACGAAGCCGGGTTGTACTGGAAGTGGCCCTGGCCGATCGAGCAGGCCCGCCAGGTCGACGTCCGCTGGCGGGTGCACAACACGCCCTACACGGCCACCTTCACGCGCGATCGCCGCAACGTCGTGCTGCTCACCTACGTCGCGTGGCACGTGGAAGACCCGCTTCTGTTCATCCAGTCGGTGGGCAATCGGGAGGCGGCCGAAGAGAAGCTCAACGGCATCGTCGTGCACTCGAAGAACCAGTACATGGGCCAGTACGAGCTGTCGTCGTTGGTCTCCACCGATCGCCAGCAGATCAAGACCGACGTGATCGAGCAGTCGATGCTCGCCGACGTGTCGAAGGAGGCCCGCGAGAAGTTCGGCATCAACGTCGAGCAGGTCGGCGTGAAGCGAGTCGCCTATCCCGAAGAGAACATCCGCGCGGTGCTGGAGCAGATGAGGGCGGAGCGGATCGCCGAGGCCACCAAGCTCCGCGCTGAGGGCGACCGGGAAGCCGACGCGATTCGGGCCGACGCCACGGTCCAGCGCGAGCAGATTCTCCGGGCAGGGCGCGAGGAGGCGGGCAAGATTCGCGGCCAGGCAGAGAGCGAAGCGGCCAAGATCTATGAAGTGGCCCAAAGCATGGATCCCGAGTTCTTCAACTTCTGGCGCCAGCTCAAGACCATCGAGCGAACGCTTGGCGACAAGGCTACGCTGATTCTGCGGACCGATCAGAGCATCTTCAAGATCCTCACCGAACCGCCCGAAACCCCGGAAGCGGCCCGCGGGCCCGGCGCTCAGCCCCCGGCCGACGTGGCGCCGCCAACGGGTCGAACGTCCGCCGCCCCCTCCCACGCGTCGGAGGGCACGTCATGACGCGGAAGCGAAAGACGGCCGACGTGGTTTTCCAGGGGCTGGAGGCCGGCCTGCGGATGTTCCGCTGGGTCGTCGTCATCCTTCTGGTGCTGTTCTTGTTCTCCGGCATCACCAAGATCGAGCCCGACTCGGTCGGACTCCTGTTGCGGTTCGGGGAGTTGCAGGGGGGCAGCCCGGGCGAACAGGTCAGGCAGCCGGGGCTCCTCTTGGCCTTGCCTTTCCCGATCGACGAAGTCAAAACGGTCGCCGGCCGAGAGAAGGAGGAAGAGGTCGTCATCGATGAGGTCTGGAAGGAGCTCACCGACACGGCCACGACCGACACGATCGATCCGGTGCTGGAGGGCTACTGTCTGACGGGCGATCACAACATCCTCCAGGCCAAGCTGGCGGTGAAGTATAAGGTCACCGACCCGATTGCGTTCGAGCTTTGGATCGACAAGAAGGACCGCGAGGCGTTGTTGCGCGACGTGGTGCTCGCGGCGCTCGGGCAGACGGTGGCCGGTTGGACCATGGACGACGCGCTGCGATTGCAGCGATCCGACCCGGACGCGGAAGCGACCACCGAGGAGCAGCTCGCCCAGGCCGTCTGGCAACATGCCCAACAGCGGCTTGATGCCCTCGCCGCCCGTGGCCCGTCGCGGGGCTGCGGAATGACGATCTCCGCTTTGGAGTTTCAACAGACCCATCCCCCCCGTCACGTGATTGCCGAGTTCGCACGGGTCCAGAGCGCGAAAATCGCCAAGCAGACCGTCCGGCAGCAGGCACTCGCCTTCGCCAACCGGGAGATCCCCGGCGCCAAGGCCAATAAGAACAGCATGGAACAGGAGGCCAAGGCCTACAAGGACACGCTCGTGGCCAGGGCCAACGCCGATGTGTCGGAATTCGAGCAGCTCTACGAGCAGTACCAGAAGAACCCCGGCCTCGTGTGGCAGCGAATCTACCAGGAAACCATCGAGCAAGTGCTGGGAAACGTCAAGAAACACCTTTTCGTTTCGCCCGGGACCCGGGTGATCATTCGTGAAAACGGGGAGAGCCCGCTGTGAGCGAACTTGCCGCCCCTGCCTCTGCACAACTCACCCGATCGCTGGACGTCCCCCTGACGGTCGCCGAGCGAACGAGGATTGTGATCCAGCTCGGCTCGGCCATGCTGGCCACGGGCCTCTTGTGCGTGGGCCTGATCGAGAAGCACTTCGGCCCGCCCGAGCTGGCCAACATCGCCGACTTGATCATGGCCGTGGCCGCGCTGGTCGTGGCGATCCCCATCTTCTGGCATGCCCTGTTCGGGCTGTTAAGCCAGGACCCCCACACGATCATTGACCAGCTTGTCACCCTGGCCACCTTGGCGGCGTTGGCCAACGGCAACTTCGTCACCGCCACCTTGATCCCCGTGATCATGGCCATCGGCCATTTCCTGGAAGAGCGAAGCATCCTTGGGGCCCAGGCCGCCATCGAAGGCTTGCGCACCCTGCACGAGCACACAGCCCACCTGCTCACGGCCGACGGTGAGCGCGAAGTCGAGCCCTCCGAGTTGAAGAAGGGCGACCTGTTGATCGTGCGGCCCGGCGACGTGATCCCTGCCGACGGCGAAATCTCCGAAGGAATCTCCGCCGTTGACCAGTCGCCCGTCACCGGCGAGTCGGTGCCCGAGGACCTCGCGCCGGGCGACCCGGTCTACGCCGGCACGGTGAACCTGACGGGCTTGATCCGCGTGCGCGTGACGCGGACCGGCACGCAGACGGCCCTGGGCCGGGTGGTCGGCCTTTTGCGCGAAGCCGAGCAGTCGAAGACCCCCGTCTTGAAGCTCATCGAGCGCTACGCCGGCTACTACGTGCCGATCATCCTGACCATCGCCGGGGTGGTCCTGTTCGTCACGCGCGACATGTCCCGCGCGGTGGCCGTGCTGATTACCGGCTGCCCCGGGGCGTTGGTGCTGGCCGGCCCCACCGCGATGATCGCCGCCTTGGCCGCCGCGTCGCGACTGGGCATCCTCATCAAGAACACCCGGTTCCTCGAGTCGCTCGCCGACGTCGACACCGTCGTCCTCGACAAGACCGGCACGCTGACCCTCGGCCGGCTCGAGCTCATGTCGATACGCCCGATGAACGGTCACGAGGAGGACGACCTGTTGCGCGGGGCGGTCACGTGCGCCGTCGCCAGCCGGCATCCGGCTTCGCGGGCGATCGTCCGCGCCGCCGAGTCGGCAGGGATCGAAGCGCGACTGAACGACTCGGAGCACCAAATCGAAGAGGTCAGCGGCAAGGGGATCATGGCCACCGGCAACGGGGAAACGACGTTGCTCGGCCGGAGGGAGTGGCTGATCGAGCAGGGCATCGAGCTGCCGGAGAACCCGGAGCATTCCGGCTCCATCGTGTGGCTGGGTCGGATCGAGCGGACCGCCGAAGGGGCGCGAGGCCAAGCGGTCGGCTGCCTGCTGTTGGCC
>CAZDHR010000250.1:0-10624 GCA_964505295.1 uncultured Planctomycetaceae bacterium
GGAAAACCACCAGCCAAACTGCTAGCATTGCTGCCACGACCTGGGATCAGACCCGCTCTGGATCGGTTGGCGACTCGCCCGCCGCAGACACAACGGAACCTGCCGCAGCAGACCCGACAACCGCCGTCACGCCCTTCTTGAGGAAACCCCGTCGGTCAACAGTTCTAGCCAGTCGTGTCTTGGAATGACTCATGACTTCTCCCGTCGTGTCTTGCGATGACTCATGTGAGAACGCACGGCTGCTCTACCTGCGAGACTCCGGTCGGGAGCAGGATTGTGCGCATCGAGGAACGAGTATTGTGCTCGCGTTGCAGCCCGGATACAAGGACAGCCCGGGTCCTCGGGCCGTTCGTTGGCCACGCCGGGAGTCGAATGGGCGGCTGTCTGACGCCGAATGGCCGTGTCGAAAATGGTTCGTTAGATTGGGCGCGTTGGGAAGCCCTTGCCAGAGGCTTCCGGACGATGGTGGAGGCCATCATCTCAACCACGTCCTCAACGCGTCACGCGGTCTAACGGCCTCACGCATCCGAATACGTCAAATCGCGACTCAACCCCACCCGGCCACACCGGCCCAACGCCCCCGCGTGGGACTCGCTGGGCTCGGCTCGCCCTACGGGGCCACATCATACACGTACAGAATCACTCCATGGCGCAAATACAGCCTGCCTCCCAAGACGACCGGGTGAGCCCAACTAGGTGCTTTGCCCTGAGGTGTAAGACGGAACCGGCTGACGACTTCATGACCGGTCGGGGTCGGCTTGACCAGGCCGACGACCAGGCGTTCGCCGAGCGTGTAGAGCATCCCGTCGGCGTAGGTGAGGGTCCCCTTGCCCACGCCCTTTTCGGCGTATTGCAGTTCGCCCGTATCCCAGTCGAGGCAGACCCATTTTCCCGAATTGCGGATGGCAGTCGAGCCGTAGAGGTAGCCGTCCAGGAGGATGACGTGGTCGTGATGGTTGTCCATCTCTTCGGATCGCCAGACTTCTTCCAGCGACGCAGTGCGGCCGTCGACCTTGATCTTCCATTTCACGGAGCCCGTTTTGAGGCCGCTCGCGAAGATCTGGCCGTCGTGATAGACGGGCTGGAGGACGTTTTCGTCGTGCAACGTGGCAAACTCGACCTGCCAGAGGAGCTCGCCCGTGTCGGCGTTCACCCCGATCATCGACTTCAGCGACATGGTGATGATCATCCTCAGCCCTTGATACTCGGCCAGCGTGAGGGTGGCGTAGCTGGGCGGTTCGCCGACGCTGGGGGCCTTCCAGATAACGTCGCCGGTCAGCTTGTCCAGGGCGACGACGCTGGTCTTGCCGCCGGGGCAGCAGATGAGCCGATCGCCGTCGATCACCACCGATTCGGACAACCCCCAAAAAAGGTTCTCGCCCTCGAAGGCGTCGAGGATATTCAGACCCCAGATCCGCTTGCCGGTGGCCGCTTCCAGACAGATGAGTTCACCCAAGGGACTTTCGTTGTAGACCCGGTGGCCGTCGACGGTTGGCGTTCCGCGGGTGCCGGGAAACGGATCCGTCCAGGCCTTCCCATGGGGCGTCTGCCAGAGGATGCGTCCGTCGCCGGCGTCCAAAGCGGTGACCACCGTCTTGTCGTCGATGTTGCCCGAGGTAAAAATGCGGCCGTCGGCGATGGAAACGCTGGAGTATCCGTATCCCAGCCCTTTGGCCGTCCAGATCAACTCGGGGCCCCCTTCCGGCCACTGGTCGAGCAGTCCCGTGTCCGGCGACTTGTTGTCCTGATGGGGGCCGTGGAACTGGGGCCACGAAGGACCGTCGGCCAACGCCGGCACGGCCAGACAGGCGAACAGGAAGATTGGGATGACGGAACGGGACGACGTGTGGGTGGTGCGCATTGGCCTTGGTCCTCTCGTGGCCGCAGATGGGGTGCGCGCAGCGAGTCTCATATGGCTACGGATTCTATCTGGGCACGGTCTGGCAGATGACGTTAACGCAGGCGGCGGAACGTGTCAACCGGTTTGAGACAACTCCTCGTCGAAGTCAGTGTGGCGCGGCAACTCCAAGGTACGGGGTTCCGGCCCGTCGGCCGCCGTGTAGGATTCTCCTGACAACGACTCAGCGGTCCTCTTCCACCAGCCGCAGCTCGATCTCGCCGACGCCCATGCGGTTTCCGTAGGCGGATCGGGTGATGTCGAGGCGCACCGCGTCGGTCAGGACGGGGTCGAACGGGTGGGCGATCCAGCCGGCCTGGTCGTTGTCGGTGATCGTTACGACCGGCTTCCATCGGCCGTCTGCGCGAACGCTGACCGTGTAGTCGAGGCTGCGGTAGTGGCCCGGGTTGAGCTGATGGAAAATGACCACCCGATCGATCTTGCTGGGCTCGGCGAGCGCCAGCTCGAGCCACGCCTGCTTGGGCGAGGTCCGCTGGGTGAGCCAGTAGCCGTCCGGCTCGGCGACGTTGCCGTCGATCGCCTTCGCCGCGAGCCAGCCCTTCTCGCGCTCTTCGTCGCCGGCCATGACCGACGCCACCTCGATCTTTCGCCCCGCGCGGGCGGCCGCCTCGCGCCGGCGTTGCTCCTCGAGGGCCGCCACGGCCGCGCGCTCGTGACGCTCGAGGTACGCGATCAGCCGATCCCATCGCTCGTGCCCCTCGGGCGAGGCGACTTGCCGGGCCGACTCGGCCAACCGGCGGGCCTCGCGGCAGTTTTCCGGGCTCGTGCGCTCCTTGCCGGTGCGGACGAGCGGGATGATCCGGGGAATCGCACGGGCGGCTTCGCGTCCGCCGAAAAGACGCCCCAGTCGCTCGTCGACGAACCGCTCGACGGTCATCTCCGGGTCCCAGAGGAATGCTTCCCAGGCGAGATAGAAGAGCTCGGCGTTGGGGAAGGCGTCGGAGAGCTCGCCGTAGGTATCGAGCCCCTCGAAGCCGGCCGCGGCCGCCTGGCGGCAGATCGCCCGGACCCGCTCCACGTAGAAGTCGTCCTCGGTGTGCGTCGACCGGTTGCACCAGTGGAGGTAGCCGATGTTGTGCCGGGCCATGGGGCGGACGTCCTCGGGCCAGCGCCGGGCCATGCCGGTCAGCGTCCACTGGCAGATCGCGTCGTCCGGGATCATGGCCAGGAACTTGGGCGGCTTCTCCATCATCTCGGCCGTGTAGCCGGTGTACGTCGCGTAGCTGAGCCAGGCCTCCGGGGCGAGGCGGCGCATCGTCTTGAGCGTGACCATGTGGGAGATGGCCATGTCTTTGTAGTAGTCGGGCTCGTCGGAGTCGATCGCCGCCCGGGCACGCCGGCAGTCGTCGCAGTGGCAAACGAAGAAGTCGCCCATCTCCAGGTTCACCCCGCCGACCTCCAACGTGTCGAAGAGCCACTCGGCCCCGCGGTCGAGCCAGTCCTGATTGGCCTTCTTCGACGGGCACGGGGCCACGCGCGGCTTGCCCCGCCCGTCGATCGAACGCAGCTCCGGGTGCTCCTTCAGCCAGGTGTCGGCATTGAAGGGGTTATTGCCCTCATAATAGTAACCGGCGTAGCCGCTGGTGCCCACGCCGGGGAGGACGCGCACTCCGCGCCGGGCCGCGTACCGGCACAGCTCCCGGGCCGCCTCGACGCCGCCGTGGTCGTCGCGCAACAGCCCCCAGATGATCAGGCCGTTGAACTTGTGGTCGGCCATGTAGTCGACGCACCGCCGGTAGTCGATGAGAAACGCCTCGGCGGGCTTTTCGTACGCGCCGCCGCCCATTCGCACCACGGCCTTGCCGGGGGCGCCCCAGTCCATCCGATTGTCCCAGGTCCAGAACCAGCGATAGCGGAGACGCGGGACCTGCCGGGCGTCGAGCGCGTCGAGCCACACGTCGCCCTCGGCGAAGTGGAGGTGCCAGTTCAGCAGGTCGACGACGGCATGGATCGCGCCATCGCGCCCGCCCCCGGCGAGAATCAGCCAGTCGCGGTCGTCGTGTTGGACACGTCGAGCCACGTATCCCTGGTCGGTCAGCTCCGCCGGATCGATCGAGAGCCCGACCGCCACGGCGGTCTTCCGGAGCACGGAGTTGGAGGCGGCGCTTCCCACGAGCACGACGCACCCGTCGTCGGTCGGTCGTTCGGCGCTCGCGGGTCGGACGTCGATCTTCACGCCCGACTTCTCCAACAGCCACCGCGCGAGGCGCTCGGCGGCGAAGTCGTCCTCGTCGCCCCGAACGATCGTCGCCGCGGCCTGGCCGTCGCGGACCAGCCACAACCGATCCCCGGCCGACGCTGGCCGAGAGCCAACGAACACCGCCGCCGCACACGCAATCCAGCAGGCACGAAGTCGCATCGGACGGTCCTCCGGTTCGAGGTTCCTGGTAGTGTGCCAAACCTTCCCTTGGGGGTCGGGTGCCATTGGCGTCTCGCCGGTGCGTCCGAGAAAGCACGGGCAAGACGTCCGTGTCACCCACGGGCTCGCGGTTGACAGATCACGGGGATGATTCTAGCCCGTTCGGAGCGGCGAGGCCACATGCGGGCGGCCATGGCTTTGAGGAGCCCCTTGCCGCTCCGGTCGCCGCGTCAGCAGGCCCCGCGCGGTTGGGGGATCTCCCAGACGGGCTCGATTTCCGCCTCTTTCAGCCACGCGGCGACCTCGGCAGGCGAGCGGTGGTCGGAGACGGGGAACTGCTGGCCGCCGGGGCGGTCGGTGGGGGACTCCTCGTACCCGCCAGGGACGGTGCGGCTGCCGGCGCTCATCTGGGTGATGCAAATCCGGGCAAGGCGGTTTCGTAGCAGGGCGGGCTCCCGGGTGGAAAGCACTAACTCGGCGTCCGGGAAGGCGGTAGGGTGTGTGAAACGCACCGATTTCTGCATGGCGTCTTCGTCACGTGGGATATGGTGCGTTTCACACACCCTACGGCCTCGTAGATTCGGGGCAGGCTGAAGGCCAGCCGGCGCGTGCGGGAATCGGCCCCGCAGATAGAGGGCGTGCCGCATCAGGGCCAGCAGGTCTTCCCGCGCCCTCGGCCAGGCCGAGAAGGATGCCCAGCCCCAAGCCTGCGATGCCCGCCTCGGCCGCCCGCTCGATCCCCTCCAGCCGCCAGTGGAACGACGCCTTCGTGCCCTGCGGGTGGTACATTGCGTACAGCGCTTCGTGGTACGTCTCTTGGTACAGCGTGATCCCGCACGCGCCTCCCCGCGACCAGCTCGGCGTACGCGTCGGTCGATTGGGGGGCGATCTCGATCGCCGGGGGGTCGCCTCCGGCAAGCTCGTTCGCGGCCAGGTCCAGGGCGTCGGCCAGACGACGGTCCTCCGGGGCGAGCCTTCCGAACCGCTCGTCGAGATGCCCGCACCGCCACGCTTCCAGCTTGGCGGCCAGGCTCCGCCGCCGGTCCGGGGAAGCATCTTCCTCGCCGGCCAACAGCTCGCCGGCCCGTTCCAGAAGCGGTAGGTGCTGCGAGGCGGCGGGGTCCGTCGCCCGAACCCAGTCGGCAAACGAGGCCAGCGGCGGTCGGGTCTGGGTAGCCATGCAGTGGTTGAGTTTCGGCTTTTTCTGACGCTGGCAAGGGCAGCCTGGACCAACTGGTTTCCCCGGGTTCCCCACAACTCCCAAGTTTCCTAGCCCTGCAACCTCGCGTTTCACTGGTCCGCCGAACCGTTCGTGATGTGCCCCCGTTGAGGGGGAACGCACATCGACGAGGCGACGCACGAATCCATCATATCGTTTCGGCGTCGCCCGCGGGAGGCGGTCGCCCGGTCGGTCTCGGAGCGCGTTTCACGACGGGGTAGGGAATCGTCCGTGGGTGGCCCGGGTCGAGCGAAACGAGCCCCCGAGAATCACGGATCTGGGGGCCCGCTACGCGGGACCCCGCCACCCGGGCGTAGTCTGATCGCGGGCGTCCCCCTGTCCATCAGGTCCATTTGTCCCTCGCGCCCTTGAACGGACTTCGTTGCACGGATAGTTTTATGGGTGGCAATGGCGACCGCGGTCGGCGCGGTCAAGTGCTGATACTTCGGTGGTCTACCGTACACGGAAAGGCAGGCAACATGGCAGAACAAAACAGACAAGTGCCCCGCCGCACATTCCTGAAGACGGCCGGCGCAGCGGCCGCGGCGGGTGCGGCCATCGGCGTCCCGCAGATCGTTCCCTCGGCGGCCCTCGGGGCGCCGGGCCGAAAGGGAGCGAACGAGCGGATCGCCGTCGGCCACATCGGAATGGGAGGAAGAGCCCGCGGGCTGTATCGCGAATTGGGCCCGCTGCGGGAAAAGGGCGAGAGCGAGAGCGTGGCGGTCTGCGACGTCGACGAGAAGCGGCTCCAACGGGCGGCGAAGGAAGTGCCCGGGGCCGCCGTCTACCGCGACTACCGCTACATCCTCCAGCGCAAGGACATCGACGCCGTGGTGATCGGCACGCCCGACCACTGGCACGGCGTGCACTTCGTCCACTCGGCCGAGTCCGGCAAGCACATCTACTGCGAGAAGCCGGCCTGTTGCACCATCGAGGAGAGCAAGGCGATGGTGGCCGCGGCCAAGAAGGCGGGCATCGCCAGCCAGATCGGCTCGCAGGGTCGCTCGCAGCCGGAAGCCTACCTGATGCACCGCTATCTGGCCAACGGCGTGGTGGGCAAGGTAAGTCGCGTCGAGTGCTTCCACTATCCCAGCCCGGTCGATAACACCAACACCCCCGACGGCGATCCTCCGCCCGAGCTCGACTGGGATTTCTGGCTCGGCCCGTTGCGCTGGCGACCGTACAACAAGAAGCATTTGCACGGCGTGTTCCGTTGGCTCTTGGAGTCGGGCGGCGGGCAGATCCGCGACCGCGGGGCCCACGTGATGAGCTGTGCCAAGTACTGGATGGGCGCCGACGCCCAGGGCCCCGTCACCGTCGAGGCAACCGGCACGCCCCCGAACCAGGGCTTGTGGGACAGCGCCGTCGAGATGAACGTCACCTACACGTTCAAGAACCCCGACTGGGTGATGACCTGGACCCAGATGCCGATGGAAGAAGTCGCCCGCCGCTTTCCGCCCGATAAGCGGACCGGCAACGAGCCGGGCGGCAAGCTGACCCGCCCCGGCTACGGCGCCGTCTACCACGGCGACAAGGGCAAGTGCATGCATTGGGGCGGCGACGGCGGGACCTGGGCCGAGAACAAGGTCCTCAACTGGCAGCCGCCCGCCGGTGCCAAGGAGGTCTACGAGAGCCCCGGTCACATGGAGGACTGGTTCGTCGGCATCCGCACGGGCAAGAAGTGCATCATGGACATCGAGTTCGGCGCCGGCGTGGCCAACCTGTGCATCCTGGGCAACCTCGCCTACATCCTCGGCCGCAAGCTCAACTGGGACGAGGAGAAATGGGAGATCGTCGGCGACGAAGAGGCCCAGCGCATGATGGGCCGACCGCAGCGCCATCCGTATCATCTCTAGACGTTCAAGCCGTCACACCAACCAATCACTCAAGAACACAACCACCCTCGAAGACAGGGGATTTGAAGATGGACGAACTGACACTCGATGCACTGCTCAAGGGCATCAAGAGCGATGATCCGGACGTGCGGACCAAGGCCTGGCTCGCGGCCGGACAAGTGGGACCGTCGGCGCTGGGGCCGTTGGCCAAGATCGTGGCCGAGGGCGAGCTGGAGGTGTCGCGGGCGGCGAAGCGGGCGATGTGGAAAATCGTTCGCACGGTCGGCGCCCCCGGCGAGGGCGACGGCAAAGCGGACGCGGAAACCGAGCTGATCGACCTCCTGGCGGAAGGGACGCCCGACTCGGTCCGCCGCGAAGTCCTTTGGATGCTCTCCGAGATCGGCGGCGAGAAGACGATCGACGCGATCCGCGAGATCCCCGACGTCCTGGAGAACAAAGCCATCCGCGAGGACGCCCGCTGCTGCGTCGAACGGATCCCCGGCCAGGCCGCCGTCGACGCCCTGGCCGAGGGCCTGGAGGCGTCGGAGGACGAGTTCCAGTTGGCCCTGGCCCAGTCGCTCCGTGCCCGCGGCGTCGAAGTCGACCAAGAGAAGTACCCCTGCCAGAAGCTCGTGCCGACCAAGGAGACGAGCGTCAAGCCGGTGAGCCAGTAGGCCGGCCGGCAGACCGCGGAAACCACAAGGCCCGGGCGGCGGTGCCCTCCGCCGCTTCGGGCCTTTTTCTTGTTGGGCAGGGCTTTTCGTATTGGCCGGCAGAAGGCAAGGCGACGGCGAGACGCACTCCTGTGCCCGGAAACGTGCCATCAAATGGGCAAGCGAGGCCACTTCCCTGCCGATCGGGGGGTTGCAGCTTCGCTCGGCCCGGGACTACCAAGCTGGGATGGACAAACATAATCTAGCCAGTGACCAACGAACCGGCGCGGGGAAACGGAGAGGATCGTGCGTCCCCCTTTCCGAACCCGGGGGGCTGGTCGGCACGTTCCACCCTCCGTAAAATCAAACTCTGTGCATCCTCCCCAAACCTACTCGCGTCGGTTGGAGAACAAGCGATGTCCGGACTCACACTACGGGTTGACAAGAGACCCCTGATCGGCCTGTTGCTGGCTGCCCTGTTGTGCGTATCGGGCACGGTGCACGCCCAGATTCGCGCCGAGGCGGTGCCGGGCGAGCCGTTCGGGGTTGGTCGCGTGGACGTGGTTCTCCCCAAGCACGTGCATCCGCAACCCCTGGGCCTGTCGGGGCTTGGGCTCACCGAGGCCAATGGCCGCGTGTTCTACCCCGTCGTCGACTTCCCCGAGGTGGGCGCGGCCGTGCTCCGGGAAGTGCGAGGGGTGCTCGACGAGACGCAGACGCCGATCGGACGGATGCTGAGCGACCTGCTCAACCCGCCGCCCAGGGCGACCATCTTCTTCCTGTTCCGCGGCACGGAGCCGTTGCAGTTGACGCTCCAGTCGCGTCCCGTCCAGACCCTCACGGTCACCCCGAGGAGCCATCCGGCCGCGTACGATCAACTGTTCAGCCGCTGGTGGCACGAGTACACGACCCGGCCCCCGCTGATTGAGTTGGTCCAGAGCGACGACTATCCGCGGCAACTGGAGAACTACCTCCAGGCGATGCTCGCCCGCCGGCTCGGCCTCAGCTTGCAGGAGCGCCCTCGGGAGCGGCTAAAGGACCGGTTCGAGCAGGAGGTGGGGCTTCTCATGGGCACCGAATCGATGCGCGTCGCCTTCCAGCGGGACCGGATGTTGGGCCGCGCGTCGCTTGAGCAGCCGGCCGACCAGCCGCTGCCGGAGCCGATCGCCGTCGCGGAGCTCCAACTGCCCGACCCGCCGGAGGGCGTCGCGGTCGAGCCGCTGGCCCTGCGCGTGCCGGCCGAGTGCTTCTACGTCCGGTTCGGCAGCTTCTCGAACTTCCTCTGGTTCCAGGACACGCTCGGCAAGTGGCGCGACGATCTTGCGAACCTGATCGCCTTGCGGGGCTTGAACTACGAAGTCAAACGGCGCATGGAGGAGTCGCTGGTGCTGGAGATGTCGGTCCTGGCGCGGCTTCTGGGCGACGTAAGCGTGGCCGACGTGGCCATCGTCGGCACCGACTTCTTCTTCCAGGAGGGCGGGGCGTACGGCGTGCTCTTCCAGGCCCGCAACAACGTGATGCTGACCGCCGAGTTCGCCCGGCAGCGCCAGCAGCGGCTTGCCAAGGGCGACGGCGTCACGGAGGAGAAGATCACGATCGCCGGCCGCGAGGTCTCGTTCCTGTCGTCGCCCGACGGGTCGGTGCACTCCTACTACGTGGCCGACGGCGATCTCCACTTCGCCACTCGATCCAAGACGCTCGTGAAGCGTTTCCTGGAAACGGGAGCCGGCCAGGGATCGCTGGGGGCGGCGAAGGAGTTCCGCTACGCCCGCAGCGTGATGCCCACCGAACGCGGCGACACGGTCTTCGTCTACCTCTCCGACGCGTTTTTCCGGAACCTGGTCGGGCCGCAGTACCGGGTGGAGACGATCCGGCGGACCCAGGCGATGGGCGACGTCGAGCTGGTCGAGTTGGCCCGGTTGGCTTCGGCGAGCGAGGGCAAGCCGGGCGAGACGATCGAAGAGCTGGTGGGCGGTGGGTTTCTGCCCCCTGAGTTCGGCGCCCGTCCGGACGGCAGCCGGGCCGTGCTCGCCGACGGCCGGGTCCACGATTCGCTCCGCGGCCGGCGCGGGGCGTTCGTCCCCGTGCCCGACGTCGAGGTCACGCAGGTGAGCTCCGCCGAGGCCGACGAGTATCGGCAGTTCGGCGAGTCGTACCGCTGGCGATGGCGACGGCTGGACCCGATCGTGGTCGGGCTGAAGCGCGAGGACCTGGGCAACAACCGGGAGCGCGTCGTGATCGACGCCCGGATCACGCCCTTCTCCAACGAAAACTACCAGCGCATCCGCCAGCGCCTCGGTCCCGCCGAGGCGACGCGAATCGCCCCGGTACCCGACGACGGGATCGCCCTGGAAGCCGTGCTGCCCAGCCAGCGCGTGTTCTGGGGACTGCGGGAGATCCACCCGCCGTCGGCCGACTGGGTCAAGTACGGCGTCTGGCGGGGGATCCGCGACCTGTTCGTCGGCTACGCGGGGACCACGAGCGAGCTTGGGGTGTTGAGCCCGTTGAACGCACGGATTGAGGGCCCGGGCGACGAGCGGGGTTATGCGTCGGCGCCCGGGGGGATGTGGCGGCGCCGGTACGGCGAGTTCACCCTGTTCTCGCTCCAGCCCGACGTGCTCGCCGTCGTGGCACCGCAGC
>CAZDHR010000251.1:0-10609 GCA_964505295.1 uncultured Planctomycetaceae bacterium
GGATCATAACGAGAACCTACGATTCGCACAACATCATTTTATACGAGCACCCCCAGAGAACCGGGTACCAGAGAAAATCGCGAGAGTCCGTGTCATGCTTTTTGCCACCTCGCTACGGTTCCTGTTGTTCGACCTCCCCCTCTTGCTTGCCTCCGGGCATCGCGGGAAAGACCGATACCAGCTTCGACGTAATCCGTTCTTCCGAAAGCTCCATCACCCGGACCCAGTGCGGTGCGACGACCAGCGCGGGGGCCGTCGAGAAACAAATACCATCCAACCGCTGTTCTTTGGCAAGATGAGTGTGCCCGGAGAGCACCAGTCGAACGTCGGGGTGGCTTTGCAGAAGGCTCCGGGTCTGGGCGGCATTTTCCAGAGTCAGCTTGACGCCGCCGTACAGCTTCCTGGCGAGATAGTCGGAGAGCACGTCGGACGCCAAGGGGCGATGGAGCATGACAACGGAGGGCCGGCCCTTGTTAGTCGACAGATCGCCCTCCAGCCATTGCAGCGTCTCCTGCTCCACGCTTCCAGAATTGGCGTCCAGGCAAACGAAGTGCCAACCGCGATGGTCGAAAGCGTAGTCGAGCTTGCCCGGAAAGACCTTTTCGTAGGTTGCCCTTCGATCGTGGTCCCCGATGACCGGGTAGTAGGGGCAGGTCAAACGATCGAGGCGAGCCTTGACCTCCTTGAGACTCTCGAGATCGTCGCCACGGTCGACCAGGTCTCCCGTAATCACGACGAGTGCCGGGCGCAGACGCGTGTTGATCCAGTCTACGGCACCATCGAGGATCTCCAGGGAATGAGCCAAATCGTTCACCAGGGGATCACCGGGAAAACGTGGCTTTGGATTGTGATCCGCCCGGGAGGCATGAACGTCGCTCAGATGAACCAGACGGACCGTTTGTTCCGACGAAGCCGGCCTTTCGGCGCCGGCCGCGAGCACCTCGAACGCCAATGCCAGAGCTACCCAATGAACGGCGTGCACTGCTTGCTCCTGAGGCGTTCGGCGAGACGGCCTTCGCCCGGTGCCTCTCCGGATTCTAGGCAATCCCCGTGTAGGTACGTTTTCGCCCGCCACCGAACGGGTCCGGTCGCGGTCGACGGATGCGTTTGGGAGTGATGAGAAGATCCAACGTTTTTTTTCACGATCCTTGGTTGGTGGCCCCCGCAAAACTGGCCTGTGGCGAGAAACGCCCTGCACGTCCGAAAGCTCAAGGCTTTGCGTTCTCGCCGTTCCATGAGATGTCGATCTTCTTCGCACCGGCGGCCATTTTCAACTCGCCGAAGTCGGTGCGAGGATCGCCCCGGCAGGTGGAGGGCTCGCCGTCGATGGTACAGGAGATCGTCTCGCCAGGCAGGCGGAAACGGAGGTCGCCGGCGGCGGACAGCTCGATCCGCCAGGACTTTTTCTTGCGATCACAGCTCATTCCGGCGATTTTGCCGCGCGTCCAGAGCCATGCACCGGGCGGGCCATGGATGCGATTGACGAATACCGGATTGGTGTAGGCGTGCCCGTCGGAGGAGTCCGCCCGCAGACAATACCAAGCGTCGCCATGGATGCGGTCGAAGAAGGTCTCTTCCAACTCTCGCGCGTTGGGGGAGAAGGTGTTCACGACCTTCCCGCTCTTGACGATCTCAACTCGGCGGATCGTTCGGGGAGATTCCGGGGGGACGACGTAGGCCTGCTGATCGGGCTGGTAGTAGGTTCTGTCTTCGTGCTCCAGATGTCCTGCAACAGGTTTCGGCGTCTCTGCAAGCCAGCGGACGGTGCCGATGCCCCCGGCCGGCCGGCCGGCATCGACGTGGAAATGGATGGGCACTTCGTCCACGGCATACACGGTGCCGCCCATCGGCTGGCCGGCGACGTCGAGCCAGACCGAGTCGATCCTGCGCGCGACGGCACTGCGGCCCGCCTTCAGCGCGGCCAGGAAATTCGGGATGGTCAGCGGCCGATCGAGCCAGACGACGTTCCAGTTGCGCCTGGTCAAAAGCGTGATGATGCCGTGGCAATCAACTTCCCCCATGGCCCAGACAGGCTGATGGTCGTCCCAAAACGGGGCGAGGCCCGCATATCCAGACGCGACCCCGTCTATTGGCAGGCCGCGTGCGCCCCAGAAACCGTGATTCTCGCAGACGAGCCCGCCCTGGGCGTGTATCTTCTCCATCAACCCGGCAACCACCCGTTCGGCCTCGTCATCGTAGACGCGATGCGGATAGGGGATGAACTCAGGGATTCCCACTGCCCGGACATCTTCGGCGAAATGCTTGCTGCGCTCGTCCGATCGGTCGTAGAGCCGGAGGTGGAGTTCGGAACCCGGCAGGAATCGGCACGCCGGGTCGTCGGCCATTCGCATCTCGCCCCAGCGCCCCTCATCGAGAATCGGAGCAAGCTGGATCACGTCGTAGCCGAGACACCTCGCAGCGCCGAACAGCGTACCCGCGCACTGGGTGCCCCAGCCGTTGCAGTCTCTCATGTGGACGTGCCCGATGGAGCGGTAAGCGGTCCACCCTTTGGTCACCTTGAAGAAGAAGTGGTCGTGGGCTTCCGCGCCACCACGGAAGCGGACGGTGATTCTGACGAAGTGTTCGCCGCCTTGTTGGGGCGTGAAGGTCCCTTTCCGCAGCCCACCCTCGACGGCGCCGAGCGTTACTTCCGCGAGCTTGCCATCCGGGGCGCGCACCTCGGCGCCGGCCCGCTCGATGGTGAGCGGGGATTCCACCGTCGTCTCGATCGCAAGGCTCTCGCCAGCAAGCACGGACCAGGGGCGCGGCTGGGACTCGATCCGCCACGGCTCGCCGCGACGGAGCGAGACGAAGTACGTCAGGACGTTCTCAAGGAGCTTCTCCCACGTTTGTCGCGGGCGCTGATTGGCTTGTTCCCAGACGATCTGAGGCGAGAAAACCTGCGTCCAGAAGTAAAGCCCTTTCCCGTCGGGCGCCTGAAGGATGAGCGCGCCATCGTCGCAACTCGGATCCGCGTAGCGTCCGAGGACATCCCAACCCGACACGGACGTGAGGGCCGAGAAGGCCGACGTGAAACAGGGAGCGCCGTCTACGGTGAGGGCCCAAAATGAGAAGTCACTCTCATTCAAGTAGTTCGGATGGTTGAACACCGCATGATGCCGCTGGACGAGCCACGGGCACAGGTAGTGCGGCGCCTTATGGGCGACACATCGCAGGCCGTACTGGTGTGTCAGCTTCAATCGCCCGAGACGCTCCGGCAGCCATTGGGAGGTCCACGCTTCGTGGTCTTGAGACAATATCCAACAGATGCCGCCGGCCGCGACATACTCTTGAATCCGACCCGCGCCGCCTGCAACGGTGTCCCCGCGGCCGACCACGCCGTCGGCCAGCACCAGGACGTCGAAGCCGCCAAGTGGCTTCGACGGGTCGGCTTCGACGATCTTCCCGGAAGCAATCCCCAAGTCGGTGAGCACTTGCTGCATCGTGCAGCCGCCCGTTCTGCCATCCACCACGCCAAACTTCAGATCACGCCACCACCCTGCCCTCTGATCGGGGGTCCTGCGGACCGAATCGGAGAGTTCGTGACGCGTCGCCTTCGGCTCGCTTTCTTTCGCGGAGACTCGTAGCTGGTCGCCACCACGTACTGTGCCGATAGGGGCGACGCTGAGCACAAGGGCGGAACTCAGGACGACATAGAGACGGTAGTCTGACATATGGATCACTTTCTCCGCATTGCCTCACAGCTTCCCCTGAACGTAGCGCTCATACCGCTCGGCGACCTTGCCCTGCTTCACGTCGCCCCGGTGTACGAGCACGCCGACGCGCTGCTCAAGCGACTTGCCTCTGGCGAGCGTAAACGGCTTGCCGCTTTTGGCGTCGGGCCGGCGGGGCCCGAAACAGCCGTAGTCGCGGGTGAGCCACTTGGGCGACGGGTCGCCGTCGGGGTGGCAGAAAACAGCCAGGCCCTCGGTCTCGCCCTCGACCGTGCCCGAGTAGTCGATCCATCGCGCTGGCTTGTCGTGCGTGCCCGGCTGGTTGATCCCGCCTTCGGAGTTGGTGATCGTGCCGCCCTGTTGGACGGAGAAGGTGGGGTCCATGCGGAGGTACGGCCAGGCGTAGTGGACCGCGTCGCTGGTGAACGCGACGTCGCCGTGCGAGGCGGTGACGGTGAAGGTGACGTCGAGGAAGTACTCGCCTTCGCCCAGGGCGACGATCCGCAGCTTGCGCATCTCGTCGAGCACCGGCTTGTCGCCGTCCATCTCCCAAACGAGCTTGCTCGTGAGCACGGTTTCGTCCGGCGTCTGTTCGACCGGCAGGAACTCGACGTGGCGGACGTGGTCGCGGAACGGCGGCTTGGGGTTTTTGCGGTCTTCGCCGCTATAGAGGGCCCCATAGAAGCTCACGTCGCGCTCGCCGGCGAGCTGCACCCTGTCGGCGAACCAGAACGAACGGTGGTGGGGGTAGGGCGTGGGGTGCTGGACCGTCATTGACTTGCCCGAGGGGCTTCGCACCGGCCAGTAGTGGACGAGATCGACGTCGGCGCCGAACCGGTAGACGAGGGCCTCGTTGCCGTCGACGAGCACGCGGAGCCGGCCCGCCGTGTCGTCGCGATCGAGCCGGACGCGCGGCGAGGCGCCGGTCTTCGGTTGCCCGGCCGCGGTGGCCGGCGTCGACGGGAGCCCCGCGGCCAGCGACAGGGCGGCCCACGCAGCCAGCGCCGCCGGCAACCCCCGGGAACTTCTCATTCGGCAGTGATCATCGAGGGCGGTCGTCATGGGGAGTCTTTCCTTTCTTGCCAACCGTGCCGGCCCGAGGTGCCGGCGGCGCGCCAATCGCATAAGGTCTTTGTGGATAATGAGTTGCGTCACGTCGTCCGGTCGCCGAAGAGCCGCGTTTGGCGAGATCTTCCGATCGGGCGGAAGACTCGTCGGCCGGACTCCATTATGCTACAGGCCGCGGCGGCCGCCCTCAAGCAAGAACCAGGAAGCGACAGAGACGAGGGATAGGTGCCCTTTGCGAATCACGGCCCGAAAGGCTTGCCCGTGACCGCTTGAAGGGTGCTTCGCACAAAAGCCTGCCTGCCTCTGGCGACAACGCAAACAACGGGAGGAGACGCACGATCGCGTCGAGAGCCCCCGCCGCCTCATCGACCACGACGGCACGATCGCAACGGACGTGCGGTGAGGCGGCCGGAGCCCCGGAGCATCGGGAATCGGGCCCGATTGTTGAAGCGGGGACGGCGGGTGGCTAGAATCGATCTGTTTACCTTCGAGAGGAATTTCTGAGAAACCAGCTCGAGATGAGGAGGCGGACCATGTCGGATAGAAGATCGGCCCTCACACGGCGGCGGTTCCTGAAGGGCGCCGTGCGGGCGAGCGCCGTGTTGACCCTCCCGCAGTTCATTCCCGGGGCAGCCTTGGGCGCGGGCGGCGCGGTGGCCCCCAGCGAACGGATCGTGATGGGGGGGCTCGGGCTCGGCGGCCGGGGCCGGGGCGACTTGAACTGCTTGATCCAGAACCCAGACGTCCAATTCGTCGCCACCTGCGACGTGCAGAAGCAGCGGCGCGAACAGGTCAAGAAGATGGTCGATGAGCATTACGGCAACCAGGATTGCGTCCTGTATCGCGACATGCACGAAATCCTCGCCCGAGAGGACATCGACGCCATGCTCATCGCCACCGGCGACCGCTGGCACACGATGGCCGCGATCACGGCGGCCAAGGCGGGCAAGGACGTCTATTGCGAGAAGCCGTGCTCGATGACGATTTCCGAGAGCCGGGCCCTGGCCGACACGTACCGCAAGTACGGCCGGATCTACCAGGCCGGCACGCAGCGGCGGAGTATCGGCAATTTCATGTTCGCCGCCGAGCTGGCCCACACCGGCAAGCTGGGCAAGCTCCACACGGTCCACGCCAACACGCGTCCCCCGGCGACCAAGCACACCTGGCTCCCCGCCGAGCCCGAGCCGGGCCCGGACGAGTGCGACTGGGACCGGTGGCTCGGCCCGTGCCCGTGGCGGCCGTACAACTCGCAGTACGTGCGCGGCGGGTGGCGCGGTTTCTTCGACTTCCACGGCGGCGGGATCCTCGAATGGGGCGCCCACACGGTCGACCTTTGCCAATGGGCCGCCCAGAAGGACCACACCACGCCCGTCGAGTACGTGCCGGACGGGACGGGCGTCAACTGTACCTACGCCGACGGCTTGAAGCTGGTGATGCGCGTCGACGGCTGGATGGGCCTGGGGACGTGCAGCGCCCGGTACGAGGGCGACGAGGGCTGGATCGAGACGGGCGACAGCGGCCAGTTCGCCATCTATCCCGAGAGCCTGCGGACCGAGCAGACGGTCTTCAACCGCGCAGGCACCGATCCCACCACCCACCTCCGCAACTTCCTCGACTGCGTCAAGACCCGCAAGCCGGCCAACGCCAACGCCGACGTGGCCGCGCGATCCCACATCGTATCCCACGCCGCCTACATCGGCTGGCAGCTCGGCCGCACGGTGAAATTCGACCCCGTCAAGGAGGAGTTTCTCGGCGACGACGAGGCCAACCGGATGCGGTCGCGGGCGATGCGCGATCCGTGGCGGATTTGAGCTGAACCAGATAGCGCAACCCCGTTCCTGCAGAAAGAGAGGACTACACCCTCAACTACACCCTCGTTCCCAAGCTCCAGCTTGGGAACGCGAGTCCGAGACGCTCGGCATTCCCGCGATGGAAGCAGAGCTTCGTGAATTCAGGGTTCCCAAGCTAGAGCTTGGGAACCAGGCCTGGTTAGCATAGGGAGAATACTCGCATGCGTTCCACAAAACACCGTCTGGCGGGACTGTTGGTCGTCGGCCTCCTGGCCGCCATATCGGTCCCGCTTTTCGCGCAACAGCCGCCGCCGGCCGAAGGCGACGAGGCCCAGCTTATCGCCGTGCTCGAATCCGACGCGGAGTTGTTCGACAAGGCCAAGGCCTGCCAGCAGCTCGCCGTGATCGGCACCAAGAAGGCCGTGCCGGCGCTGGCCGAACTGCTCGCGGACGAGAGCCTCTCCCACTACGCCCGGTTCGGCCTGGAGCCGATCCCCGATCCTTCGGTCGACGAAGCGCTCCGCGCCGCCGCCGACAAGCTCCGGGGCGGGCTGTTGGTCGGCGTGGTCAACTCGATCGGCATGCGGCGCGACGCCGGGGCCGTCGGTCAACTGAAGAGGATGATGGACGGTTCCGACACGGCCGCGGCCGCGGCGGCCGCCGCTGCGCTGGGGCGGATCGCCACGCCGGAGGCCGTCGGGGCCCTTCAGGAAGCATTGGGTGGCGAGGCTGCGCGACGACCCGCGGTGGCCGACGCCTGCCTCACCGCGGCCGATGGGCTGCTCGGCGAGGGCAAGAAGACCGAGGCGGCGGCCGTCTACGACGCGATGCGAGCGGCCGACTTGCCCGAGCATCTCGAGATCGCCGCCCTCTTCGGAGCCATCCGTGCCCGGGGGGCGGCGGGCTTGCCCCTGTTGGTCGAATGTCTCCGCTCGGAAGACACGGCCCGGTTCCGCGTGGCGGTGGCCACGGCCCAGGAGCTACCCGGCGACGAGGTGACCCAGGCACTGGTGGCCGAGCTTTCCAAGCCGCTGCCGGCCCCGGAGGCCCCGCCGAAGGTCCTCGTGATCACCAAGGCGGAGTACGGCGCCCAGGACAAGTGGGTCGACGTGACCGACAAGCTTGCCGACGCGGTGGTAGGCAACGGAATCTCGGTCACATCGAGCAACGGCCTGGCGGGTGATCCCATCAACGGTGTGGTAAAAGCACTCCGGGTTGAATACACATTGGGGGGCGAGAAGAAGACCGCGGTCGTCCCTGAGAAAGAGCAGTTCGAGATCCAGGGCGACCTGGGCCAGCACCCGCGCGAGGCCGTGCTGATCTACGTGCTGGGAGAACGGGGCGACACCGCCGCCCTGCCCGTGGTGCTCGAAGCCGCCAAGAGCGGCCCGTGGGACGTGCGCGTGGCGGCGGCTCGCGCGCTGGCCAAGCTGGGCGACCCGGCAGCGGTGCCTGTGCTGCTGGAAACGGCCACCGGAATGCAGGGAGAGCTGTCGACGGCGGCTTGCGATAGCCTGGTCGAGCTGCCCGGCGACGAGGTCGACGCGGCGATCGTGGCGGCGCTTGCCGAAAGCGAGGGCCGGCGACGGCTGGTCGTGATCGAGCTGGTGGGCCGTCGGGGCATCACGGCGGCCGTGCCGGCGCTGGTGAAGCTGATCGACAGCGACGACGAGCCGCTTCGCACGGCGGCCATCGGGGCGCTGGGATCGACCGTGGGGCCCGACCGGCTGTCGTTGTTGATCGACCGGGTCGTCTCTCCGCCCTCGCCCGACGTCGGCTCGGCGGCGAAGGAGGCCCTGCGCAAGGCGTGCATGCGCATGCCCGACCGCGATGCGGCCGCGGCCGCGCTGATGGAGCGCATGGCGGCGGCGTCCACCACGGCCAAAACAGATCTGTTGGACATGCTCGGCGTGCTTGGCGGGGCGAAGGCCCTGGAGGGCGTTTCCCGGGCAGCCCACGACGCCAACGAAGAACTGCAGGACGCCGCCACGCGCGTCCTGGGTGAATGGATTACGGCCGACGCCGCGTCCGTGCTGTTGGAGCTGGCCAAGACGGGCAACGACAAGTTCAAGATCCGGTGCCTCCGCGGCTATATCCGCATCCCCCGGCAGCTCGACGTCCCCCTGGACGAACGAGTGGCCATGTGCCGGAAAGCGATGGAGGTGGCCGAGCGCCTCGACGAGAAGAAGCTCATCTTCGAGGTGTTGCGCCGCAACCCGTCGGCCGAGTCGCTCGCCCTGGCCGTTTCGTGCCTGGACGATCCGGGCGTGAAGGGGCTGGCGAGCAATACGGCCGTCGCGATCGCGGAGAAGATCGTCCCGTCGGACCCCGCGGCAGTGGCCCGCGCCATGAAGAAGGTCCTTGAAGCCGGCGCACGCGGTAAGGCCGCCGATCGTGCCCAGGCGCTGTTGGACAAGGTGGGCAAATAGCCGGCCAAGCAACGATGTCGGTTGCCCCCGCGGTTCGATGTACTTAGAGGCGGCCGATGAGCAACTTCACTGGTTCCCAAGCTCCGGCTTGGGAACCCCCCAAACGCGAAGCTCCGCTTTGCCCCTGGGGAAGCGGCGGCTTCCCTCGAGTGCGTTCCCAAGCAGGAGCTTGGAAACGAGCGTAACAGGAGGAGAGAAGCCTCCCCCGACGCGAATTCCGCGTTCGTGCTGCACCAGGGCTCGGCCGCGCCGCAACTCGACGAAGGATGACGCCGGTGATGAACCGATCTGTCCGGACACTGGTGGGAAACGGGCGAGACGAAGCACGATCTCGAAGCGCTGAGGACCGGGGCGGCCGTTTACGCGGACGGTCGGCTCTACGTGCTCGACGAGCGGGGCAACGTGGGCCTGGTGAAACCGGGCGCCGAGGGGCTCCAGGTCACCGGCCGCTTCCGCCTCTTCGACGGCCGCGCCCGCGACGCCTGGGCCCATCCCGTCCTCACCGGCGGCCGGCTCTACCTCCGCTATCACGAGACGCTTTGGTGTTACGACGTGAAGCGGCGGTGAGAAGACGCGGGCGAAGAAGTGTGGCAAGCCGCTTCTTATCTCCGCTGGCTGCCCGAAAACGCGATTCCAGAAATGACTCCCAATAATCCCTTGACATAAGATTACGAGGCTGCATAATATTATACTACAAGGTAACTCAGAGTCAGTTCTTGGGAGGCTTCCGTGAAGGACCCCAACGCCAATCCCTACTCTCCGGGGGCAGGCCATTCGCCGCCGCACCTGGCCGGGCGCGAAGCGGAGATCGAGGATTTCCGCCAATACCTCAAGCAACAAGACATCCTGACGAACGTGATTCTGACCGGCCTTCGGGGGACCGGAAAGACCGTGTTGATGGATGACAAATTCAAGCCAGTTGCCCAAGGCGACGGGTGGATCTGGGTGGGGTCGGATTTCGCTGAGTCGTCGTTTCTCTCAGAGGTGAATCTCTGCGTTCGGTTGCTTACCGACCTATCTGTTTTCACGTCGGGATTGTCGATTACGTCTTCCGACGGCACTTTGGGCTTCGATAGGCTCGGCAGAAAGTCGCAGTCTCTATCCTACGAACACTTGCTCACTCACTTTGAAGCGCAGCCTGGTCTGATTGTTGACAAGCTGAAATCAACACTTGAGTTCGTATGGGGTGCGGCGAAGGACAGGGGAACCAAGGGGATCATCTTTGCGTATGATGAGGCTCAAGTCGTCCGCGACCGAGAAGAGAAAGACCAGTATCCTCTTGCCATTCTCCTGGAGACCTTTCAGTCTCTTCAGAGAAAGGGCGTGAGGTACCTGCTGCTACTGACAGGGCTTCCTACCCTGTTCCCAAAGCTCGTTGAATCCCGCACGTATGCAGAGCGAATGTTCGCAGTGCAGGAAATCGGGCGACTCACGCCTGAAGCGTCTCGGGAAGCCATCGAAGTACCACTTCAGAACGGCCCATGGGAGTTCACGTCTGAGGGCGTCCAGAGAATCATAGAGATATCCGACGGATATCCGTACTTCATTCAGTTCATCTGTCGCGAGACGTTGGATCATCTTCTCGCGAATCCTGGCGACCGGAGAATACCCATGGATTCGATCATGAGGAAACTGGACTCAGATTTCT
>CAZDHR010000252.1:0-10566 GCA_964505295.1 uncultured Planctomycetaceae bacterium
CCTTGGCGATGGCGGGGATGGCTGTTTGCGGATCATCAAGCGAGCGAAGCTCAGCCGGGACGTACTCTTCCATCCGAGAAGCCGTCTCTTGTCTGAATTGGATGGACATCCCGGTCTCCCCCTCTTCCTATTGCTGGCAACTCGCACCAGAATTCTACCAGCGGCGCGGTCCTTCATGAAGAGGGGCAGCCGGCAGATGTCGCGAGAAGCTCGCCTCCGATCAGAACTCCTCCGGAAACATCTTCTTCCGCAGGCTCCGCGAGAGGAGGTTGTGCAGCCAGCCGCCGTCGGCGACGATCGTGGTGCCGGTGATGTAGCGGGCGTCGTCGCCGGCCAGCAGCGCGATCGTTCGGGCGACGTCTTCGGCCGTGCCCCAGCGGCCCAGGGGGATGTAATCCTCCGACTGCCGCCGGAGCTCCGTGGTGATGCTTTCGCCCTCGTCGTCGGTATAGTCGGCGCTGCCCGCCGTGTCGATCGCCCCCGGGTTCACGGCCACCACGCGGATGCCTACCGGCCCGTACAGGACCGCCAGCTCATAGGTGAGCGAGTTGAGGGCCCCCTTGGCCGCGATGTAGGCCGGGCCGATGCCGGTGACCCGCTCGGAGACGATGCTGGAGACGTTGATGATCACCCCGCCCCCCTGCGGCTCCATGACCTCGGCGGCCCATCGGGCCAGGAAGGCCGGCGCGGTCAGGCACACCCGAAGCGTCCGCTCCCACGACTCCAGCGTGATCCGGCGCATCGTCACGAGCTCGCGCCACATCGCGTTGTTCACCAGCAAGTCCAGCCGGCTCCATCGCTCCACCGTTCGGCGCACCGTCGACTCGGCCAACTCCAGGTCGGCCAGATCGCCCGGCAAGACCAGCGCCTCGCCCCCGGCCTCCTTGATTCGGTCGGCCACCGCGCCCAGCGCCTCGGCCCCGCGGGCGACGATCGCCACGCGATAGCCTCGCCGGGCAAGCTCCTCGGCCGTCGCCGCCCCGATCCCGCGCGACGCCCCCGTCACCAATGCCACCGGCCTGTCCGTCATCATATGCCTCCTGAAAACCAGTAAGCCCTCCCTCCCGCGTCCCGAAGTCGTTCTTCGGCCGATCCTGTGGAATCCTGTGCAGCAAGTGTCCCGGTATTCCCCTTTCTAAGCCCAGGGGTTGCAACCCCTGGGCTTGGATAGGGGGCAATGTTGCCTATGAGACTGAACCGGACGATCCACCCCCCCTCCGTCTCACCGTCAGGCTGCACTTCGCCTCGCGGCAGCGCGACAGATCGACCTCGCACTCGAAGCCGAGCGGCTCCAGCACGCGGCGATAGAGCACGTCGCAGTGGACGCAGTAGTCGGGATACGGCTCGACGTGCTCCAGGGCCAGCAGCATCCCCATCGAGGGGCAATGGTGCATGTCGATCCGGAACAGGCCCGCCTCTTCGTCCAACTCCATGGTGAAGTCGGCGGCCTCTTCGTTGAGCGTGTGGTTCCAGTAGACCCAGCACCCGCGCAGCCCGTGCTCCGCGACCGCGCTGCGGAGATTTCCCAGGAACCCATCGGAGAGGTAGTTCCAGAAATCCCGGACCGCCGCGCTCCCGCCCTTCTTATCGAGGAACTTGAACAGCTCGCTGTAGGCGGGAATGAACTCCGTGCACGAGATCATGGCGCCCTCCGGCGAAAACATTGGATACTCCGACCGGTCCGATCGTCGTAGCTGAGCAGCTCGGCCGTGTACGGAGTGCCTTCACAGATCGTCTCGTTGACCGTCCTCGTCGTTTCGCGAAAGAGCCGGGCGACCGGATACCCGCACTCGCGCATGTGCGTCACGGCGGGGCAAGCCTCGACCTCGATGCGAAGCTCCTCTTCGCTCAACGTGATCCGCACCTCGCCGCCTTCCTCTTCGTACACCTTGGCGAAATGCTCCTCGAGCGCGACCAGCCCGCGCCGCTTCAAATCGGCCACGAGCGGCGCGTAGAACGCCCGGGCGAACTGGCGCAGGTACTCGCGCACGGCCTCTTCGCCGAAGTGGCGCTCCACGTACTCCAGACCCACGCTCAAGGCGCCGTGAAAGTCCTTGTGCAGATACCGGTTGTCTTGCGCGGTTCTTCGGATGATTTCCTTTGCCATGGCACCCTCACGTCAACATTCTCCGGAAGGCGAATCCGTCGGGTCAAGTCCTGACGCGTCGATCTCCAGGACGACGGCCAGCGAGTCGCCTTCGCTCACGTGGGCGAGAGACCGCAAACAAAGCACGATCCCCTCCTTGGTCGACTCGATCGTCGCGCTCCGGTCGCCCAGCGCGTCGCTCACTTGCCCGATCGCGTCGCCGACCCGCACGTTCTGTCCCAGCCTCACCGCCGGCTCGAACAGGCCCGCCATCGGCGAAGGGTGGCAGACCTGGAGGTGCCCGCTCCCGGGCCGGTCGTCTTCCACCACGTGCTCCACCACGCTCGGCCGCGGCGGGCGATCGAGCATCCCCTCGGCGGCCATCACGCCCAGGCATCCCTCCACGTAGGCCGCCACGCCCGACGGATTGCACCGCCCGCCGCCGCCCCACTCGGCATAGATCGCCGGCACCCGGGCGTCGCGCGCCACCGAAAGCGACCGCCCGTCGAGCGACGCCGTGGTTCCCCAGACGACCGGCACGTTGAACGCCCGGGCCATGCGCCGCTGGGCGTCGAGGACGGCCGGGTCGTCGTGTAGCATGTAGCCGACCAGCGGCAGGATCTCCAACGCCACACCGCCGCTGTGCAGGTCGATGTACAGGTCGGCCGAGCGGATCAGCCCGCTTAGGGCGTGGGCGATCCGCTCGGTAATCGAGCCGTCGGACCGACCGGGACACGTCCGCGCCAGGTCGAGCCCGTCCTCCGCCGTGCGCGAGCCGCCGGCAAACGCCGGCCCGTTCACGACCGGCACCAACGTGACGGTCCCCTGCAACTCCGCCGGGTCGAGCAATTCGCCCAGGCGCCGAATCGCGGCGACCGGCTCGAACTCGTCGCCATGCACGCCTCCGGTGACGAGCAAGTGCGGGCGCTCGCGTGAGCCGACGATCGTTTTGCGGTGAAGCTCCATAGCGCCCCAAGTCTATCAGAATCGCCGTGCGGCACATGCCCCCGGCGGGGTGGAACGTCGCGCCGAGACCGGCCAATCGAGCGGCGGATCGCCTCCCCCGCGCCGTCGCTCATCGCCCCCCGCCCGGCCCCTCGTTCCCATGCTTCACGTGGGAACGCCCAGCCCGCCGACCATCGTTCCTATGCTTCGCGTGGGAACGACCCGCCCGAACGCTTCGCGTCCGAAGTAAACATTCGTCCAACCCGTCAGAGCGAACTCCCCTGGTTCCCAAGCTGGAGCTTGGGAACCAGGGTACGGGAACCGACGGGTTGGGCGAATGTTTACCGTCCGAATCACCTAACCCTATGGGAAACAAGTGCTTCCGGCGACGCGCTGGCCGCGAAGCGCCCGATGGTACGCCGTGTCGCGAAGCATCTCAACGCGGTTGCCGTCTGCCCCCGAAGCCCGCCATTCGCCTCAGACTCCCGTCTCGCCGCGGCAACGTGCTTGCAAGTTCTGCCAATTTGGCGATATTGGGGTGTAAGTGGTTTCTTGCGAGTTTCCCATTCTCTCCCACTCGCGCTCTCCTACGGAACGAGAGGTGAGAACCATGTCGAGGCACTCCGAGTTTGGGGCTTCGCCCCCGGCGGCCACGTTGCGGCTGCTTGTTGGTGTCGTGTTTCTCTTGGCCGGTGCCGCGCAAGTCGCCGCGCAGGACGCGGCCCTCCAGGCGCAGCTCGATGCGGGCGAGTTCGCCCCCGCGCTGGCCGCGGCACAGCGGATCGCCGTGCCCCAAGGGCGCGACGCCGTGCTGGCCCAGATCGCCGTCGCTCAGGCCCGGGCCGGGGCTCGCGACGCCTCGTTGGAAACGGCCCGCGGAATCTCCGACGACCGCGCCCGGGCGCGAGCCCTCGCCGACGTAGCGGCCCAGCCGCTGGGCGGTCAAGGCGGCGGGGCCATGGCCGATTTCGACAGCCTCATCGACCTGATCGTGACCACCGTCGCCCCGGACAGTTGGGACGACGTCGGCGGGCCGGGCTCGATCGCCCCGTTCCCCACCGGCGTTTGGGTCGATCCCCAGGGCCTGATGCGCCCGTTGGTGCGCGAGGACGACACGGGTCGCCTGGCCGCGCTGCGCGCATCGAGCCGGCCGGGAGCCCGGCGCGACGACGTCCGCCGCACCTCGCCGCTCCGCAAGGTTTCGCTGCCCCGACTGGAGAAGCACGTCCAGTTCCTCCGCGCCGCCGGGCGCCCGCCGACCGAGGCGATGCAGGTACTTGCCGGACTGGAGCGAATACAGTATGTGTTCGTTTACCCCCAGTCGGGCGACCTCGTGCTGGCCGGGCCCGCCGGTGATTGGCGGACCGACGCGGAGAACCGCATCGTCAGTACCCGCTCGGGCGCGCCCGTGGTGCGGCTCGACGACCTGGTGGTGGTCGTCCGTCACATGACCAGCAGTTCCGGCGCCCGGTTCGGCTGCCTGATCAAGCCCCGGCAGCAGGCGTTGGCGCGGGTCCAGGCGGTTCTCGCCGAGCAGGTCACGTTCAAGCGCCCCGGTGATCGCAAAGCCTGGGCCGAACGCCTGCGGTCCACGCTCGGCACCCAGGACATCGAGGTCTACGGCCTCGACCCCCGCACCCGGGCCGCCCGGGTGATGATCGAGGCCGACTACCGGATGAAGCTCGTCGGCATGGGGCTGGAGAAGGGCGTGCCCGGCGTGGAGAGCTATCTCCAGTCGATCCACCTGGCCCCGGGCGAGTCGCCGCCGCCGATGGACGTGCTCCGCTGGTGGTTCACGCTCGACTACGACGCCCTGCTGGCCACCGCCGACCGTGGGGCCTTCGCCGTGCGCGGGCAAGGCGTCAAGGTGCTCAGTGAGAACGAGTTCCTCGCCGCCCAGGGCCGGCGGGTCCACACGGGCCAATCCGAGCCGCTCAACCGCCGGTTCGCCCAGCGCTTCACCGCCCACTTCGCCGAGCTGGCCCAAAAGTACCCGATCTACGCCGAGCTGCGCAACCTCTGCGACCTCGCCCTCGTCGCCGCCCTGATGCGGGAGGAGGACCTGGCCGGCAAGGTCGGCTGGCACATGACCTGCTTCGGCCCCGAAGGCGAATACCCGACCGAGCTCGGCGCCGCCCCGAAGACCGTCGAGACGGTAGCCAACTACCGCGTCATCCGCTCCGCCAGCAAAATCCACACCCTCGCCGGCGTCAGCGGCGGCGTCCGCATCGACCCCTCCCCGCTCGTCACCTCCGACGCCATCGAGACCGAGCGCCACGGCCCGCTAACCGACTCCCACCATGCCGCAACGCCCAGCGAGGTGCCGCCCGACGGGTGGTGGTGGGACTGAAGCTTGTACACTCAGTAGCCGTAGGGTGGGCCGAGGAACGCAGAGCCGAACAGGAACGTGAAGCGATCGAGCGGGAAATCGAACGTCGAAAGCGAAAAGCTGACGATCGAATCTCCGCCATTGCCGGCGCCATCGTTCTCGTCGTTCTCGAGATTGCCGTTCTGATGGCATGGCTTGTTGGGTATTTTTGAGCCCGGGTTTCTGTTCACCGCTCTCACGTGTAGCTCGCAAGGGCGACAGGGGGTGGTTGGAATGACAAGCCCCTTCCTGGACACATCGCCCAAAGCCGGGGGCGGACAAAGCGCGATGTCGGGCATCGAGCGCGTCGGCGTGTTGCGAAGCCGAAAGCGGCTCGCGAACGCTGAACCCTAACCGCTCAATGAGCCGATAATTCCTATTGCCGCCACAAGTTGTGCCGAGATCGCATTCCCCACGCTTGGCCCTCGATCATGGAAACGTCGCTGCATCGGGATTTGAAGGCGTTCTACGCCGGAGAAGACGCCCAAATCGAGGTCGCGCTGGGGGCGTATCGCATCGACGTCGTCTCCGGAGATCAGTTGGTGGAGATTCAGCACGGGTCGTTGGCGGCGATCCGCGACAAGGTCCGAAGCCTGCTTGCCGAACATCGGGTGCTGGTGGTCAAGCCGATCGTGGCCAAGAAGCGGTTGATCAAGCAGTCGGCCCGAGGCGGCCGCATCATCGGGCGGCGGATGAGCCCCAAGCGGGGACGCCTGCTGGACCTGTTCGACGATCTGGTCTACTTCACGCGGGTCTTCCCCCACGAAAGGCTGGTCCTGGAAGTCCCGTTGGTGGAGATTGAAGAATGGCGATATCCGGGCCACGGTCGTCGACGCCGATGGCGGGCGAACGACCATGAGGTGGAAGACCAGAAGCTGATCGCCGTGCGCGAGGTGTATCGGCTGCGAACGGCGGCAGACATGGGCCGGCTGATCCGGCGGCCCCGGCCCCTACCCAGGCCGTTCCACACGGGCCACCTGGCCGCGTCACTCGGCGTCGAGCGGTGGTTTGCCCAGAGGATCGCGTACTGCCTGCGTAAGATTGGGGCTGTGGAGGAAGTGGGAAAGCAAGGGAATGCTCGAATGTATCAATTTGCGAAGACTGAGAAAAATGCGCAAACTAAGGATGTCGGGAAAAGACTCATACGAATCGACGGAAGTTCCGATGGTACGGGTACGATGAACGGGGCGATCTTTGCGAGTTCCCGTTGTAAGAGAGGGCGGGCTCAAAGTCCGATTTGAATTTCGCCCGGTTTCTGGTAGCCTCACGGTTTCGATCGGCGCGATTGCCACGAGTCGGTTGCCTGCGTAGTCCCTGCAAGAGGGTGGTCGCCTCTCGATGGCTGTGCGGCACCGCGTCGCGGCGGTGCCCGGTCGGCGGCACGGACGGAGTCTTCTTCTGGTGAACATTCTAGTTGCCACGAGCGAAGCGGTCCCTTTCGCCAAGACCGGGGGGCTGGCCGATGTGTGCGGGGCCCTGCCCGTCGAGTTGGCCCGGCTCGGGCACCGGACCGCCGTGATCCTGCCCTGCTATCGGCGGGCGAGGTACTGCGGGCAACCGATCAAGCCGTTGGGGATCGATTTCATCGTGCCGATCGGCAGCAAGACGGTCGCTGGTCACTTGGCGGCCAGCAGGCTCCCCCAGAGTGACGTGCCGGTCTACCTGATCCAGCAAGACCAGTACTTCGACCGCGAGGAACTCTACCGGGAGAATGGGGAGGACTACGAAGACAACTGCGAGCGGTTTGTCTTCTTTTCGCGGGCGGTGATGGAGGCGATTCGGCTTCTGGATCTCGACGTCGACGTGATTCACGCCAACGACTGGCAGACGGGGCTGGTGCCGGCGTGCTTGAGGATCGAGTATTGCGGGCTCCCGCGGTACCAGTCGATCGCTTGCCTGTTCGGCGTCCACAACATGGGCTACCAGGGCCAGTTCTGGCACTGGGACATGTTGCTCACCGGCCTGGACTGGAAGTACTTCAACTGGCGGCAGATGGAGCACTACGGCAAGCTGAATCTGCTCAAGACGGGTCTGACCTTCGCCGACGCGATCAGCACCGTCAGCCCGCGATACGCCCAGGAGATTCAAACGGCGGAGTTCGGCTGTGGATTGGAGAGCGTGCTGCGGTATCGCCGCGACGTGCTCTCGGGAATTCTCAACGGCGTCGATTACGGCCTATGGGACCCGGCCGCGGATCGTTCCCTGGCCGCCAATTACGACGCCGACTCGGTGGCCGCGCGCAAGCCGATCTGCAAAACGGCGTTGCAGGAAGAAATGGGGCTGCCGCCGGAGCCCGACTCACCGCTGGTGGGCATGGTCGGGCGGCTGACCGAGCAGAAGGGGTTCGACCTGGTGGCCGAGGTGCTCGCCACGTGGGTCGAGACGGCCGACGTTCAATGGGTCATCTTGGGCATCGGCGACCCGACCTATGAGGAGCAGTTCCGCAGGCTGGCCGAGCGATTCCCCGAAAGGGTCGCCGCCCGGCTGGAATTCTCCGACGAACTGGCCCACCGGATCGAGGCCGGGGCCGACATGTTTCTGATGCCTAGCCGGTACGAGCCGTGCGGGCTGAACCAGTTGTATAGCCTGAAGTACGGCACGGTGCCGGTGGTCCGCCGGACGGGCGGGCTGGCCGATACCGTGGTGGACGCCAACGACCAGACCCTTGGCGACGGAACGGCCAACGGCTTCAGCTTCTCGGAGGACGAGCCGGACGCACTCAGCGAGACGCTCCAGCGGGCCTGCGACGCCTACCGGCGGCCCGACGTCTGGAGTCAACTGATCGAGACGGGCATGCGCCAGGATTGGTCCTGGGCCCACAGCGCGCGGCAATACGTCGCCCTGTACCAACGAATCATCGCACGGAAGTAGAAGCAGTCGCACCGTTACGGAGAACTCGACACCGATGCACGACGTCTCGCTGGCGTTTTTCTGGCACCAACATCAGCCCTATTACCCCGACGACGTTGCCGGTGAGAACCCGATGCCCTGGGTCCGGCTGCACGGTACCAAGGACTACTGGGGCATGGCCATGCTCCTGCGCGAGGTGCCGGAGCTCCACGCGACGATCAACCTCGTTCCCAGTCTCTTGAAACAATTACTGGCCTACACGGAGTTGGGACACGTGGATACGCATCTGCGCGTCTCCCGGCTTCCGCCCGACGGACTCAGCGAGGACGACTCCAACTACCTTCTGGACAATTTTTTCCTGGTCCATCCCGACCGGATGATCCGGCCTTTCAAGCGATACCACGAGCTGCGTCAGAAGCGCGGCTTCGGGATCGACCCGCCGGAGCGGGCCAGGAAGCGGTTCACGAAGCGGGACGTCGTCGATCTGCAAATCTGGTCGAACCTGGTATGGATTCACCCGATCGCGTTCGAGCTGGACAAGGAGCTGGCCGAGTTTCGCGCCAAAGGAAGGCATTGGACGGAGAATGAGAAAGCGTGGCTCCTGAAAAAACAGATGGATCTGCTGCACCAGGTGATCCCGCTCCACCGCGAGTTGCAGGAGCGGGGACAGTTGGAGCTGACGACCACGCCCTTCTATCACCCGATCCTGCCGCTATTGTGGGACAAGCGTCAGGCCCGCCGGGCGATGCCCGGGGTGGCGCTGCCCAACTACCTCGACGGCTTCCACGAAGACACGCCGGAGCACGTTCGCCGGGCGGTCGCCTTCCATGAGAAGCTGTTTGGGCAGAAGCCGCGAGGGATGTGGCCTTCCGAGGGCTCCGTCTGCCAGGGGATCATTCCCGCAATCGCCGACGCGGGGATCCACTGGATCGCCACCGACGAGGAGATCCTCGCCTGCTCCACCAACGGCTGGGTGTCGCGCGACGGCAACGGCTTCATGCGCAATCCCGAGATGCTCTACCGCCCGTGGAAGGTCGAAGAGAACGGGCGGCAGTTGCAGATCGTCTTCCGCGATCACGCGATGAGCGACCAGATCGGCTTCCACTATCAGCGATTCGCGACCGAGCACGCGGTCAACGATTTCTGCGGCAAGATGGAAGCGGTCGGCCGGGCCACCGGCGGGAACGCCGGACACCGACCTTCGCTGTTGACGATCATCCTCGACGGAGAGAACTGCTGGGAATACTACCCCAACGGCGGCGTCGATTTCCTCCGCGCCCTCTACCGACGGGTCGTCCAGCACCCCAAGATCACGCCGGTCCGAGTCTGCGACTACCTGGAACGGCACCCGGCCTCCGACAGGCTCAGCCACCTGTTTCCCGGCAGTTGGATCCAGCACAATTTCGGTATCTGGATCGGACACCCCGAGTGCAACCGGGCGTGGGACCTCCTGCACCAGACGCGGCAGTACCTGGTCGAGCAGGGCGGCCGGAACAACAAGTCGGCGGAGCAGCTTGCCCGGGCGTGGGAGGAGCTGTACATCGCCGAGGGGAGCGACTGGTTCTGGTGGTTCGGCGATTCCCACACGAGCGCCCAGGACGGGCTGTTCGATCGCCTGTTCCGCAAGCACTTGCAGAACGTCTACCTGGCGTTGGACGATCAGCCCCCCAGCGAGTTGGCACGCCCGATCAGCCAGGGACGTCGCGATCAACTGCACACGCAGCCGACCGGGCTGTTGAAAGTGAAGATCAACGGGCGCCGGACCTATTTCGAGTGGATCAACGCCGGCTATTTCGCCTGCCAGGGGCCCCGCGGCGCGATGGCCATGGTCAAGGAAGGGCTGTTGCAAAGCCTCCATTTCGGCTTCGACCTGAACCGGCTGATGCTCCGGCTGGACGCCCGGGGTGGTCCTTTCCGCGAACGGTTCACGGAGATCGAGCGGTTGCGCGTGGTGTTCTTTCAGCCCGAACGGCACCAACTGGTCGTAACGAGCCCGGCCCAGAAGCGCCCCATCGCGAGACTCTATCACGACGACGCGCCGGTGGCCCGTGCGCGCGTGGAGGTCGCGGCCGATTTGATCTTCGAGTGTGCGATCCCCTGGCGGGCCCTGGGCGTATCGACCGACAACCCGGTCCAGTTCTGCGTGGAACTGATCCAAGACGACCAGGCCGTCGAACGTGTCCCCCAGGAGGGCGCGATCGAGACCTCCGTCCCCTCGCCCGAATACGAACTGATCATGTGGCAAGCGTGACGGGGAATGATGAATGATGAATGATGAATGATGAATGATGAATGATGAATGATGAATGATGAATGA
>CAZDHR010000253.1:0-10541 GCA_964505295.1 uncultured Planctomycetaceae bacterium
AGGCCAGCGGCTGGGCCGACCGCGGCGTGGGCGACGTGATGGACGTCCACCGCTATCCCGGCCCGGCCATGCCCGACCCCGAGCCGAGCCGGGCGATCGTGCTGGGCGAGTTTGGCGGGCTCGGCCTGCCGCTCGAAGGCCACCTCTGGAAGCAGGAAGGGGCCTGGGGCTACCGCGGCTACAAGACCCGGGAAGCGTTGAACCAGGCGTATCTCGTGCTCCTGGCGGCCCTCCGTCCGATGGTCGCTAAGGGGCTCTCGGCGGCCGTCTACACGCAGACGAGCGACTGCGAGATCGAAGTGAACGGCATGATGACGTACGATCGGGCCGTGGTGAAGCTCGACGCCGACCGTGCCGCCGAGGCGGTCCGGCGCCTGACGCTCCCGCCCCCTGAGGTGAACACGCTAGTGCCCACCTCCCGCGAGCAGGCGCAGACGTGGCGATTCACGACCACAGCGCCGGGCGAGGGCTGGGAGAAGCCCGATTTCGACGACTCCGCCTGGCAGCAGGGCCCGGGGGGCTTCGGCAAGAAGGACACGCCCGGCGCCGTGGTTCGTACCGAATGGAGCACGCCCGACGTTTGGATCCGCCGCCCCTTCGAGTTGGGCGACGGGCCGCTGGTGCAGCCGCAACTGGAGATCCACCACGACGAGGACGCGGCCGTCTACCTCAACGGCCGGCTCGTGGCCGAGCCCCCCGGCTTCACCGGCGACTACGTGATGATCCCGCTCAGTGCCGAGGCCCGGGCCGCCCTGAAGCCCGGGCGGAACGTGCTGGCCGTCCACTGCCGCCAGACCCGCGGCGGGCAGTACATCGACGTGGGCCTGGTCGACGTCCAGGAGCCGCCGATCCCGTGAGCCATACCTAGTGTGAACGTACTGTAGGGTGCGTGCTTGCACGCACGCGGATTGAGCTGCGCGTTGACGAGGTTGACGCCGGCGCGTGGGTGCAAGCACCCACCCTATGCCACTTGCCGAGAGGGTCGATGATCACCAAGCGCGAAGTCGTCCGGCTCGTCCTCGAAGGGAAGCGGCCGCCGTACGTTCCCTGGTCGATGGGCTTCACCATCGAGGCCAGGGCGAAGCTCGAACAGCCCTACGGCACCGACGACGTCGAAGTGCCCCTGGAGAACCACTTCGTCAAGCTGGGGAGCGATATCGGGTTCTTCGAGGACCTGGGCGGCGACCCCGCCCACGACGTGGAAGGCGACGTGCCACTGGAAAACATGCTGGCGATGATCGAAACGGTGCAGGGGCAATCGGGCTATCAACGCTCCCGCTGAGGGGAACGGTCTCTCGTTGCCAAGCTCCGGCACGCGCTTTCTGGAAAGTCAATCACGCGACGGAGCGGCCGGCCTCACGAGGATGGACTGCCCGGCCGAGAGTGATATACTGTCTATCGAAAGAGCGCGGGAGTGTCCCGCCGTTCAGGGATCCGGCAAAGAACGAGGAAGTAGTAGGCACACGCCGTGTGCCGTAACCGGCGGACGGCACACGCCGTGTGCCTGCTACGGAAGAGCGAGGAGACGATGGCCACGGTATCTATCCCGCTCCTGTTGGCTGAAGTGACCGGCGGGGCGCGTCGGGCGGAAGTGGAGGGCTCGACGCTGGCGGAAATCATCAGGGCCCTGGACGAGGTTCACCCGGGCATCGAAGCGCGAATCCGCGACGGCGACAAGCTCCGCCCCACGCTCGCCTTCACCGTCGACGGGAAGATCGCCACGGCAGGACTGGCCACGCCCGTCGGGCCCGACAGCGAACTCTGCATGCTCCCGTCGTTCGGCGGCGGGTGACAAGATGACAGGGTGACAAGGTGACGGGGTGACGGGGAACGTCACTCCCTCCCTTCCCGCTCGATGAACTCCCTGAACGACCGCCACTGCGGATTGGCCGGCTCGAGCCGGAGCAGCTCCTCGGCGCATCCCCGGGCTCGACCCCACTGCTTCCCTTGGGCGTAGAGGATCGCCAGGGCGTGGAGGAACTCGGTGGCCCCGGGCGAGAGCTTGTGGGCGGTGGCCAGTTGCTTCTCCGCCTCGTCGGCGCGGCCCAGCTTCTGTAGCGCCAGCCCGAAGTTGTAGTGGATGCGGGGATTCTCCGGCGCAAGCTCGGCGGCGTTGGCCAGGAACTTGCTCGCCTCGCCGAGCCGCGCTTCGTTCTCGGCCAGGAGCAGCCCGAGCGAGTAGTGGGCCTCGGCCAGCTCGGGCTCGAGCTCGATCACCCGGCGAAACTGCTTCTCGGCCTCGTTCTTCTTGCCGAGCTGGTCGCAGAGCATGGCCAGGTTGATTCTGGCCGGGACGAAGTCGGGATCGAGCCGAAGCGCGGTTTGATAGGCCTCTTCCGCCTTGTTGGAGTCTCCGAGATTGGCGTAGACGACGGCCAGGTTCAGGTGGGCGGCCGGCTGGTCGGCGAGGTCATGCTGGGCGCCGACGTACTCGGCCAGCGCCGCGTCAAAGGCCTCGGCGTCTTCCCGGGAGAACGCCCGGCGGGGCACGGCGCTCAAGAGCCGGGCGGCCTCCAGGCGCACGGCCCGCACCGGATCGCGGAGCATGGGAGCGAGCCGCTGGTGCGTATCGACGAGCGGGAAGTTCTGGAGGCTTCGGACGGAGACGGCGCGGACCAGTTCGTCGGGGTCGGCCAGCCCTTCCGACGCCCGAAACTGGGCCTCGCCGCTGGCGTAGCGCGACAGGAGCGAGATCGCGCTGGCGCGCACGGCCGCCCGATGGTCTTTGCGCCGGGCCACGTCGGCCAAGAGCTTCTCGCCTTCCGGTTTCCCCCGGCGACCGGCGGCGATGGCATGGGCGAAGTGCGGCGGGCCCTCGGGCTTGCCGTACCACGTTTCGCACTGCTCGGTCGCCCACTGGGCCGTCTCGCCCTGGGCCGGGTCGTGGCAGCCGCCCAGGTTGCAGGCGTTGGGGATGCCCAGCGAGACGGTCAGATCGGGGCGCGGCACGCGGAGGCTGTGGTCGCGGCGCGGATCGACGACCATGTACTTGGTCTCGGGCATGTGACACTCGACGCACCGCGTGCCTGGCTTCGTGGCGTCCGGGTGGTGGTGATGGGTGACCGTGTCGTACGTGGCCGGCTGATGGCACCCGCTCTGGCCGCAGAGCCGGTTGGTGGGCACCTGGTTCCAAGGGCCCTCCGGATCGAGAAACTTCACGCGCGTCGTGTGCGGATCGTGGCAGTTGGTGCACCGGATCCCCTTCGAGTACATCAGGCTCTGGATAAAGGAGCCGTAGACGTAGTCCTCTTCGAGGACCTGGCCGTCGGCGTAGTAGAGGTTGTTGTCGAGGACCTCGGGGAGGAAGTGGTCGAGGAACTTGCCGCCGGGGCACATGCCGGGATAGACGATCCGCCGGCGCGAGTGGCACGGAGCACACGTCTCGATCTCCACCCGGGAGTTGGGGTCCTTCAGCTTCGGCAGCCCGAAACCGTGGCGGCGGTCCCAGAACAGGCTCCAGGCGTCGGACAGCTCGCAGTGGACGCTTCCCGGGCCGTGGCACGTCTCGCAGCTCACGTCGATCTCGAAGAACGTGGTGTGATAGGTATTGTCGGCCAGGCGGAAATTCTTCTGGAGGTCCGTCGAGTGGCACTCGGCGCACATGTAGTTCCAGTTTTGGAGCGGGCCGGTCCAGTGCAGGGGGTCGTCGTGCGGGATCGGCTCCTTGGGATACAGGTGGTACCAGGCTCGATTTTCCGTGTCCCAAGCGATGGGTAGACACTGAACGCGGCCGTCGGGAAACTCGACCAGGTACTGCTGGAGCGGCCGATGGGCGAAGACGTACTTGACGGGGAAAGTCTCCAGCTCGCCTTCGGGGTTGTCGGTCGTCACGAAAAACTCGTCGCCGCGGCGGGACATCTTCGAAGTGAGGGCGAAATCGACGGTGATCTTGCCCTCCCGCTTCAGGCGGCGCATCGTGTCGCCGATCTCGCGGTGGGCGTCGGTCACGTCGCAAGGGCGAACGGCCTCCAAGGCGCCGGTCGCTTCCAGAAGCCGGTCCTTCTCCGACTCGGGGAAGTTGCGGAGGATGGTCTGCCGGGCCTCGTCGGCGACGTCGTGCAGCGTGAGTGCCCACCGGCGCAGGTCCACTTGCCCGATCACGGTCCGCACGTCGGCGTCGGTGAGCTTGGCGAGGTCGTCGATGGCGACGTGGGTGAACTCGCAGTCGTCGAAGTCGCCCAACACGGACTCGGGAGTGGCGTAGTCCATGGCCAGATCGTGGTCCGAGCCGGTCCACAGCTCGATCTCTTGCTCATGGCACCGCGCGCACTCCCGACGGCCCACGTAGCCGGCCGACTGCATCGCGCCCTCCGGCAGGCAGATCCACCAGTCGGCCGTCACCCAGGTCGCGCCGGCCGCCAGAACCACCAGCAGCACGACCGCGGCGCGAGCCAGGACGCGCGTCGGGCGTGGCTCGTGGCGCGGGCGATTGCGCTTGTCGGGTGGGGAGGAACGCTTATCGGATCGGGATTTGGGTCGAGGGCGGAGCATCGGGATGGTGAGCAGACGGCAAGGGCAGGCGGCAGGTGGTGGGGTGGATGAGAACGGTCCGCATCACTTCCCGTTCCACTTGATCGCGAAGCAACAGCAGGGGGCTCCATCGTGTCGGCAAGTGATTCGGCGAACCGACGCGCGGACGATCAGTCGCAGCATCTCGTGATCCACGCAGCAGACCGACCGCGTGTCTTCGAACATGCTGAAGAAGGGGCAGCTCCGCTTCCGCATCACCACCTGCCCGGCGCCGTCCTCCTCGATCTCCACCAGATTCCCTTCCTCGCGGAGCAGCTCGGCGAGTTGGATGAGCCGCTCTCGGGGCGTCTTGCCGCTGATCCGCGGCCTGTAGTGATTGGCCATCTTCCGGCTGACGCGCTTGAGCACCTTCCGTTTGAACTCTTCCCCGCCGATCTCGGCGATCGCGGCCCAGATGGCCGGCACGAGTTGGCGCTGGTTGCTGGCGAACAGCGACAGCAAGGAATTGTTCGTGGCGAAATAGAGGTGCCGGGGTCGCCCCCGGCCGGCCGGCGGCTCCATGGTCCGATCCACGAATCCGGCGGCGAGCAATTCGTTGAGTTGTTCGGTAACGGCCGTTCGCGTGACCCCGGTGGCCTTCATCAAGTCGGCCACGCTTTGGGGACGTTTGCCCACGAGCAACCTCATGATCCGCATCCCCGCTTCGGTGACCGCGGTTTCCGAGGTGCTCTCCGCATCGTAATCCGGGACTGGCATGGCACCCGAAGCCTCGGGATCCCTGCAGCATAAGCAGAGCTTCTGTCCACGATAAGGGGAGATTTTCCCCAATATTTACTGATAATATCCGCTTTCTCCGATCGCCGCAAACCCAACGCCTCGAATCTTGACCAGGCCCGATCGGCCCGCCCTGTTTCCGAGGAGCATCCCGCAAACGGGTTGCGCTGGGTGCTTCTCTGCGGCGGGCACGGCGCACGGACTCTCGACGGCCGGCTTCATCCGACCTCTATGGTCTCCCCTGGGTCGAGGGACGTTCGCCCACGGACAGCCCCGTGGCCCGATTCGACGCCGCCGAGGAGTGTCGATTTTACGACCAATGCCGCCCTCCCCGCATCCCCCCCAGCCACTCGCGATCTTGCCCGGCAAAGTTCGCAATTCGGTAGTGGTACAGTTTCAGACGAGTGTCAGAGAAAAGACCCGGAAACAGAAGAAAGTCTGGCCAGGGAGCCTGTTGGCTGGCGGGTTCGGCGCGGCTAAGCATCCTTGGATGGCTCAGATTCAGCGTTCTGTTCTAGGACCTGGACACGCCCTTCCAGCTTGCCAATGTGCCCGTACACCAATACTGAGCTGCCTATTACCAAGCCCAGAATTAGCATGGAGTTCCCGAGGATCATTATCTGGGCATTGGCAGCACCTGCAGTTGCGCCGAGGATCCATACCGGAATGCCCACAACGACCAAGATTATGCTGGGCCAAGGAAAGCACGTGTTTGTCTTCGCAGTCATGAGATTTCCTCCACTTCGCGGGGCGAGTTTGCTGCCGAGTTGATTCGTCCGGCGATCCCCAGCCTGATCCGCCTGCCCCGTCTCGTCAAGCCTGCCCACGCTATTCGCCCGCCGCGGTCAAATCTTTCGACCTGTGACCTCCAGAAGCGCCCCTTGATTGCATGCCCTCCGTACGGGGGGGGACTCAAGTCGCCCCGTGCCAATCACTGTTCAGGTGTGTAGGATTGGCTTTTCCGCTGCTGCTCGGCAAAAAAGACTGGCGGTGTATTGACGGCGCGCGGGCGAGACCATACAATCAAAGCGTGGTGAGTGTAATCAGTCGACGCAGGAAAGGAATGCAGCCAGTATGAGCACCGAGTCAATCAAAGCCATGCATCAAGGGTTTCTGGAGGAAATCCAGGAGAAGATCACGGCGTTGCGCGACGAGCTACGGACCCTGCAAGCGGTCGAGCAGTACCATTCTCAGCAACTTGAGGCCCTTGATTCAGGCGAGCCTTCCGCACCCGAAACCGGCAAGTCCGACATGATTCTGCCGCGCCCTTTGGCCAGAAGGCTCCGAAACGCCAAGAGAAAAGACGCGGCGATGATCGCCTTGGAGCATCTCGGGAGGCCCGCGAAGATCGGCGAGATGATCGACCTTTTCTGGGAAAACGGCTACGCGACCGACATGGAACGGAGGATTCTGCACAACACGCTTTACACGGGCATGACGCGGCGGGCCGACATTTTCATGAAGCTGGACGACGGCCTATGGGACCTGCGGAGCAGATGCGGCCAGGGCCCTGGCGTAGAACCATTGGAGGAGTAGGCAGTCAATGAAGGATCGAATGATGCGGCAACGAAGCCCGCCCTAACAGAAAACGGCCCGACCGAAGTAAGCGACTTCGGCCGGGCCCTTATTCTTTGCGAGGCACTCTCGGGGGTGTAGCTTAATCGGACAAAGCTACCTTTTGCCGAAGGGTCCGATGGCGGTTCGAGTCCGCCCATCCCCGCTTGCCTCGCTCCCTCGGGGGCCCGCCAGGGGGTAACGCGGCCTTATAAGCTGCGTGACCGGGTTCAATTCCCGGCGGGTCCAATCGAACAGCCGCGACCAACGGCCACGGTCACTCTATGCGCAAGTATACCCAAAATCGGGCGTCAAGCAACGGATCTTCACTTGATCTGCTTGATACTTCCCACAAGTTGCAGCAACTCAGAACGTGCCCAAGTAAAGGTATCAAGCCCCCTAACCTGGGCACATTCGTCGAGCGCCCCCCCTAGACACGGGGGGCACCGTAGAATTATTTTGCCACCCTCGGTAATTTGCAAGTCTTGCGTATATAAGGCTTTGCGTCGCGACGACAAGAAAACGTCTTTCTGGGGAGAACAAAACTCTTGATTCTGTCGTCTCGGTGTACGATACTTCACGTGCGAGAAATGATCCCTGGCGTTCCTTGTGGATGTCAGGCTCACTATTTGCTTTTCATGTCCGTCAAGGACCGCCTATATACCTCTGGGCGGTCCTTTTTTCGTTTTGCGTACGCCACCAGGTGGTGAGTCGCACGGGAGTGCTGCAATGAGTCGGATTGCGGTTTTCATCGATGGAGCGTATCTACAGTACATGCTCAAGGATGAGTTCAACTTTCCGAGGATCTGTTTCCAGAAGCTCGTAAACCGAATGGCCGGCGGACGAGAAATCCTTCGGTCGTACTACTACAACTGCGAACCGTATCAATCCAATCCGCCTACGACCGAGGAAAGGGAACGCTTTGGCAGAGCACAACGATTCTATTACGCCTTGGATCAGATTCCCAGGTTCCAAGTTAGACTTGGAAAACTGGAATTTCGAGGACATGACGCCCAAGGGAAGCCGATTTTCCAGCAAAAGCGAGTAGATATCCAAATGGGGGTGGACCTGGTTCTGTTAGCGGCCAAGAGCCAGATTTCCGACACAGCCATTCTTGCGGGCGACAGTGATTTCTTGCCAGCTATTGATGCGGCCAAGCCGGAGGGTGTCGTGATCCATCTTTTCCACGGAGAACACCCCCACAGAGATTTGGTTGCCCGTTGCGATGAACGGACAAGAATCGATCAAGCATTCATCGATTCTATCCTCAAGTAGTCCAGCTCGGGCTGCCCCCGTCTTCAGCGGGGTTCTTCAGGCGCCCGCCAGTTTTCCCTGACGCCCGCCCCAAACTGTACCACTACCCGCAATTCCTGGGCCTTGTCCTTCCCTCGGGTCGATGATATACTTCAAAGTTTGCCGTCGAGGTGCTTCGTCTCCAACCTACCGCTTCCTCTTTCCCGCGTAGAGGCTCCCAGGGGCATCGCAGGATCACAGGTTTGCCGGGGGAGCCAGGCAAGCCTGTTGCCGCACCTCATCCCCAATCCGTCCTTGACCTCACGCCATGCAACGTCGTTGAGGTCCGAGGTACCGCCCCCTGTATAGAGGGATGACTGCCCACCCGCTTGAACAACGATCGAGCACCAATGGACCAGACCAACCTACGAAACATCGGGATTTCGGCCCATATCGACTCGGGCAAGACGACGCTCAGCGAGCGGATTTTGTTCTACGCCGGGCGGATCCACCGCATGCAGGAGGTCCGCGGCCAGGGCGCCACCATGGACTACATGGACCTGGAGCGGGAGCGGGGCATCACGATCACCAGCGCCGCCACTTCGGTCGACTGGCACGGGACGACGATCAATCTGATCGATACGCCGGGCCACGTCGACTTCACCGTCGAGGTGGAGCGGAGCCTCCGCGTGCTCGACGGCGCGGTCCTCGTCCTCTGTGCCGTCGGAGGCGTCCAGGCCCAGTCGCTGACGATCCATCGCCAGATGCAGCGATACCGGGTCCCCCGGGTGGCCTTCATCAACAAGATGGACCGCGTCGGCGCCGATCCCTACGGGGCGACCGAGCAGTTGCGTGAGAAGCTCGGCTGCGACGCCGTGATGATGCAGATCCCGATCGGCCGCGAGGCGGGCTTCCGGGGAGTCGTGGACCTGATCTCCGAGAGGGCCCTCTATTTCGACGGTCCCCACGGCGAGAAAATCCGGCGCGAGCCGATTCCCGCCGAGATGGCCGACGAGGCCGCCGCGGCGCGCTGCCGGATGCTCGAAGCCCTGTCGATGTACAGCGACGAGCTGATGCGGCTTCTGCTCTCGGAAGAAAGGGTGCCCCGGAGGCTCATCCACGAGGCGATCGCCGCGGCGGTCGTCGAGCGGAAGCTCCTGCCCGTCTTCCTCGGCTCGGCGGTTCGCAACAAGGGGGTCCAGCCGCTATTGGACGCCGTGGTGCGATACCTCCCCTCGCCGCTGGAAGCCCGGGCGACGGCCTTCGCGCAGAACGCGCCCGGGACCAAGATCTCGCTGCGTCCCGATCGAAGCAAGCCGGCGGTGGCCATGGCGTTCAAGATTGCCGAGGACCCGTTCGGGGCGTTGACGTTCATGCGGCTCTACCAGGGCACGTTCACGAAGGGGGCCACCTACTTCAACCAGCGGACCGGTCGCAAGGCGCGGTTCAGCCGCATCTTACGGATGCACGCCGATCAGCGCGAAGACGTTCACGAGGCCACGGCCGGCGACATCGTGGCCGTGTTGGGCGTCGATTGCGCCAGCGGCGACACCTACGCCTCGGAGTATCCCTACTGCACGCTCGAAAGCATGTACGTGCCGGAGCCGGTGATTTCCATGGCCATCGCCCCGCTGGCCCGGGACGGGGCGGACCGGCTCGGCAGGGCCCTGCGGCGTTTTCGCCGCGAGGACCCCACGTTCCACGTCACCAACGACCCCGAGACGAGCGAAACGCTGATCGCCGGAATGGGGGAATTGCACCTGGAAATCTACGTGCAGCGGATCCGCCGCGAGTTCGGCGTCGAGGTAGAGGTCGGGCGCCCGAAGGTCAACTACCGCGAAGCGCCCACGCGGGCGGCCGCATTCAACGTGCGGCACCGGAAGCAAAACGGCGGCTCCGGCCAGTACGCCCACGTCATCGGCAAGCTGGACGTGTTGCCCGACGACGCCGAGGAGACGTTTCTGTTCGACGATCGGGTCACGGGCGGGCGGATCCCCAAGGAGTACATCCCGGCGGTCGAGAAGGGATTTCGCCGGGGGATTCTCAAGGGGCCGGTGGCCGGCTATCCGGTGGTCGGATTGCGCGTGACGCTGGAGGACGGCTCGTATCACGAGGTCGACAGCTCGGAGATGGCGTTTCGGACGTGCGCGCTTTCCGTGATGCGCCAGACGTTTGCCAGCACCAGGCCGGTGTTGCTGGAGCCGGCGATGAAGATCGAGATCGAGTGTCCCGGGTGGGCCCAGGGCACGGTGGTCGGCAACCTGACGGCCCGGCGCGGCATCGTCATGGCCACCCGAACGGTCGGCCCGGCCGCCTTGATCGAAGGCGAGGTCCCGCTGGCCGAGACGTTCGGCTATTCCACCGATCTGCGCAGCATGACGCAAGGCCAGGGCACGTTCACCCTGGAGTTCGCCCGCTACAAACGCCTGCCCCGCAGCCTCGCCGAGGAAGTGATCGCCGAGCGCAAGAGGACGCCCTTGGCGGCCGGCGCGGTCTGAGGCAACTCGCAA
>CAZDHR010000254.1:0-10503 GCA_964505295.1 uncultured Planctomycetaceae bacterium
GCTCGGATTGGCCGACCTGCTGTGGGCCTTTTCGATCAGTCCCTCGCCCGCACGTCGTAGCATAACAGGACGTCCTGGTCGCGGACGTACATCTGGCCGTGGGCGATGACGAGGTGGGGCCAGGCTTTTTGGTTGCTGCGGTCGGGCTGGTCGAATTGGCCGTGGAACTCGAAGCGGTCGGGGCTGGCTTTGACGAGGGTTAAGGGGCCGGTCTCGCTGCGGCAGTAGAGCATCCCGTCGGCGTAGAGGAGGGAGCACTTGCCGGGCTTGCGGCTGCGCCACGTGACTTTGCCAGTGGCGTACTCAAGGCACGTGAGGATGCCCGGGTCGTTCGCGCCGTAGAGGTAGCCGTCCAACAGAATCAGGCCGCCGTGGTGGTTCTTCATGTCCTTGGTGCAGTAGACCTCCCGGGCGGCGAAGCCATCGGGCGTCTTCTCGATGCGCACCCGCCCGCCGCCGACGTTGTAGCCGGTGGCGGCGAACACCGTGTCGCCCGAGGCGATGGGCGTGGAGATGTTGATCCCGCCGTACTTGGGATAGGCGGGCGCGTCGAAGTCGTCGAGGAAGCTCGTGCGCCAGCGGATCTCGCCCGAGTGGCGGTCCATCGAGACGAGCCGGCCCGAGGCGCCCAGGGCGTAGAGCCGGTCGCCGTCGAGGGTGGGCGTGGCCCGGGTGCCGGGGCTGTAGCCGACGTACTCGACCGGCCCGAACGGCTTGCCCCAGAGGCGCTTGCCGGTGGTCGTGTCGAGGGCCAGCACGTGCTCCTGGCCGTCGAGGTTACCCAGGGTGTAGAGCGTGGTGCCGACGATCGCCGGTCCGCTGTAGCCGACGCCCAGCCCGGTCGCTTTCCAAAGCAGCTTGGGGCCTTCGGGCGGCCACGCTTGCAGCAGTCCGGTCTCGCGGCAGATGGCGTCGCGGTTTGGCCCCCGCCAGTTGGCCAATCGTCGGCGACGAGCCGGGCGGTGGTGGGCCCGACGCATAAGAGGCACACAATCGTTGCGGAAAATGCCCGAAAAGCGGCGACGGGTCGCCGTACTCCAGAGGCTCGTCGGCTTCGGTCCAATCGGCGCATGGTGGTCTCCTCACGGTGGCACGTCGGTGGGGCTGCCGTCTCGCCGGGTCCCCTATATCTACCATGCCGCGAACGGCCGTTCAACACGGCGGGGCAGACGGCCTCGAGCGGGGGGCCATGCGCGGGGGACGTCCTGACGGGGATCAGCGGCGGGCCTGCCGGAAGAACTCGTCGTGCAGGGCGAGGATATTCTCCGGCGGGACGTCGTACTGGATGTTGTGCACCTGGGTGAAGACGAGCGAGGCGTCGGGGCCGTACTCTTCGAGGCGCCGCCGCACGTCGGCCCGAACCACCTCGGGGTCGGAGGCGTTCAGGGCGTGCTGCGTGTTGCAGCCGCCGCCCCAGAAGGCGATGTCGCGGCCGTACTGCCGGACCAGCTCGGCGGGGTTCATCCCCTCGGCGCTCACCTGGACGGGATTCAGGGCGTCGACGCCCATCTCGATCAGGTAGGGGACGTAGGTCGAGACGGCCCCGCAGGAGTGCATGACGACCTTCTTGCCCGCCGCCTTGATCTTACCGACCAGCTCGGAGATGTAGGGGTAGACCATCTCCTCGTAAAGCGGCGTGGAGATCATGCCCCCTTTCTGCGTTCCCAGGTCGTCGGTGAGGAAGACGACGTCGACCCACGGTCCGAACGCGGCCAGGAAGGCGTCGACGCGGGCGAGATAGACCTGGTGCAGCTTGCCGAACAGGGCGTGGATCAGGTCCTTGTTGGCCACCAGGTCGACGAAGCATTGCTCGAACCCCCGCATCAGCATCCCGGTCTGGAGATAGTGCATCCTCCACAGGCTGACCACGGCCCGATCGGTCGACTCGTACTGGGCCTTCGCCCGCCGGGCCAGCGCATCCAGCGGCTCGTCGTACACGGAGGAGTAGTCCCACCGCTCGAACAACGCGTCGAACTGGTCCAGCTCGGCAGGCGACGCCACGTGGGCCAGCGGCGTGTCGACCGGATCGTGATAGTACGCGTCGGCCGCCCGCTTCGCGTAGACCACGCCCTGGGAATTGCGGACCACCGACGAGCCGTCGGGCAGGTCTTCCACGCCGAATTGCTCGGGCACGATCAGGTCGACGCCGAAGGGCGTGTTCCAGACCTTCGTCTGTTGGGAGCCGAACCAGAGCGCCTCGACGTCGACGCCCAGGGCATCCATCACGTCGGCGTCGGTCTGGGCCACGAGCTGGATCAGGCAGCCGCACGGGATGGGCCCGTCCTCCAGCCCCATCCGCTCCCGGAGCTTCTTGTACGCGATCACGTGGACGCTCGAGCAGTCGGTGCCGCCGATCTCGAAGGGAATACAGTCCGGCTTCTGACGGTTGAGCGTGGCCAAGACGCGCTGTCGACCTGTCATTGCCGCTCTCCTCGTGACTTCTGGGGCTCGAACGCCTCACCGAGACGTGACGCCCGGGGTCGTCCGACTATCGTAGCCGGTCGCGGAGGCGTCGTCCAGCCGTGCCGCTCGATTCGATGGCCGCTACCGCAGCGTCTCGCGGCGCTCGTCGCAGCGTTTCCGCCGCCGCCGAACGGCCCGTTGCCGTTGACGCGGTGGGTGGCGGCGCGCGATACTGGGACGTGTCCGACGAGTCGCGCTCGCCCGAATCGTCCGGGGAGGGCATCGAGGAACTATCCCCGCACACCCTCAGAAAGACTGCCGATGCTGACCTTGCTATTCGCCCAAAGGTCGACGTGGATCGGGGCCCTGATCGTGGTCGCCGCCGCGTTCGTCCTCTGGTTCCTGTTCCGTGCCTTCGTCGACTTCGCCCATTGGTTCCACGAGGAGATCATCGAGGACTACCGGGAGGGGAAGCGGAAGAAGGACGAGGACTCGGAACGGTGACATCGCCGTCGCAGAAACGCCGAATCCCATGCACGAGGACAGACCGATGAGCCACATCAACCGACGTGAGTTTCTCGGGGCCGCCGCCCGGCTGGGGCTCCTGGCCGGGATCGCCGGGGATCCAACGCGCCTGGTCGCCGCCGATCAAGGGCGGACGATCCGCGGGCGCGTGACGGGCGGGGATCGGCCGCTCGGGGGTGTGCTCGTCTCCGACGGTCGCCGCGTGGTGCGTACCGATTCCGACGGCCGCTACGAGCTGTCGATCGGGCCCGAGAGCGGGCGTTTCGTCTTCGTCACCACGCCCCGCGGCTTCTGGACCGAACGGTTCTACGTGCCGATCGGCGCCGCCGCGCGCACCGCCCGCGCCGACTTCCGCCTCGATCCGATCGACCAGCCCGACCGGTTCGATTGCGTGTTCATCGCCGACATGCACCTGGAACGGCGCGAGTTCAGCATCCCCAAGTTCAAGGCCAGCCTGGAGGAGATCAACGGGCTGGAGCCGACGCCCGCGTTCCTTTGGGCCCAGGGCGACATCTGTCTTCAGGGCGGGATGGGGAAGGAGTACGTCGAGTGCCTGGCCGTGGCCAAGATGCCCGTGCGCAACGGCGCCGGCAACCACGAGATGATGCTCAAACACGCCAACCCCCGCGACGACTTCGAGCGGCTCTTCGGGCCGACGTACTACTCGTTCGACTGGGGGCCCGCCCACTGCATCGTGCTCGACGGCAACAAGCCGATCCCGCACGAAGAGGGCTGGAAAGCGGTCCATGGGGCCGTCGAGGCGAGCGAGATGGCGTGGCTCGAAGCCGATCTGGCCGCCCAGCCGAAGGGCAAGCCGATCCTCGTGGGCGTGCACATCCCGGTCGTCTCCACGTATCCCGAGCGCCGGCAGCACAGCCCCAAAAACGCCCCCTACTGGGAAGTGACCAACGACCAGTCGCTCACCGAGCTGTTCAGCCGGCACGGCGTCCGCCTGGTCCTTCAAGGCCACATGCACGAGAACGAGCGGCAGACGATCGGCGGGGTCGAGTACGTCGAGTCGATCTCGATCTCGGGAAGCTGGTGGAAGGCCGGCGAGGGCTTCGAGCGCGGCGTGGACGGCTGCCCACGCGGCTATCGAATCGTCTCCGTCGACGGCACGCGCGTCTCGCACCGCTACCGGCCGAGCGGCGAGTCGTACGTCGACCGCCGGGGTGAGTTCTACGGGCTCGAAGATCCCCTGGCGGCGGGCCGAGCGGCCGAGTTCGTGTTCAACGCCTACGACGCCCCGAACGGCTCCACGGCCGAAGCGCGGATCGACGGCGGTCCCTGGCAGCCGATGCCGCCGCACGGCGTCCGAAGCGCGACCACGCCCGACCTGACCATGCCCCACCACTTCCGCCTCGTGGCCGAGACGACCGCGCTCGAGCCGGGCAAGCACACGATCGAAGCCCGGGTACGATGGCCCGACGGGACGGTCGTGACCGAGCGCGACCGCTTCGTGCTCCGTGGCGAGTGAGTCGCGCTCGGCGCCGGATGCCCTCGCGTGGGAGCTAAGACGCCCGAGATCTGATTGGAGTGCCTCGGCAATTTCAGCACTGCTCACAAGCAAGCAGTGTCACACAAAGCGGGGAGACGCCCACGACCCATTTGAGTGCCATGACTCTGTATCTTGCCAACCATGACGGACACTCTGCTACCTGTGAGGTGCGATGATGGGCAGACGATGGATGGTGCGAGTCGCGTCGATCGGAGTCCTTACCCTCCTGGCCTGCACCGACGCGAGACTCGGCGCGTCGGGCGTCGACCAGCCGGTGGGTGAAATCCTTACTCCCCAACCCGGCCCCCAGCCGCGAATCAACGGCGCCAAGGTCTTCGGGGTGCGGCCCGGGCATCCGCTGCTGTATACCATCGCCGCGACGGGCCGGCGACCGATGAAGTTCTCGGTCGCGAACCTGCCCGAAGGTTTGCAGGTGGACCAGGAAACCGGCCGGGTCACCGGCTCCTTGGCCAAGCGAGGAACCTACCACGTGACGCTCGAGGCCGAGAACGCCCTGGGCCGGGCCGAGCGGGAGCTGCGAATCGTCGTCGGCGACGAGATCCTCCTGACGCCCCTGCTGGGCTGCAACACCTGGGGCGGCTGGGGGGCGCGGGTCACCGACGCCAACCTCCGCGCGGCCGCCAAGGCGATGGTCGACACGGGTCTGATCCATCACGGCTGGCAGTACATCAACATCGACGACGGCTGGCAGGGGCACCGCGGCGGGCCCTTCGGCGCCATCCTGCCCAACGAGAAATTCCCCGACATGAAGGCCCTCTGCGACTACATCCACGGCTTGGGCCTGAAGGCGGGCATCTACTCGACGCCCTGGACCACCAGCTACGCCGGGTTCGTCGGCGGATCGAGCGACGATCCCCAGGGCCGTTGGGAGCCTCCGAAGAAACGTCGCGACGGCTACCGTTACGGCAAGCACTTTTTCGAAACCAACGACGCCCGGCAGTGGGCCGAGTGGGGATTCGACTACTGCAAGTACGATTGGGGCGTCGACAACGTCGAGGTCCTCCGCCGGATGATCGACGCGCTGGCCGCCTGCAATCGCGACATCGTGCTGGAACTGTCGAATTCCGTGCCCCTGCCTCACGCGGCCGAGTACACGCGCCTGGCGCACCTCTCCCGCATGACCGGCGACCTGGTCGACTTCTGGGATCGGTCGCACATGGACCCGGGGCTGGGGCGCTGGGCGGTCGGCATCCGCGAGGTGTGGTTGGCGCACGACGCCTGGGCCCCGTACCAGCGGCCCGGTCACTGGAACCACGCCTGCAATATCCGCATCGGCCTGTTGGGCGGATGGCGAAACCGGCCGCTCGCGCCTTCCCACCTGACCCCCGACGAGCAATACACCCACATCAGCCTGTGGTGCCTCTGGGGCTCGCCGATGATCATCGGCACGCCAATCGAGCGGCTCGATCCGTTCACCTTGTCGCTCCTTTCCAACGACGAGGTCCTCGAAGTCCATCAGGACCCGTTGGGAAAGCAAGGCCGTCGGATCGAGGTGACCGGCGGCGAGGCGGTGGTCAAGCCGCTGGAGGACGGCTCGAAGGCCGTGGGCCTGTTCAACCCGGGCGCCGAGCCGGCGAAGGTCTCGGTCGATTGGCCCTTGCTCGGCCTCGAGGGCAAGCAGCAGGTCCGCGACCTGTGGCGGCAGAAAGACCTGGGAGTTTACGCCGACGGGTTCACCGCCGACGTTCGGCCACACGGCGTCGTGATGGTGCGTCTGGCCCCGGCTTCCAAGCGGCAATGACGAGCGACTCGGCCACGTCGCGGGCTGCGGTGACGACCTTCTGCGTCATCCCCTGCAACGGCCTCGACCGTTTGGGATCGGGACCGGCGGCGGCCCACAGCGCTTCACCCGACGGCCCGCCTACGGCCCGCCCTCGTCCGCGGTGCGGCGGGCGACTTGCGGCGGGTGGTCGAAGTCGTGCTGGGAGAGCTCGATGGCCTTCTCGGCGACGCGCTGAGCCACCTGGGCGAACTGCTGGCGCACGTGCGGCTGCACCCGGGTCAGCTTGCCGGCCAGGTGCTGCATCCCGTCGCCGTTGCTCTCGGCGGTCCGCGAGAGGTTGCCGAGGAAGCCGGTCGTGTAGGTGAAGTTGATGTCGGCCACCCTGCCCACCAGGGGGTGGAAAGTCTTGGTCAGGATCTCGAGCCCGAGGTGGTCGATCCGCATGAAGGCGTCCAACCGGCTGGTGACGTAGTAGCGGCCGTCCGGCTCGCGCACGTAACCGCTTCTGAGGATCAACAGGCCGCGTCCCTTCACCGGCCTGGCAAACAGCGGCCCGTCGTAGGACCCCTCGGTGTAAATCACCTGGGTATCGTGGTCGGAGTACAAGTACTCGACGGAGCCCTGGGTGCCGACCGGGTCGGTCATCCAGAACGTGGCCGGGCCGGTCTCCCGCATCGTCACCTTGGTCACGCCCGTCACCTGCCAGATGTTGACGATCACGTCGGGGTGCCGGACCAGGAACAGGTACAGCTCCGGATCGCACGGGGTCACCCGAATCGGCATCCGGCGGAAGAAGCTCACGTCCTGGAGCACGGAAGCGACTTTCGCCCGGGCGTCGGGATCGAGCCGGTCGAAGGGGATCGACCGCTGAGCATCTTCGCGCGCGGCGCGGCTGGTCGTCGCCTGATTGGGGTCGTTGCGGCGCAGCGCGGGGAAGGGGTCGGCCGGCAGGGGCGAAGGCCGGACCAGCGCGACGGCCAACGCCACGAGGGGCACCAGTAGCGTGGCGTGGCATTGGGGCCGGTGGTTCGTGGATATCGAGCCTGCGCGCCGACTGCGCTGGTGCACCGCTGCCATGTATCCCCCCTCGGATGTATGGTGGTACGCCGTATCCGGAGCACCCCCCAGCCGCAGTGATTCCCCGGGCGGTGACTGGACCGGTGCTTCTGATTATTCGGCTTGCGCGGGTCCAGCGGGTCAGTCAAAGTTCCTGGTGACGGGGAGGGATTCGCGCAGGATAGGCGTCCTGGGAGGCCTGGGGGCTTCAGGAAGCGAGCGTTGTTCACTAGCCCCGGTTGCTCACAAGACTCGTAGTGACCCGATTCATCGGGTCGACGCAGTCTGATGGGCTTGGGGACCGCATGAATGCGGTCACTACGAACGGCTTGGGCGGCTCAGACTGCTCTTGTTGCCCACGGGGCAATCGCCGAAAATGCCCCGCCCGCGATCATCCAAGTCGTCGGCGCGACCCCGGACCGCGGCCCCATCTCGCGGCACGTGCGAGGCACGGAAGGATGCAAGGACGACGGACACTGCGGCTGGTGCTCGGCATCACGGCCGGGCTGGTGGTTCTGGCGGTGGCGGCGTGGAGCCAGTACCCGCGGTTTCTGGCGGCCCACTGGCGTAGCCGACTCGCGACCGTGCCCGACGAGCGGGCGGCCGTGCTCGTGGAGGGCGTGGCCCGGCTGGGCGAGCCGGGGATTCCGGTGCTCGTCGATGCGCTCGGCTCCGAGCGAGAGAGCGTCGCCACGGCCGGAAGCCGGGTGGTGCACGAGGAGTTGGAGCGTTGGGAGACGCTGCGTGCCCGGGAGTATTCGCCCAAGTTGGCGATCCTGGCCGAGGCCCTGGCCGATCGGCTCGCAGGGTTCGGGCCGGACGCCCGGCGCGACGCCGCCGAGTTGGCGTCCCAGGTCCTCCGGCTGTGGGCACTGGACGACGCGGTGGTCGACCCGGCGGAGGTGATCGCGAGCTGCGAGAAGGTGCTTCGGGCGGCGCGCGGGGACCGATCGCTGTTGGCCGAGGGAAACGGTCCGGACGGTTTGGACGCATCGAGCCCGGGACTGCGGACGTCGGACGATCCGGGCCCGGAAGCCGTTGAACCGTTTCAAGATGTGGCGGCGCTACCCGGCGGCGGGGTGCCCATCGACTCGCTTGCTTCGCCCGGGCTGGGGCCCGATGGGTCCGGCGCGGTGCGTCTGGCCGAGTCGCGTCCGGCCGAGTCGCGTCCGGCCGAGCCGCGGCGCCTGGACCGTGGCGGCGCGGCCAACCCGCTGCGGCAGCCGTTGCGTCCCATCTCGGAGCCGGACAATCGTCCGGCGGTCCCGGTGCGTGCGGCCCGCAGGCCCGGCCATACCGAGCCGACGGATCGACCGGGGACCAAGCCGTTGGGCTACATGAACGGCATGGCGGCTTCACCGGGTGACGGTTCGGACGGGCGTCAGGCCTCGAAGCAATTGTCGGGGGTGGAGACCGTCGAGCTGATGCGGCGCTTGCAGTCTCGCCAGCCGGGGACGGTGGCGCACGCCGAGGCCGAGCTGGCGCGACGCGGCTTCACCGAGACGCATCTTGCCCTGGCGCGGCAGTTGTTCGACCCGGACCCCGACGTGCGCGCGCGATTGGCCCGGTTGCTGCTCGATCTACCCAACGTCAGCGCGGCGCCGTGGCTGTTGCAGCTTGCCCGCGACGAGAGCGCGGAGGTGCGGCTGTCGGCGATCTCGCTTCTGGCGACGACGGGCGATCCGGTGCTCACCGAGGCGATCGAGGCGATCGCCCGGGAAGATCCCGACCCGCGCGTGCAACGTCAGGCGGAGCGGATCGCGGAGCGGCGCCGCACGGCGAGATACTAACCGCTACTCGCCCGATTCCTCCTCGACCAGCTCTTCGAGCGGGGTGGGGGGCGGGTCTCCCGCCTCGGCCGAAACTTCGGCCTCCTCGGGCGGCTCGTCGAACAGGGGCTTGGCTTCCCGGAGGTTATCGCCCATGGGAACCAGCCACCGCTTGCCGTCGAACTCGATCTCGGCGTCGCGTCGGTTGATGTGGATCACCCTGGCGGCGACGTCGCCGACTTCGAAGGTCTCCCCCTCGCGAAGCGCGTACTTGGTGCCGGTGGTCCTGGCGATCAGCCACACCTCGGGCTGGTCGCCGGCTCCCTTGACGATCCCGGTCAGGTAGGCGAACTTGCAGGGGTCGAACCTGGGGGGCTCGGGCTCGGTGCCTTCCGGCCGGACGGGAGGGGGCGGCTTGTAGGCGACAAACACGTTTCGCTTGGCGATCGCCTCGCGGTAGACGTCCAGCTCGGAGGCCGCCAGCCGCGGGGAGGGCGCGTCGGCGTCGGGCGGTTCGGCTCGCAGGCGGAGCCGATTGCCGTCGAGCTTGGCGACCACTCCGGTCTTGGCCGTTTGGGCGTTGATCGCTTCGAGGCCCTCCTCCAGGGACTCGGTCCCCTTGAAGCTGAGCTCGACGGCCTCCTTGCCGCCCGCGAGCTTGAGCTTGGCGGCGTCGGCGAGCTTTTCGTCGCTGCCGGTGTAGACCAGCTCGGTTTTCAGGTCGGGGGTCAGGCCGGTGATCGTGGCGAAGCTGCCTTCGAGGACGTCGACGGTCGGGGTCTCGGCGCCGGGCAGGCAGAGCGCGTCGATGTTCAACCGGACGTTGAGGTCGGTCGATCTCTCGATCGGCTTGATCGTCAGGCTTCGGATCTGGTGGAGATGGTCCACTGAGTAGAACTTGTAGAGGAATTCGGTCAGCTCGTCGAGCGATGCCTCGGCATTGACGGTGAACCGGAGCACCCGGTAGGCGCCTCCTTCGCCCTGCTTCCGGCCGTCGCCCGCCGCGTCGACCTTCGGGTCGCTGAACCCGACGTCATCGGCGAGCTTGAACAACCAGTTGTAGTAGAGCGAGCGGGCCAGCTTGGGATCGGCAGGCAAGGAGCGGCGGTTGAGCTCGTCGAGGCGGGCCTGGGCCTTCACGCTCCTGGCGACGCGGTCCTCCTTCTGATCGACTTCCTTCTGGAGGTTAGCGCGCTGGGCGCGGAGTCGGTTGAGAGGTCCGCGCCAGGCGGAGAAGAGGAACTTGCCCGCCACCAGGGCGATCAGCACGGTGGTGACCACGGCCAGGTTTCTTTCTCGCTTGTTGAGGGCCATCATTTCTCCTCCGAACCGAGCAACAACGAGTTTTTGAACTGCATCGGATACGGACTCTTCGACTCGTCTCGCCTCTTCGTGTCGGCGTACAGCCGGTGCGATGCGTCCTGGAGCTGGCGATCGAGCCTGGTCGCGGCCTCGGGGCTTTTCGCCTGGCCGTCGACGATGATCTGTGGCGTGCCCGAAACGCCCCT
>CAZDHR010000255.1:0-10488 GCA_964505295.1 uncultured Planctomycetaceae bacterium
GAAGGCGCGGTACGTGAACTCCGCCAAGTCGTTTGCCAAGCTGGTGATCGACAACTTCGTTCGGCCCTCGGGCGGAGTGACCGACGGCTACTGGCCCAAGTCGGACAAGGAATGGTGGTGCTCCAGCGGGATCTTTGGATCGGTGGCCTTCCATCTCTACGAGGAGACGGGCGACGAGTCGTACCGGAAAGTCGGCCTGGGCACGATCGACTGGCTCAACCGGCAGGACCTCTTGACCGTCGCCGTCCACTTCCCCCCGGAGACGATCAAGCCCACGGTGTTCATGTATTGCCTGGAGGCCTACTCGACGGGCCTTCCGCACCTGGAGCCGAAGAGCGCGCTGCACCAGGGGGCCATGGCCCAACTGGCCAAGGCGCACGAGTGGATGCTCGCCAACTGGGGCGGAAAGGCCGGAATCGACTACATCACGCAGTGGGGAAGCAAGCTCGGCGGATTGCCGTTCCACGTCTACGTCTACGCGGCCCACGTGCCCGACAGCGCGGAGCTGGTCGCCGCGGCCGACGGCGAGCTCCGCTACATCGCCGACCAGCTTGCCAAGACCCCGCCCTCCAACCAGCGCGACCAACTGGCCCTGTTCGCCATGATGTCGTACGCCGAGAAGCTCAGCCCGGGGAGCCTCTTCCGCACGAGCAGGAAGTAGGGCGTGCTTGCACGCACGTGTTGCCACGTAGCTCCGTGAATCGCTCGCGCGTCTCTCAGCACTCAACGTACGAATACGCGTAGAGGTAGAGGGTTCCAACGTGAACAACACACTTTTGACGCGACTGGCCGTCGCGGCAATCCTGGGGATAATCAGTGTGGTTGCGCGAGTCGAAGCGTCCGGCGAGCAGGCGGCCGAGCGACCCAACCTCGTCCTCCTCGTGGCCGACGACCTCGGCTGGTCCGGCGTCAGCTTCCACGGCGGCCGGATCCCCACCCCGGCCATCGACCGGATTGCCCAGGAGGGCGTCAAGCTGGAGCGGTTCTACGTCTGCCCGGTCTGTTCGCCCACCCGGGCCGGGCTGATGACCGGGCGCTGGCCGCTGCGCGTGGGCATCATGCGCACGGTGATCCCCCCGTGGCGACGCTGGGGCCTCCCGCTGGCCGAGAAGACGCTCGCCGAGCTGGTGGCCGAGGGGCGGCGGTGGCCGGAAGCAGAAGCGGTTTGATAAAATAGGGAATTTACGGAATTCTGGATGGGGCTTGCGAATCTCGCCCAAGGTCATAAACTGACAGACGTTAGAGTCTTAGTCTGTAGGATGCGCGCGCCGTGCGCGCATCTTGTACAGTGGTTTGTTCAGTAACCCTTTTTGGTTGTGGCCGGAGGCCGCGTTAAGGCGTGATTAGGGCGTTCGGATGCTGAATGGAATTGGATGCCATGTCGGAACTTCTCCACCAAGTAGCGCAGTTGCAGGCGAAGCACATTTGGGGCACGACGGCGGGGTATCGCAAGAGCAGGGGACAAGTCTTCACTCCCCCGGAGATCGCCGCCTTCATGGCGGGGTTGTTCTCCAAGATTCCCAAGCGGTTCCGTCTCCTTGATCCCGGAGCGGGGGCGGGAATTCTGACCGTAGCTGTCTGCGAGCGAGTCCGTCGCTTCGGCTCGCCACGGGAAATCCAAGCTGACTTGTTCGAAAACGATCCGGCGTTGGTAGAGGTTCTTTCTCGCAGTCTGGAGTTCACCAAGTCAGCGCTCCGAGAGGCCGGTCACAAGCTCACCTATCGAATCCATACAACAGATTTCATTGCTGCAGCATCACCCTATGTGGAGGCACAACTCAACTTTGACAGCCCCGAGATTCCTGACACTTTTGATGCAGTCATAACGAATCCACCATACTTCAAAGTCCGAAAGCAATCTGACCATGCGAAACTCATGGAACGGGTGGTTCACGGCCAACCTAACGCATACGCTTTTTTCATGACGCTCGCTGCTCGGCTTCTCAGAGAGAACGGCGAGCTTGTCGCGATCACACCTCGTAGTTTCTGCAATGGGCTCTATTTCAGAGGATTCCGAGCTTGGTTTCTGGAAAGAATGGCTCTGGATCATGTTCACCTGTTTGAATCGAGAACAGAGGCTTTCAGGGAATCCGATGTCTTGCAGGAGAGCGTAATTACCCAATCCCACAGGCTTGGCACGCCGGTGCAAACAGTTAGAATCACGGGCAGCTTCGGAAGACAGATGAAAGAACGTCAAGCTCCGGCAGAAGTTCCAGCAGAGGAGATCATTGACAACTCGTGCGGTGAGCACCTCGTAAAGATCCCGGTAACAGAAGATGACCGGAAGATCATGCGGCTTGTTGAGGCTCTGCCACACAGATTTGAAGAGACCGGTCTTCGTGTTTCGACAGGACCGGTCGTGACATTTCGGGCAACTGAGCTACTGTTGCGAGAGGAAAACGGTGAAGCCGCAGTTCCCTTGCTTATGCCTCACAATGTCAAGCCTTTCCGCACCGTGTGGCCGGTTGCCCGGAAGCAACATCCCATTTACATCATAGACTGTGATGCGTCCCGCAGACGGAGACTTCTTGTCCCCACGAAGAACTACGTCGTTCTGAAACGGTTTAGTGCGAAGGAAGAGAGGCGGCGTCTGACGGCTGCCTGTCTGCTGCAAGAAGAACAGCAAACCGAACGAATCGGACTAGAGAACCATCTCAATTACATTTACCACTCTGACCGGGACTTGACACGGAACGAGACGTTTGGGATCGCCGCCTTGTTCAACTCTGTACTAATAGATCGATACTTCCGCATCATCAGCGGCAACACTCAGGTGAATGCCACGGACATCCGCAATCTTCATTTTCCCGGCCTCGCCACGATTGAGCTGATTGGGAGTGACGTGCAAAACCTGAGAGAGTTAGACCCAAGCCTCATAGAAGAGGTTGTCCTGTCACACTTAGGGGTGAAGGATTCACTCCTCAGCCATTTAGCAGCAGAAGCAAATGGGTAAGCGTGAAGAAGCGCTTTCGATAATTGAGTCACTTGGTCTGCCACGTGGTCAGAGGAATGAACGTTCGGCACTGACCCTGCTGGCTCTGGCAAACATTGGCCCCGATGGACGCTGGGCCGACGCAGAGCAACCCCTGCTGCGGATTTGGGACATCCGTGCGTTTATGCGTGACGTATACGGCAAGGAGTATGCGGCAAACTCCCGAGAGACTATCAGACGGCAGACGATCCATCAATTCGAGCAGGCCAGAATTGTGGATCGCAACCCCGATGATCCTTCTAGGCCGACAAACAGCGGCAAGAATGCCTATGCGCTGACTGATGACGTTCTGCCAGTCTTGAAGGCATACGGCACGAAGAGGTTTGACAGGCAAGTTGACGCATTTATCGCAAAGCACGGAGAGCTTCGTAAGGCTTACGCCAAGAGAAGGAGACTCCAAGAGGTAGAACTGCGGCTTCCAGACGGAGCCGAGGTTCGCCTATCACCCGGAAAACACAATGAATTACAGGTGGCTGTGATTCAGCAGTTTGGTCCTCGATTCGCTCCCGGTACTCGTGTGCTCTATCTCGGCGACACGGCAAAGAAGCACGTCGTCTGTGACGAGAAGGTTCTGGGAGGCTTAAACATACCAATTACGGAACACGACAAGTTGCCAGACGTAGTTCTGTATGATCCCAAGAAGAAATGGCTCTTCTTGGTCGAGGCGGTCACTTCCCACGGTCCCGTCAATCCGAAGCGACACGCCGAGCTTGAAGCCATGCTGGCACAGTGCCCGGCTGAAAGGGTGTATGTGACTGCATTCTTGGACAAGGCCGATTTCCGTAAAGCCGCAGCCGATATTGCGTGGGAGACCGAAGTGTGGATTGCCGACAGTCCTGACCACATGATCCATTTCAACGGCCCCAAGTTTCTTGGGCCTTATAAGCCGAGACCCAACTGACGTGGCAACCGCCAGAGCGATACCCTCTGACGAAGACTGGTAGTATGCCGCTCACTGATTTCAAGACGGAAGACGACTTTCGTCAGAAGTGGATAGGCCCCTTCCTCTCCAGATAGAGGGTTCCAACGTGAACAACACACTTCCGACGCGACTGACCGTCGCGGTGATTCTAGGGGTGATCAGTGCGGTTGCGCGCGTCGAGGCGGCCGAGCGACCCAACCTCGTCCTCCTCGTGGCCGACGACCTCGGCTGGTCCGGCGTCAGCTTCCACGGCGGCCGGATCCCCACCCCGGCCATCGACCGGATTGCCCAGGAGGGCGTCAAGCTGGAGCGGTTCTACGTCTGCCCGGTCTGTTCGCCCACCCGGGCCGGGCTGATGACCGGGCGCTGGCCGCTGAGGGTGGGGATCATGCGCACGGTGATCCCCCCGTGGCGACGCTGGGGCCTCGCGCCGGGCGAGAAGACGCTCGCCGAGCTCGTGGCCGAGGCCGGCTACCGGCGCCGCGGCATTATCGGCAAGTGGCACCTGGGCCACTCGGACCGCAAGTACCACCCCCTCAACCAGGGCTTCACCTACTTCTACGGCCACTACAACGGCGCGATCGACTACTGGACGCACGAGCGGGAAGGCGAGGTCGACTGGCACCGCAACTTCGACACGGTCCGCGAGGAAGGCTACTCGACCGACCTGATCGGGGCCGAGGCCGTCCGCTTCATCCGCGAGAGCCCGGCCGGCGAGCCCTTCTTCCTCTACGTCCCCTTCAACGCCCCGCACAGCCCCTTTCAGGCCCACGAGGAGGACGTCGAGCGGTTCCGGCACATCGAGAACAAGCGCCGGCGAGTCTACGCCGCCATGGTCGTGGCCCTGGACCGCGCGGTCGGCACGATCCTCGACGCGCTCGACCGGCGGGGCCTGGCCGACGAGACGTTCGTGCTCTTCTTCTCCGATAACGGGGGCGTCCAGCGCGTGGCCGACAACGGCCCCCTGCGCGCCGGCAAGGCGACCGTCTACGAGGGCGGGATCCGCGTGGCCGCCGCCGCCCGGTGGCCCGACGGCGGAATCCGCGGCGGCGGATCCATCGACGGCCCGATCGGCTACATCGACGTCTATCCCACGGTGAAGCGGATCGTCGGCCTCGCCGGCGCGGCCGATCCGAACCCGCTGGACGGCGTCGACGTGCTCGACGTGCTCCGCGGCAAGGCCAAGCCGCCGAGCCGCGACTGGCTCAGCTACCTCTCGATGGCCGACCCGGTCGAACACATCAGCCTGATCGCGGGCCGCCACAAGCTCAACGCCCACGGCCCGTCCGTCCTCGATGAGGCCCCGCCGGGCGACCGCCAGCTCGAGCGGTTCGACCTGGAGCAAGACCCGTACGAAAAGCGCAACCTGATCGACGACCACCCCGAGCTCGTCGGCCCGATGCTCGACAAGCTCCGCGCCTTCCGCCGCTGGAAGATCGACGGCGTGGGCCCCTACGCCGAAGGCCGCCAGGGCTTCCAGGCCCCGAAGGACTGGGTGATCGCCCCGTAGGGTACGTGCTTGCACGCACGCTCTGCAGGGTGCTTGCCCAGCAGTGCCGAAACACGGCCGAACCAGCCAACCGTGCCGCGTCTGCCGGCAACGCCTTCACACGTCACACAGCTTCACCGCTTCCCACAAGACCTTGACCGGATCGCGCGTGGGGATGAACTCCTGGGCGACGTAGGCCTGAAAGCCGGTCTCGACGATCTCGCGCATGATCGGCGGGTAGTTGAGCTCTTGGTTCTCGTCCAGCTCATTGCGCCCTGGCACGCCCGCCGTGTGGTAGTGGCCGATGTAGTCCTTGTACTGGCGGATGCGCGTGATGATGTCGCCCTGCATGATCTGGATGTGATAGATGTCGAACAGGATCTTCAGCCGGTCAGAACCGACGCGCCGGCAGACCTCGACGCACCACTCGACCGAATCGCCCATGTAGCCCGGATGGCCCTTCATCTCCACGTCGACGCGGCTGTTGAGGACCTCGATGATCAGGTTGATTTTCTTCTTCTCGGCGTAACCGACCACGGTCTTCAAGCCGGCGACCGTGTTCTCCAGGCCGACGTCGTCGGGCATGCCCTCGCGGAAGCCGGAAAACGTGATCACGCTGGGGAAGCCGGCCTCGGCGCAGGCGTCGACCGCCTCGTGGATCTTCTCCTTGCACATTGGCCAGTTCTCTTTGTGGTTCCAGCCCTTGACGAAGCCGTGGCTCCCGGCCAACGCGCAGACGAGGCCGTGCTTCTTCAGGGTGGGCCAGTCCTCGGGCTTGACCAGCTCGATCGATTTGATACCCATGCGCGCGGCGTGCGCGCACAGCTCGTCGAGCGTCATCGGCTTCACCGAGCAATCGCCCAGGAAGCACCAGTCGCACACCGATTGGTTGATCCGGCCGTTGGTGACGGCGGGCTCGGTGAGCCACGGCTTGTCGTCGTCGGCCCGACCGACCCGGGGCACGCCCGCCGCCGCGGCGGCGGCCGCCGCTCCCACGGCCCCGGTCAGCAACCCTCGACGCGTAAGACGACGGGAGACGTCGCGTTGGCTCTTTGCGTTCATCGGCTCGTACCTTCTTCTGCGAGTCAACATGGGAGGAAGGGGATCTTGCCTACCCAAACGATATACGGGCGACCAGTGGCGTGCAAGCCGCGGCGGACCGCATGGGAAGCGGTCTCGTCAGCTTTTTCGGCCTCTCAAACCGCGGGGATGAAACGCCGCGATCCAAGCGTCCTGCTCGGAAACTACCCCCCGGTGCGTTTCACCGGGCGGTACATGGGCAGGTGGCGGTAATAGACTTCGAGCGTCAAGAGGGCCATGCCGGTGGCATAGACACGGCCGCCCCGGCTGCCCCAGTCGGTGCCCTTGGGGTTCCAGCTCCCCGCCTTGTGGCCTTCCTTTTCCTGGGTACGGATGAGGTGTTCGCGCATGCGGTGGTTCCAGAGGTCGAACTCCGGGCCCTCCATGTGATGCAGCACCTGCGTGGCGTAGTGGTAATAGTAAACCTGGCCCAGGTCGCTGCCGGACTCGGGCGGCAAGTGCTGCGCCAAGTAGCGGCATCCGGCAATCAGTTGGGGGTCGTCCTTCTTCCAGCCCAGGTACTGTCGGGTGAGCAGTCCGGCGCCGGAGAGAGAGAGTTTCTCGGGCTGCTTTTTTTCGGGCGTCGAGGGCTGGTACGCGTATCGCGAGAGCTTGGCGTCTTCCGGGCCCACCGCGCACGAATCGACGAACCGCTCGGCCCGGGTCAGCGCGCTGCGGCCGATGGGCAACCCGGCCAACTGGGCGCTGCGAATGGCCAAAAACACCCAGGCCGTGACCGACATGTCGCCCGGCTGTTTCGGACTGTAGCGCCAGCCGCCCTCCTTGTGCTGCGCCTCGGTCATGTACTTGACGGCCAGTTGCGCGGGCACCTTGAGGCGCTCGTCGCCGGAAAGGGCGTAGGCCTCGCAAAGGGCCATGGTGCCCAGGGCGTGGGAATACATGTTGCCGCCCAGGTTGCCCGATTTCCTGTCCTGGTTGCCCGTCAGATACGCGATCCCGCTAAACACCCTCTTGCGGTATCCGATCAGCTCGCGGGGTTCCTCCGGCCCGCCGTTGTGCGTGATCCCGGCGCCCAGCATGGGCAGCACGCCGAACGCCGTGCCGGCCGTGTCGGAGTCGTCGAGCTCCTTCTCGAAATCGGAGTGGCAGTCGCAGCCGGGCACGTCCTTCCAGTACTCGTTCAGCGACCAGCAGCCGTCGGACCGCTGGTGGGCGGCCAGCCAGCGGAGCCCGGCCAGCACGGCTTCTTCCGACTCCTTCGTGCCGCCGTACGCGTTGATCAGGGCCTGCTTCCTCTCCGCCGAGGTCCGCCCGCCGAACGAGCCACGCCGCAGAAGCACTGCCGATTCCTCGTCCAAGGCAAACTCCTCGGGCAGGTAGCCGGCTTTGCCGTGGGCGACGCGGACGATCAACGGATCGGTGCGTGTCAAGTTGCCTCCGGTGGAGACCACCCTTGCCGACGCGACGCCCTCCTTCGCGTCCGCCGCGGCAACCAACTGGAGCGTGACCTTGACCTGGCCCGCCGGAACCTGCGCCTTGGCGGCCGACACGCCCGCGGGCAGCCCGGTCACTTCCAGGGCGAGCGGGCCCTTGTAGCTCCGCCGCTCGATGGGGACCTCGATTTTCTTCGTCTCACCCGGATCGAGCGAAACGACCATGAACGACTTGACCTGGTAGGGGCGCCGGTCGACCTGGACGGGAACCTTCGCCTCGATGGTTCGGCCGTAAAGCGTCGTGACGACGCGGATCGTCTTGGCCCCCTCCGGGGCGTCGGCCGCCGTGGTGACTTCCAATTTCGTCGCGGTCTGATCGATCCCGACCGCCGCGACCGTGGCCCCAAACTTCTCCGGCAGCTCTACCACCCGGAGGCCGATCGGCCCTTCGTAGCCGTTGCGCTCCATCGGCACGTCGATGACCTTCTTGGCTCCCGGCTGGAGGATCACCTGGCCGATGGGCAGGAAGCTCGGCAGCTTCACCTTGTTGACGGCAAGCTCCAAGGGCTGTTCGGCCTCCTGTTCGCCCACCTTGACCTTTACGCGGAGGGTCGCTTTGAGCTCCTCATCGCCCAGCTTCTCTGCGGCCTTAAGCGCCAGTTGCCCGGCCGATTCGCCCTTGGGAATCTCGGCCGCGGTTGCCGTGACGCCTTTGGGCGCCCCCTCGATCGCCACCTCGATCGCGCCCTCGTTCTCGTTCCGCTCCACCTGGAGCTCGACCGTCGTACTTTGGCCGGGATCGAGCCGAACCGGGCTCAACTCGGCGAGTTGGATCGGCTTCGGCGGCGGGGCCGCCTCTTCGACCGGCTCCGGCTCCGGCTCCTCCACCTCGGCCGTTTCGTACCCGCCGCAGCCGGACAGAAGCAGCGAAGCCGTCAGCACGGTGCCCAGGAGCAGAACGCCGGGCAATAGAAGAGAGAGACTCTGCGCGTAGGCTCTCATGACGCGATCCTCCACGTAGCAACCAAGAAGAAAGTAGGACAAGACCGCCAAACCGCAGCCCGCCGCCAAGACTCCCCCGAGTCGTACCACCCCCGGCCGGGCTACCCGCTTCCCTACGTTGTACTTGCCGCAACGGCCGTGTCAACCTGCACAATGGCTCCCTCAGCCCCACCACACGTAGACGGCAATCTGGATCACCGTGACCAAAATCGCCCAAACCCGGGCGTTTCGCCACCAGCGAGGCGTGCCGTCGGTGTGGCCGATCAACCGGCCGGGCATGAGAATGAGCCAGATGAGCAAAACCACGAATACCGCGATAAACGCCAGCTTCCCTGCCCACGGACCGGCCGCGGCCAACAGCGGCGTCACTGCGGCGAGCACGCTTGTCGAGTGGATCGGGCTCATGCGGGCGTCTCCTCGTTGTTGGCGGGGATCCAGCAGACCAGGCCCCGGAGTCGCTCTTTGTCGTACGGCCGCGTCACCAGGCTCACCAAAATCGTTCCCCCCACCGCGGCCACAAACGACCACCAGGCAACCCAAAGGTAGGGGATCTCGTACTGAGCGCCGGGCCAGAATCGCACCGAGTGCATCACGGCCGCCGTGCCCACGCCAATGAGCACCCCGGCCAGCCCTCCCCACTGCGTCGCACGTCGCGTCAGCATCCCCAGCAGCAGCAAGGCAAGAAGCGGCCCCTGGAAAAACGTCATGAACGTCTGGAACGCCTTGTAGACCGACTCGAACTGAAGGACCACGAAATAGGCCACGGCGGCGCCGGCCACGAGGAACACAACCACCAGCCAGCGGCCCACGAGCAGATAGTGACGGTCGTCGGCGTTGCGCACGATCGGTCGATACAGATCATTGACCACCAGGGTGCTGGCCGAGTTGATGTAGCTGTCGAGATTCGAGAGCACGCCGGCCAGGAACGCGCCGAGCACAATTCCCAGCACGCCCGTGGGCAGAAGCTCCTTGACCATCATCGGCAACAAGTGGTTGCCCACGCCCGACCCCTCTTCCCAAGTATCCGGGGGCCCCAGTTCGTGATGGAACATGGCGATGGCGATCAGCCCGGGCAACACCAACAGAAGCGGGAATAGGAGCTTCAACAGGGCGCAAAAGATATACGACGCCCTCGCCTGGCCCTGGCTTTGCGTGCCGAGTGTCCGCTGGACGATCGCCTGGTTGCCCATCCAGTAGGCCGGCCCCAAAACGAATCCTAGCCCGAGCAGCACGGCGGGCCAGGGGAATTCCGGATGATCGCTCGGCAGCACGAGATGGAAGTGATCCTGCGTCCAACTCAATCCGTTCACGGTTTCCTTCAGACCGCTGAAGCCGCCGACCTCGATCAGCCCGAACACGCAGATCAGCGTTGCTCCAAAGATCAGCACGATGCAGGAGAGCGTGTCGGTGACCACGACGGCCTTCAGCCCGCCCACGGTCGTGTAGAGGCCGACGAGCACGGCCGTCACGCCCACCGAGAACCAGAAGCTCCAGCCCAGCAGGATCTCGAACATCACGGCCGCGCTGACGAAGATGGTGCCCAGCGTGCCCGTCATGAACAGCGCCCAGATCACGGCGAACGCGGTCCGCACGTAGGCGTTGTATCTCC
>CAZDHR010000256.1:0-10449 GCA_964505295.1 uncultured Planctomycetaceae bacterium
CGTCGCAACGCGAACAAAAACAGGATCAACCGCTCGGACAGTTTTTAGCAGCCCACCCTGGGCGGCCCCCGGTTGCCATAGGCCGCCGGGCTGTCCTACAATCGACAAGGTTGAGAGCGGCTATTCCGAGTCCCTTGTCGTGGAAGGAAAGATCGCCTTGGCCGACCGAGAGAAGGTGCAGATTATCGGGATTGGCGAGGAAGGCTTGGGCGGGCTCACCGAGTCGGCCCGCAAGCTCGTCGAAAAGGCCGACCTGCTGATCGGGGAGAACCACACGCTGGCCCGGGTGCCCAAGACGCCCGGCGAGCGGATGGTCCTGGGCACCAGCCTGGAGGAAGCGGTCGAGCGGATCGAGGCCTCGCCCGACAAGCGCGTGGTCGTGCTGGCGGTGGGCGACCCATTGTTCTACGGCGTGGCCCGATTCCTCTGCGATCGACTGGGCAAAGAGCGGTTCGAGGTCGTGCCGCACGTGAGCAGCATGCAGTTGGCCTTCGCCCGCGTGAAGGAGAGTTGGGAGGAGGCCTTTCTGACGAACCTGGCCACCCACGGGATCGACGCCGTCGTGGAGCAGATCCGGGGTGCCGAGAAAGTAGGGCTTTTCACCAGCGAGAGCTGCCCGCCCTCAGAGGTGGCCCGCACCCTTCTGAATATGCAGATCGACTACTTCACCGCCTACGTCTGCGAGAACCTGGGCTCACCCGACGAGTGCGTCACCCACGGCGAGCTGGCCGAGATCGCCGAGCAGGAGTTCGCCCCGCTGAACGTGATGATCCTGGTCCGCAAGCCGGAGGTGCCCGACCGGCCCAGCGAGATGATCGGCCGCCGGCTGTTCGGCAACCCGGACGAGGCCTTCCTCCAGTCGAAGCCGAAGCGCGGGCTCCTGACCCCGTCGGAGGTCCGGTCGATGGTGCTGGCCGAGTTGGACGTGGGGCCGGCCAGCGTCGTGTGGGACATCGGCGCCGGGAGCGGCTCGGTGGCGATTGAAGCCGCGCAGATCGCCGCCCAGGGCACGGTTTACGCCATCGAGATGGACCCCGAGGACCACGACCTGATGGCCCAGAACGCCCAGCGGTTCGGCGTGGCCAACCTCACGCCCGTGCTGGGCCGCGCCCCGGAAGCATGGGAAGACCTCCCGCAGCCCGACTGCGTGTTCGTGGGCGGGACCGGCCGGCAGATCGTCCGGCTGGTCGACGCCGCCTTCGGCCAGCTCCGCCCGGGCGGCCGCCTGGTCGCCACGATGAGCAGCCTCGACAACGTGACCGAAGTCCACCGCCTGCTCCGCACGCACTGTCCCCACGTCAAGGTCTGGCTGATCAACCTGGCCCGGGGCTACTACCAGATCGACCGCGTCCGCTTCGAGTCGCTCAACCCGACGTTCCTGGTGGCCGTGGTGAAGGCGTCGTAGCGCGGCGCGGTGGGGAAGACGCCCCCCGACCGCGCGTGCCGGCCTGGTGACTTATTGAGCTGTGCATAGCCAATGAACGGAGGGCTTCCACCGGAAGCCCGGGACCGAAGGATCCGGTCCCCGTCGGGTGATCATTGGCAAGGCAAACATCCATAATCCTCCGCCGAGCGAGGGACGATAAATTCCCGCGCCCCAGCAGGTCGGCTCGCGCCCCACCAGGTGGGCTCGCTCTCCAGTAGGTCGGCTCGCGCCGCCCACTGGTCGGCTTCAGCCGACTTGCGCGCCCTTACGGCGACGCGACCAGCACCTGCGTGCCCCCGGCCACGCCCGTGAGGACATCGCGCACGCGCACAATCCATAGGCCGGCCTTCTCGTTGACCGCCAGCGGCACGACGAGCGAGAGCTTGCCCGACGGGGCCAATTCGTTGCGCGCGTAGTGCCACGCGGAGTCGCCGCCGGGCGCGACCAGGTCGACGTGCAGGACGTGGTCTCCGAGCGGTTCCGCGCCGGCGTCCAACTGGGCTTCGACGCGCAGCTCCTCGCCGGGCTTGGCCGCGTGCGGCGCCCGAACGGAGAGCGACGTCACGCGATAGGGAAGGCATGCGTACAGGGCCGTGTCGCCGGGCGCGACGACCGCGTCGACCGACGGCACGTGGCCGACGTAGCGCTTGGCCCGTACGTCGTAGACGTGCGAAGGCTTGCCGAAGTCGAGGCGCACCGGGTCCGTATCCTCACAGCGCCGGTGGTCGCGGATGAACGCGTGCACCGTGACGTCGCCCCGGGTGAACGTGTTGCGCTCGTACGAGCGCGGAGGGGCGCCGCCAGCCGGGTTCTCGGCGACGACCGATCGCTCGATGCCCGCCCGGGCGATGATTTGGCGCACCAGCTCGCGGACCGTCACGTCGTACTCGGGCAGGCCGAAGTTCAAGTAGACGGTGAGCCCCTTGCCTTTGCGCCGCACGAGCACGGCCGGCTCGCCGGTCGCGTGCGACGCCAGCGCGGTCGCGCCGGCCGCTGCGAGGTCCTCGCGTCCGTAGAGCTCGATCGAGGCCTGCGCCAGGTCGATGCCCTCGCCCACGCGAACGAACGCGAGGTTCGTGCGCCCATAGTCGACGCGGTCCGACTGGCGTCGCACGCCGAACAGGCGTTCAAGGGGCGATGGGTCGGCAAGCGGCTTGCCGTGCTCGTCGGTGCGCAGGCACCGCAGGTCGGCCACGAGCACGCCGCCCGACTCGACGTACGCTTCGAGCTTGGCGACCAGCCCGTCGGACGCGGCGATCGTGAACGGGAGGAACAGCATCGGGTACTTCGCCAGCTCGTCGGACTCGATGACCTGCTCCGGCGCGACGTACGCGTAGTCGAGCTGAAGCTCGTTGACGTGCTGGCGGAAGTGGAGCGCGGAACGGAAGTAGCTGCCGTAGCTGTCCGTGCCGTCGCGCTCCTCCGGCACGGGCTGGTCCGACTTCGACTCGCACCAGGCGACGAGCATGGACGGATGCGACCAGACGAGCGCGATCCGGGGCGGCTCGCGCCGGTACTCCATGAACACCTTGCCGCAGCCGGCGCGCAGGTCGGCCAAGGCCTCGTCGACCGCGCCGGAGAACTCGGTGAAGCTCAGCGTCGGATAGACCAACGCCCAGGAAATACCCCGGCCGGCGTCGATGGCGTTGGTCGCGTAGTAGCTCGCGCCGCGAGAGCCGTGCAGCGCGAGCCACCAGGGCTCGTAGTGGGCGGCCGCCCTCGTATGGCGATAGCCGATCCAGCCGTAGTTGAAGAACGGCTCGTCGGGGCGCGTGCGCGACGCCCGGGCCTCGGGCGTGTCGACGAAGCTGCGCCACAGGTCAAAGATCGCCTTGTGTCCGGTGTGCTTGATCGCCTCGGAGTACTCCTGCCCCCAGGCAAAGCCCGTGCGCGTCGAGAGCTTCCAGTAGTCGTTGCCGTTGAACGGCCCGGCGCCGAACGTGTTCGTGTGCCCGATGGGCATGCCGGGGGCGACCTCATGGTAGGCGTCGACGACGCGCCGGCACGCCTCGACCCACACGTCAGTCATGAACGTGCGGAAGTCGACGAACGGCCCGAAGTTCTCCTTCCCGCGCACGTCCTCGGTGCGTGCCCCGCTGACGTCGTCCCACGAACCGTACGTCGTGCCCCATTGCGCGTTGAGCGCGTCGAGCGTGCCGTAGCAGGCTTCGAGCCACCGGCGGTAGCGGGCCTGGCAGTGCGGCCCGAAACAGACCTCGTGGCGCTTGTGCCTGGACGAAAGGAATGCCTCGTCGGTGATGCCGACCGCGAACAGGCCGAACGGTTTCTGCTTCTCGGCCGCCTCGACCGCGCTGGTGCGAACCTGCTCGACGACCTCCGGGTCGCTCAGGCAGCGGCGGCGCACCCCGGTCGGCGAGTATTCGTTCTCGCGATACGCCCCCATGCCGCCCACGTAGCCCCCGCCGGGGAAGCCGTGCTCGCCGACGGCGTACGGCGTCACGCCGAACTCGCCGTTCAAGCCCAGCCGACGCACGCGCTGGGCGTAGTACGATTCGACGAGCGGGTGCGACATGCCCGGCCCCCACGGCATCGCGGTGAAGTCCTGCATCGCCCGCGCCGGGCCGACGCTCGGGCAGAGGACCGCGACCCAGCGGCTGTCCTGCTCCAGCCCATCGACCAGCACGCGCACGAACGCCTTGTGGTGTACGCACAGCGGCCGGCGCATGGACAGCGTCAGCGTCACGTCGCGGGCGCCCGCCCCAAGCGGCTCTTCCTCGGTGGTCACGTCGACCACGCGGCCGAACGCGTCGATAAGCTTCGCCTCAAGCGCCGCCGTGCAGGGACGGGCCGCCTCGATCTTGACCGACAGGCCGAAGGTCTCGTCGGGCTTGACGGTGCCGGAGCTTGCCGCCAGCTCGGCGACCCTGGCCGCCTGCGGCTTCACGGTTGCGAAGCTGCCCCAGGTCACGACGTTGCCTTGCCCGTCGACGAGCACCACGTCGGCGATCACCGGGCCGGCGGGCAGGTGCTCGGGCACCGCGACGTTGACGGTCCCGTCATCGCCCAGCGCCACAACCTCGGCGTCCGTCCGCAACAGGGGGCCGTCGAAGCGGATCTCGCGGGCGCTGCGGAGGATCACGCGTGCCTTCGAGCCGGCGGGGGCGTCCGCCGCGCGCAGTCGTATCGTCGACGCGTCCGACGCGAGCGGTTCCAGCCGTGCCTGGCCTTCTCGCCCGGCCGCCCACAGCACGCCCTTCGCCAGCAGCGACTCCCACCATTCCCAGTATTCAAACTGCCGCGACGTCCAGGCTTCGCGGGAGCTTTCCGACGGCATCAACCCCCAGACGCGCGACGTGGCAAGCGGGAAGACCATGCGCACGACGCGGCCCTTGCCAAGCCGGCCGACTTGGACGGATTCGAGGATTTTCTCCGGCATCAGGTCCCAGGGGACGCCCGCGCGGAGGTAGTGGTCGTCGCCGACATTTTCGAGCGTCTTCACGTCGACGAAGCGGCTCGCACGGCCGAAACCCTCGACGACGAAGAGCCCGGCGCCGGCCTCGACGCGCTCCTTGATCGACTCGACCATCACGTCGCTCATACGGCTCGGCACGAGGTACACGTCGTAGAAGCCGTCGTTCATGCGCCGCATGGCCCGGCGCCCCGTCACCGAGACGGCCTCGTCGCCCGTGTACCCGGTGTGCACCAGGTCGTAGTCGAGGTCAAGCCGCTCAGCCAGCTCGATGAACTGGCGCGTGCAGCGGAAGTTGCGGATGGTGGCGAAGGTCTTGACCGGCCCGCCCGCCAGCGGCGAAGCCCAATCGATGTGACGGTGCTCGGGCGGTGGGGTGAGTGGTCGATCGATTCGGCTCAAGCTGAGCTGCGTGATGATCGCGCGGTCGGGCGGACCCTCGCGCAGCGACACGTGGTCGTAGTAGACCGTGCCCTCGGTCTTGGCCACGTTGTAGAGGTAGAGCCGCGCAACCGGGTTGGGTGCGACGAACGACCGCACGATCTCTTCGTACTCGGTGATCGGCTCCACGCGCCAGATGATCGGCATTTCGCGGACCGGCTTGGTCTCGCCGTGCACGATGAGCGCGCCCACCAGCCCGCCGTCCTCGCCCTTGCAGCGGAGGGTGAGCGTGTACTGCTGCCCCTTATCGAGCGCGACGTCCTGCGTCGCCAGCACGTAGGCGGGCGACTTGGACACGATTTCGTAGTCCTTGCCCATGAACACTCTCTCGCGCCAGAGGACGCGGTCGTGCGTGGTGGACCAGTGGTCGGGCAGGCCGTCATCGTCCGCGTCGTCGTTGAAGCCGGGGTTCTCGAGGATCTCGTCGCCGGCAAGCGCGCAGGGCCAGCGGGCAGGGAAGAGCGTGGCGACGAGAAGCGTGGCGAGGATGGTGCGCATGGGTGGGTGCCCTTGTGCAAGGCGTGCTCGGCCGCGGCGACATGCCGTGAGTCAGCACGTCGGTCCGTGTCATTGTATGCTCCGGCAACTCACGATAAAGCACGTCGGATGATCCCCTCGGAGTAGTAGGCACACGCCGTGTGACGTGCTAAAAACTCGGACCGGTAACGCCGTCTTTACGGGGCCATTTTTGGGGACTTTCTCAGGCGTAACCTGTTGGCCGGACAATTGTTGCGGCGACCATGAATCGGCTAGCGCGGGACTAACCCGGCTGATATGGCGACGCCCGGCATGCTGTCAATACGCGACGCGTTGCTCTATTTGTCCGCATGCTAGCATCGCTATTCGCCCTCGGTGGGAAAGTCCCCATTTTTGTTCTGACCAGAATGCCGAAAGATCTTGCCGGGGCACTGGTTGTGTCGATTCACGATCAATAGCGGAGAACAATTTCCAGATCAGAATGCAATTGAGCCTTCGAGTCTCGCAGTTTTGTTCCCCTCTCAAGGCAGTTCACCCACGAAAATGGGCGATCACGTGCGTCGCAACGCGAACAAAAACAGGATCAACCGCTCGGGCAGTTTTTAGCAGCCCACCACGGCGTGTGCCTACTACTCCGCGGACATCTTGTCCATACAGGGGCGCAACGCCAGTGCCGGTACGCTCGAAACGGCAAGCCGCGCCGCTACTCTTCCTTGTCGAGGCTTTTGATCCGCATGTTGCGGAACGCGATCTCGTGTCCTTCCGCTTCGATGCCCAACGGGCGACGCGCCTGCTTGAAGTCGTCGATTTCCCAGGCAAGCTTGCCGTTCACCTTGAGCGAGAGCTTGGGGCCGACGCAGGTCACCTCCCACGTGTTCCACTCGCCCGGCGGCTTGTGCAGCTTGGGCACGCGTTTGGCTTTCTCGGAGCCGAACAGCATGCCGGCGCCGCCCTGCGCCATCTGGATCTGGCGGCCGCGCACGAAGAAGCCGCTGTTGTAGCCCTTCTTGGCCGGGCGCCACTCGAAGCGGACGATGAAGTCGGCGAACGCCTCCTTGGTGAACAGGTGGCTGTGCCCACCCGTCAGGATCAGAAGCCCGTCCTCGATCTTCCAGCTCGTGGGCGTGGCGTCCTTGACGAGCCAGCCTTCGAACGACTTGCCGTCGAACAGTGGCCGGAAGCCTTCCTCCTTTTCCTTGGTCGGTTCCTGCGCCGAAAGCGCGGCGCACGAGAGCAGCAAAGCGGCGAGAAGCATGCAGTGTTTCATGGTCGGTCTACCCTTATCACTTCCGGGCCGAAAACGGCCGAGCACCGCCGGGTCGAATACGCCTCCGACCCTCTCGCCTGCCGATTCTCGCCGCGGCGGGTGCCTGTGTCAACAATCTGGCCGGGCCGGGGGGCTCGAGATCACCGACCGTTGGCGAAGTACCGCTGCGTGCCCTGTGCCTCGATCGGCGTGCCGATGCGGCTCAACGCGTGGGCGGCCAGGCTAACGACGTCCTTCGGATCCCCCGAGCACGACGACGAGTTGCTCGACCCGGAATCCGGCGGGTGGCAGACCGTGGGTCGGCTGAAGCCGACTCGCGTCCTATTCCCTCGCTTCCTTAACCGCCCCGTAAAGCGCCACCAAGTTCTCCGCCGGCGTATTCGCCTGGACGTTGTGGACCGTGTTGAAGATGAACCCGCCACTTTGGCCGAAGATGGCGATGCGCTGGCGGACTTCTTCGCGGACCTCGTCCGGCGTGCCGAAGGGGAGGGTTTTTTGGGTGTCGACCCCGCCGCCCCAGAAGGTGAGCTGGTCGCCGAAGCGGTCTTTGAGGGTCGCAGGGTCCATGCCGGCGGCCGAGCACTGGACCGGGTTGAGGATATCGAAGCCGGCCTCGACGATGTCCGGCAGGAGCCCGACGACCGAGCCGCAGGAGTGGATGAACGTCTTCCACGGCGTGTTCTCGTGAATCCAGTCGTTCACCCGGCGGTGGAACGGCTGGTACAGCTTGCGGTACGCCTGGGGGCTTATGAACGGGCCGTTCTGCGTGCCAAAGTCGGTGCCCGTGATGAACACGGCCGTGACGCGATCGCCCACCGCCTCGTAGATCTTGGGCAGGTTCTCCAGGGCGATCTGGCACTGGCGGTCGAAGACCTCGTAGACGTAGTCGGGCTGGGCGGCGGTGGCCATGTACCACTCGGCCACGTCGCGGATGCCCTTGGGGTTCTTGAGCCACGGTGCCGGAACGAGTGCGATGTCGCCGAAAGCCGTGCCGCCGAAGTTGGCCAGGATCGCCTTGTCGGTCTCGGTGTAGAGCCGCTCGGCCTCCCGGGCGAAGTGGTTCAGCTCGTCGTGGGAGATCGGGCCGAACTCCTCGAGGTTGTCCTCGACGTTGAGGCTCGCCTCGTCGATCGGCTCCTGGCGCACGATCGTGTCGAAGTAGTAGCCCCCCTTGGGCATCCGACCGCTGGGCGGGACCGATCGGTCGCCCTCCGGGTACATCAGGATATCGCCGTTCGGCTCCGGCTCGGTGTTGAATGCCTCGGGCACGAGCACCGGCGTGCCGTCGAACAGCGTCCACGGCTTCCAGTCGCGGTTCTCAAAGCCGAACAGCGTCTTCGTGCCGCCCAGCCCGACCACGTCGATGCCGAGCGCCTCGATCAGATCGGGCGCGATCTCGCCGAGCATCTGGTACGGCTCGACCACCTTGACCGGCGTGCCGGGCGAATCGAGCCCCAACGCCTGGCGGAGCTGGTACACGCTGCTGACCTGCATCCCGGTCACCGCGCTGGCGCCCAGATCGAGCGGCACGTAGTCGGGGTTTTCGTGGCTGAGCGCCTTCTGGACACGCTGACGGGAATCCATGGCATGCCTTGCATGTTGCGAGTTGTGAGGAGCGGAGGGGTACCCCTCAATCTGGCCGTGCGCCGCCCCCTTGTCAAGCCCGTCCGCCCACGGATACGATAGAGGCCCTTCGACTATCTTCGAGCAAGAGGCCGTTTCTCCAACACGAGGTGGTGTGGTGACCGACAGCGCAGATCGTCTCGGGGTACCGGGCGCGAGCCAATCGGGCGGCAGTCTGGGGTACGTCTACCTTCTTACCTCGGTGGCCGCATTGGGCGGGCTCCTGTTCGGCTACGACACGGCGGTCATCGCCGGGGCGATCGACTTTTTGGAGGTCCACTTCTCGCTGAGCGATTGGTCGAAGGGCTGGGCCGTGTCGAACGTGCTCGTCGGCTGCATGATCGGCGCCGGCATGGCCGGGACGCTCAGCGACCGCTTTGGGCGCAAGCGCGTGCTGCTCCTTTCGGCCGTGCTGTTTGCGGTCTCGGCCATCGGGTCGGCGCTGCCGCGGAACCTGACGGAGTTCGTCGTCGCCCGCATGCTCGGCGGGTTCGGCGTGGGCATGGCGTCGATGCTCTCGCCGCTCTACATCGCCGAGGTGGCCCCGGCGCGGATTCGCGGGCGGCTCGTCTCGCTCAACCAGATCGCGATCATCACGGGCATGCTGATCGTCTCGATCGTCAACTGGAAGATCGCGGCGCCGGACGACCCGAGCTGGAACATCACCACGGGCTGGCGTTGGATGTTCGCCTCGGAGACGCTGCCGGCGATGCTGTTCCTGCTCTTGCTGTTGATCGTGCCCGAGAGCCCTCGTTGGCTCGTCAAGCAGGGGCGCGAAGGCGAGGCCCGGGGCATCCTCGCGCGGGTCGGCGGGCAGGAGCGGGCCGAATTCGAGATGAAGGAGATCCGCGAGACGATCGCCTTGGAGGGCGCGTCGTTCTGGGAGCTGTTCCGGCCGGGCATCCGCGTGGCGCTCGTGATCGCGGTCGTGCTGGCCATCTTGCAGCAGGTCACCGGCATCAACGCCGTGCTCTACTACGCCCCGGGCATCTTTACCAGCTCGGGGGCGGAGGTCTCGGCCACCCAGGCGCTCCTGCAAACCGTGGCCCTGCAACTGGTGAACCTGATCTTCACGCTGGTCGCCATCCGGCTGGTCGACCGGGCCGGTCGCAAGCCGCTGCTGCTGCTCACGTCGGCCGCGATGGGGATCTCGCTGGTTCTGCTTGGGGGGGCGTTTCATCTAGCCCTCGCGCCGGGCTGGATCTTTGCCTTCACGCTGGCCTACGTCGCCTCCTTCGCCGTGGCCATGGGGCCCGTGGTCTGGGTGGTGCTCTCCGAGATCTTCCCCACGCGCACCCGCGGCCGGGCCATGGGCGTGGCCACCGTCACCCTCTGGATCGCCTGCTTCGCGGTCTCCTACACGGTACCCTGGATGTTCAAGAACCTCAAACACCCCACCACGTTCTGGATCTACGCCGCGATGTGCCTAGTGGCCTTCGTCTTCAGCGCCGGCTTCGTCCCCGAGACGAAAGGGAAGACGCTCGAAGAGATCGAGCGGAGTTGGGTGCGATAGTACAAGTAGGGTGCGTGAAACGCACCATCTCTTCTCTTCAAATTGGCCTTGTGAAAATAGGGGATTTGGCGCGTAATTGAGGTTGATTGAGGGTGAGCGCCCGAGATAAGCACTGTTGACCTTATTGTTGCATAATCCGGTAACGTTCAGGTTGTTCCTTCGAGGGCGGCCAAGGAGTGGAGCAGGGCCAGCGCGCATAAATAGGCAATCTAGACGTGCTAGCGCGATCGGTTCCATGCTGTTATACCATCTTCCAGTTTGCGGTGCGCGGT
>CAZDHR010000257.1:0-10441 GCA_964505295.1 uncultured Planctomycetaceae bacterium
AGGAGACCGGCCGGCTGTTGTGGCGGCGCTACTGGCCCTACGTGCATCTCTCGTTCACCGCGCCGCTTTACTACCGCGAGCACCTGCTCCTGCCGCAGGCGGGGCTCAGGCAGTCGCGGCTCCGCTGCCTCGACGCCCGGACCGGCAAGCTCCTCTGGGAGGCCCCCTTCACCGGCTCGCCGAGCTGGAGCCGGCAGGCGCCGCCGGTGGTGCACAACAACCTGGCCATCTACATGTTCGGCTCCGGCTCGTACGCCCCGCAGGGATCGGAGAAGGCCTTCCTGCACAAGGGAACGCCCGAGCCCGATTCCCAAGGCCGCCAGGTCATGAGCTTCATCTACGGCCACAACAACCCCTACTACCCGGCAGATAATAAGCCGCTCATCAAGGCCTGGGACCTCGATACGGGCGAAGAGGTCTGGAGCCGGGATTTCTCGGAGCTGGGCACGGGCGGCAACGACTCGGGCCTGTGCCTGATGGACGGCACGCTCTACTACTCCACCTTCTTCGGCTACGCGGCCACCCGACGCGGCGAGCCGGGGCCCCGCGGCCTTACGGCCGCCCTCGACCCGGCGACCGGCAAGGTCCTCTGGAAGACGACCGACTATTACGTGACCGCCGGCTGCACGATCTCGGGTCGCGACGGGCGCCTCTACGTGGGCGGGTACAACAAGCCCAACGAGGCGACCAACGACCGCTACGTCTGGTGCCTCGACGCCCGGGACGGCTCGCTCATCTGGCAGTCGGACCCGGTCAAATCGTCGGTGAACGTGGTCGCCGTGGGCAACGACTACCTGTTCTCGAACGCCTCCGGGGGCGACGGGCACGTGTTCGACCGCCAAACCGGCAAGATCCTCTCCCGGTTCAACTTCAAGTACGCCTGCACCCGGTTCACCGTCTCCGAGCCTTACGTGCTCGGCTCCAACATGGACATGATCGACATGTCGAACGAGAACAAGCTCGTCATCACCGGCCCGGCCATCGACAGCCGCGAGTGCGTCGCCAGCGTCGTCTCCAACGGTCGGATGTTCTACACGTCGCAGGCGAGCGGGCTCCAGGTTTCGCTCACCTACGGCGACGAGGCGGCTTCGGCGAATCGGCCGTGGCAAGCAGGCCGGTAGGTCGTGCTTCAGCAGAACAGTCCCGCCGGTCGCACGCGTTTGTTGGCGGGGATGTCATGCTCAGGCATAGTTGAGTAGGGTGCGTGAAACGCACCACTTTTAGTGCTCACAACTTTCACCGACAGAATGGTGCGTTTCACGCACCCTACTTGTCTTGCTCGGGTCGGCGAAGTTCGTCAGCTTCATCTGCGTCACAATTCGTCCCGGGTTCCAAGCCCAGGGGTTGCAACCCCTGGGCTTCGGTGCGGCTGATTTGCTGTGTAGGACTCAATAGAACGCCCCCGCCTTGCCCTCAACCCGCGGGTCGTGCACGCCGACGAACCCGATGCCGGCTTCCGTCACGCCGATCGCCTGGGCGACGCCGACCGAGCGGGTCCGCTTGACCTTGTGCCCCAGCTTCTCCAGCGCCTCGACGATCGACGGATCGAGCGACTGCTCCACGACGAGCTGGTCGGGCTGCCATTGGTGGTGGATGCGCGGGGCGGCCAGGGCGTCGGGCAGGGGCATGCCGAGGTCGAGGTGGTAGAGGATCGTCATCACGACCTGGGTGATGATCTTCGGGCCGCCGGCCGCGCCGAGCGTGAGGATCGGTCGGCCGTCTTTGAGCACGATCGTCGGGCTCATGCTCGATAGGGGTCGCTTACCCGGGGCGATCGCGTTCGCCTCGGCGCCCAGGAGACCCGCGGCGTTGGGGGCGCCGGGGGCGGCGGAGAAATCGTCCATCTGGTTGTTGAGGATCACGCCCGTCGAGGGCACGATCACCTTCGACCCGAAGCCGCCGTTCACGGTGGCCGTGATCGCCACCCAGTTGCCCTCGGAATCGACGGCCGTGATGTGCGTGGTGTGCTTGCCGAAATGGTCTTGGGAAGAGCCGGGCGGCCGGCCGTGCGTGGCGACGGGCGTCACCCGGTCGAGCGCGATCTGGGCGGAAAGCGCGGCCGCATACTGGCGGTCAACCAGCCCACGGGGCACGTCGGCGAAGTCCGGGTCGCCCAGCCAATAGGCCCGGTCGGCGAACGCCCGCTTCATCGCCTCGGCCACGACGTGGTAGACCGTCGCCGGCCGGCGCTCGTAAAGGGCCTTCAGGTCGAACCGCTCCAGCATGTTGAGGATTTGGGCCACGTGAATGCCGCCGGAGCTGGGCGGCGGGAAGCCGACGATCGTGTAGCCGCGGTAGGTCGTCACGACCGGCTCGCGCGATCGGGTTTCGTACGCGGCGAAGTCGTCGGCCGTGATCAGCCCGCCGTTGTCGGCCATCCAGTTGGCAACGTCGCGAGCCAGCGGCCCCCGGTAGAACCAGCCGATGCCCTCGTCGGCGATCGCCCGATAGGTTCGGCCGAGATCGGGCTGCTTCAGGACCTCGCCCGCCGCGTACGGCGAGCCGTCCGGTTTGAGAAGCACGGCGCGCGAGCCCTCGAACTGGGCGAGCTTTTCGGCCAGGTGCTTGATCGCGCCGGCGTACGCCCGCTGGATGGGGAACCCGCGCTCGGCGATCTCGGCGGCCGGGAGCAGCAAGTCGCGCAGCTCGCGCCGGCCGTATTGGCGCACGGCCCGATCGTATGCGGCCAGCGCCCCCGGCACGCCCGAGGCGAGCGGCCCGGTGAGGCTCAGCTCGGGCTCGGGTTTGCCGTCGCGGAGGTACATATCGCGGGTGGCGGCGGCGGGCGCGGTTTCGCGGCCGTCGATGGCCACCAGCTTGCCGTCGGCCAGGCGGATGAGGATGAAGCAGCCGCCGCCGATTCCCGCGTTGCGCCCGTCGACCACGCCCAGCGTTAGGGCGGCGGCCACGGCGGCGTCGATCGCGTTGCCGCCCTGTTCGAGTGTTTCGATGCCGGCGTCGGTGCCCAGCGGATGGACCGTGGCCACCGAGCCGCCCGCCCATGCGTGCGCATTCATGCAGACCATGCACAAGGCCGGCAACACGAACCACGCGAAGATCATCGCTCGATGTGGGTTGTTTCGGATCATCGGCTCGTCCCGTCTTCTAGCGTAAACGTCGGCCCATGCCCCTCGTTTCCTGCGCGTCATCTCAGTTTGCGCCGCAGCTCGTCGAGGAGCTGGGTGGTCAGCCGGAAGCGAGTCAACTCGCCGGCGCCGCGAAGGCCGACGCGCCGGCCCTCCGAGCGGCCGTCCGGCAGCCTCACGACGACCTCGACGGAGCGGGCCCCGCCTGGTTCTTGCCGGGCCTCGCCGACGGCAACCGCCCATTGGCTCCCGGTCGCTTTGGCCGCGGCTTGGGCCAGCAGTTCCGTCCTTTGGTCGCCGGACGTGCCTCGGGCCCAACGGTCGTCGGCCACGTGGAGCAGCCGGCGGAGCTTCTCCTCGGTCGGTGCCATGTAGGCCCCGGCCAAGACGCGGTCGGCTCCGTCGGCGTCGTTCAGCCCAGCGGCCAGGCTGCCCCCGCTGGCCACTTCGGCCAGCGCCAGGGTGGTTTTACGGGCCTCCAGCAGCCCCACGACGTGCTGCTCCAACGAGGTCTCGTCGTCGGCGTAGACGTAGTCGCCCAGGTGCTCGAGGATCTTCTGCTCCAGCGCCTTCAGCCGGGCGCGGTCCTGCGGGGTGTCGTCGGGCAGCGAGAAGGTGAAATCGACGCGCCCGCCCTCGAACTGCGAGGAGAGCGTGACGTCGGGGGCCAGCGGCACGTGCTCTTCGAGCGTCTGGTCGATCTGCGACTGGCCCAGGCCCACGAACCGCAGCGTCAGCGAGCAGCCGGGCAGGCGCGTGCCGAATCGCCGGCTCAAGTACGGCACCAGCTCGGCGCGGACCATGGCCTGCAACTCGCGCGGCGGCCCGGGGAGCGCCACGATCACCGCGTCGGCCGGCTCGAACACGAGCCCGACCGCCGTGCCGTTGGGGTTCTTCAGGTAGGTGCCGCGCGTGGGCACGTGCGTCTGTCGGCGGAGGTTCGGGCGGATCTGATCGCGCGAGAGGCCGAATCGCCGCTCCATCGCCGCGAGCACGTCGGGATGCTCCTCCAGCGCGATCCCGGTAAACTCGGAGAGCGTTTCGCGCGTGAGGTCGTTGTCGGTGGGGCCCAAGCCGCCCGTGACGATCACCAGCGCCGCCTTGCCCGCGGCGAATCGGAGCGCCTCTTGGATCGCGTCCTTCCGATCGTCCACGCTCATCGAGCCGACGCATCGCAGGCCGAGTGGGCGGAGGGTTCGGGTGAGAAAGCACGTGTGTCCGTCCGGATAGACGCCCGAGAGCAGCTCGCCCCCGGTGACGACGATCATGTAGTCGACCGGCGACTGGGCCGACTCGGGCGGTGCTGCACCGACGGCCAGCGAGGCCCACATTGCGACGCATAAAGCCAGCGGCAGCAAGGACCAGCGGAACCACATCATCTCCGGTCTCCTTCCAAGGGTCTGTCCAGGTTGAGTTTGCGGGTGTCACGGTTGGCTTGTCCAACCGTGCTTCCGGCACTGCTGGACAAGCCAGCAGTGGCACCCAACGGGTACAGTCCAGTGATCCCTTCACTGATAGTGGAACGTCAATCTCGCCCCAAGCCCAGGGGTTGCAACCCCTGGGCTTCGAGCGCGTTCCATGCTCAATACAGGGCTCAACACGTGGACAGCCCAGGGGCCCCTCGACGCACCATGCTAACGCGACCCGACAACCGCCCGCAAGGCGCCACGCCCCTTCTTTGCCGGCGGTCCGTTGCATTGCCCGGGCGGCCGGGCTATGCTCGCAAGACGTGGAGGCAAGAACCGATCAAACCACTCGCGAGGAGCTTGGCCCATGAAAAGTCCGTCGATTCTACGCAAGTCGTTGCCGGTGCTGGCGGCCGTGGCCGTGATCGTCGCCGGGCACGGTTGGGCCCGGGGCGCTCGGAAGGGGTCGGACCGTCGCCCGCCCAACCTGATCGTGATCATGGCCGATGACCTGGGGGCCAAGGAGCTTTCGTGCTACGGGAACGAGGACCACCGGACGCCCCATCTCGACCGGCTGGCGCGGACCGGCGTCCAGTTCAACACCTGCTTCTCCACGCCCCTCTGCCATCCCACCCGGTTCGAGATCATGACCGGCCAGTACGGCTCGAACAACAAGATTTACAACTTCGCCGGCCGGCGGGGCGGACCCAAGCCCACCTCGCCCGAGGAGCAGATCGCGGGCCACGTCACCTTCGCCCAGGTGCTCAAGTCGGCCGGTTACGCCACGGCGTTGGGCGGCAAGTGGCAGCTCACCGGCAAGATACCCACGCTGGTCTACGAGACCGGGTTCGACGAGTACTGCATGTGGGCCTACAAGCACAACCTGCCCGAAGGCATCGAGCACGACGGCGGCTGGGAGGGCCGGGGCAAGCAGAAGACCTGCCGCTACTGGCACCCGTCGATCGTCAAGAACGGCGAGTACCTGCCCACCGAGAAGGACGACTACGGGCCGGACATCTTCACCGAGTTCCTCCTCGACTTCGCCCAGCGGCACAAGGACGAGCCGTTCTTCCTCTACTACCCGATGGCCCTGACCCACGCCCCCTACTACTCGACGCCGACCACCAATCCGAACGAAACCGAGAAGTTCACGCACTCGCCCGACAAGTTCAAGGAGAACGTCGAATATGTCGACAAGCTGATCGGCCGGATCGTCGCTGCGCTGGAAGAGCTGGACGTGCGCGAAGACACGATCCTCTTCTTTACCGGCGACAACGGCACGGGCGGACAAGGCAAAGGCCAGCCGACCGAGTTGGGCGCCCGGGTGCCGATGATCGTCAACTGCCCCGGGCGCGTGAAACCGCTCGGCCTGAGCGACGAGCTGGTGGATCTCTCGGACATCATGCCCACGTTGGCCGAGTTGGCCGGGGCCGAGCTTCCCCAGGATCGCCCCCTCGACGGGCGCAGCTACGCGTTCCTGCTTGAAGGCGAGCCGGGCCGGGCGCGCGACTGGATCTTCAGCTACCTGGGCGACCGGCGGATCCTCCGCACCAAGCGGTGGCTCCTGGAAGACAACTCCCCGCATCATTACGGCCGGCTCTACGACTGCGGCGCAAGCCGCGACGGAACCGGCTACCGCGAGGTGACCGACTCGACCGATCCGGAAGTCCTGGCGATCAAGCGGCAATTCGACGAGATCCTGACCACCAAGCCCGCCCCCCTCCTCCCCACCGATGGGCCACTCAACCCGAGGAAGACGAAGCAGAAGAAGCAACAGCCACGGAAGAAGCCGCAAGGGCAGAAAAGGAAGGCCGCGAAGGGCTGAATCGGACATGGCGGGCCGTTGTAGCGTCCCGCACGGTTTCCCGCAGCCAGACCACGCGGCGCTCCATTTCGTCACGTCTCTCCGTCGAGCGACAAGCCTCCATCCCGCCGCTCCGCTCCATCCGGCCAAGGCGATGACCCCAGCCCAACGGCGGCAACTGGGGCTGGACGCCCTGGCAGACACCATCACCGGCCTGGCCAGACAGCACGACGTCAGCCGCCAGTTCGTCTATCGGCAGGCGGCCCAGGCCGAAGAAGCCCTCGACGCCGATTCCACGTACTGCTACCTGCCAAGGGCTCGTGCAAAAACGACCTGCACAAATTCACGTGTGCGCGGATGTCCTCGGGGGCGAGCGCGTGCTTCAGCAGCATGACGCCCGCGATCTTCCCGTTGAAATAGGCAGGATCGGGGGCGTGCTCGCGACGGCCGATCCGTAGGGGGCGGTCGTTGACGAAAGGGCCCAGACCGGAGAGGTCATGCTCCTTGCCGCTGGGCTTGCCGTCGGCGTAGGCTTGGCCGACGTCTGCGCGCTTGACGAAGGCCAGATGCACCCATCGACCGTTCGGCACCGCGTCGGCGGCGGTCGAGAAGAATTGGTTGTCGATCCGCAGGGCCACGCTGGCGGGTATGCCCGCCTCCTGCCAGCCCAGCGACCACTGGTGCACGCTGCCAAACCCGTTGCCCTTGGAGAGAATGACGCCCGGCCCCATGCGGTAGACCCAAACCAGGATGGTGAAGTCGCCGTCGCCCAGGTTCAGGTCCTCGGGCGCCTCGGCGAACCCCGTTTGGCCGTCCAGCCGCAGCGCGGCCCCGCCGAACGGTCCGCCGTTGGGCACCACGACCGCGCCGCCGTGCAGTCGAGCGTCTCCCCCGCCGCCGGATGCGTCGCGAAGCCTGTCGCCGCGGATCCGCTTCATCGGATACCACACCACGGCTTGGGACTCACCGAGCGTCACCCGTGCGTTTCCGTCCGCGGCATTCCGGGCAGCGCTCTCGTCGCGAATGCCGACCACCGAGAGCGTGTACGTCGCGTCGGCCGTGAAGCCGTCCACCTGCAACTCCACGCAGTCGGGCGTAAGCGGATTCGCCGACTTCACGGCCAGCGGTGGATCGAACCGGTAGTTGGCCGGCGCCGTCGCAGTCGCCGGGTCGACGGGCTCGTCGAAAGCCACGCGCATGCGCTGGCGATCGGGCATGACACGGGCGCCCGTGAGCGCGGGCGGCTCGAGGTCGGGCGGTGTCTGCACCCGGCACTCTTGGGATCGTTCACTCGGCTTCCTGAAGTCGTCGGTGCGGGCCACCACGTGGTAGCGGTACTGGGTGCTTTCCGACAAACCGTGGTCGGTGAAGGGCGCCGACGGCGTTTCGCCGACCCGTTCGTCGTTTCGGTAGATCACGCAAATCGGCGCTTCGTTGGCTTCATGCGGCGGCGTTTCCCACTCCAGGGTAACCGCGTCGCACGCCGTGGCCGTGGCCTTGACTCCGGTGGGGGCAGCCAGGCGTGTCGCGACCGGCGGACGTCCGCCGAACTCGGCCGGGAACTCGTCGGTCAGGCCGATGCTTTCGTAGTCCATCAACTCCTCCCGAAACCCCGGCTTCCAGCTCACGTTGTCCGTTTGCGCCGACGCGGCGTTGTCCGGACGGTTGCTGCGGACCTGGAGCCCTTGGCAGCGGATGATGTGGACGTGACGGAAGATTTGGTGCATGGCCATTTTGGGCCAGTCGAGAAATATCCCGTCGGGGCCGATGTCCTTCATCGACGGAATCGCCCGCGTATCGGCGACGGTGATCTGCTCGAACGTGTTGACGCAATCGCCGTCGGGATTGTTCAGGTTCGCGCAGTGCAGCGCGCCCATGTCGCCGCCGTCCTGGCCGCACCGGTAGATCCGAAGGTGATGCATGTGGTTACCCTTGGTGCCGGGGAGGTTGATCCAAACCGGCGGTCCGTACTGCTCGCCCGTGTTGCCGCGCAGGGTCACCGCGTAGCGCACCGAGTCGTGCAACTCGCAGTGGCTCACCTCGTTGTGGCTCACGTTGAACAGGTTCAAGCAAGCGGCGTAGGTGTGGATTTCGCCCACGTCGTGGATGTGGCAGTTGTGAACCCGGTTGTGCTCGCAGCGGTCTTCGGTGGGGCTCTTTCCGCCGGGACTGGAGAACCGGTTGGAGAGCGTTACGCCGTTGACGCCCATGTGTTCGATCCGGCATCCGGTCACCGAATTGCCGACGTTGTGGCCGATCATCATGACGCCGTTGCGGCCGCCGCCCTTCAGGTGGCACCGGCGGACCTCGATCCCCGTGGCGTTTCCCATCCAAATCAGGGCGCCGTCCTGCCTGCCGTATTGCGTGCTCCACCAACCCATCGGGAACCCGTCGGTTTCCCCCAGCGTCAATCCTTCGAGGGTCAGGTTCTCAACGGGTTCGTCGCGCGACTTGCCTTGGATCTGGATCAGCCTGACGAGCGTGGGCGCGGCGATACCGAGCGTGTCGGGATGCCCCTTTGCCAGGGGCTTGTAGTAGAGGACGCGCCGGGCCTCGTCCACGTAGAACTCACCCGGCGCGTCGAGAAAGCCCAGCTCGTCTTCGAGGAAGAAGCGGGCGCGGGCTTTCACGCCCCTCCAAAAACGGCCGTCGATCGTCACGCGACGCGTCTCGGGTTCGATCGACTTGACCGCGCGAACGGTCCGCATCCAGTCGCACTTTCCCTCGGCGAAGAGGAGAATCTTCATCTTGGTGACGGACGTGACCGGCGGAGCGTCCTCGGGTCGGTAGGTCAGCCAGCCGGTCGTTTCGCCCTCCTCGGAGGTCGGGCTGCCGTCTTCGCTGACCAGGTACCGGCCGCGAGCGGTGGGCATGTCGGGATGGTGCTCGTAGTTGGGGAACCGGGCCTTCCACGCGCGACGGCCGTTCTCGTAGAGTGTGTGAAAGACCATGCCTTCCGGGAGATCGATCTTCCAGATGCCGTCACGATGCGCTTTCCAGCCGACCAGCGGCACGCTGCCCAGGAGCCGCGCCTGCCCCAAGCCGCCCGCGCTGCGGTAGACCACACGGTGGCCGTTTCGTCCCGAGTCGGCCTCGGTGAATTCGAGCGTCCGTTGCAGGCGGTACTCTCCGGGCGCCAGGTTGACCACGACGTCGGCGCTCATGCCGGGCGCGGCCTCTCGCGCCGCTTCTTGAGCGCGGTACAAGGTCTGAAACGGCGCTTCCGCCGTGCCCGGTGCCTCGTCGTCGCCCGTCGGACTAACGTGGAACTGACGCTCCGCCTGCGCTTGTGCATACGCACACAACAGCATCAGGACCCAAGTCGCCACGGATTGCGCATGTGGAGTCATTGTGTTGCTTCCCTACTCAGACACCACCGACAGAAGTCACCTATTTGCGTCGGCTTGTGTTGTCTTTCTGAAGGTAGTTGGGGCAGCCGGTTCGGTTGGAGTCGGGAGTTCGGGTTTCGAGGCCCGGTGACGCCCAAGAAAACCGCGCAGCCTGCCTCCCTTACCCCAAGGCGACTGCGATTTGGCGCTTCTGGCGCATCGCCAACGCTCGGGCTGCTTGAAGAAGGTTCCAGCCCGCCACTTTCAGCAGGATCGAGTGGAAAACGCCCGGGCTGCCTCGCACGCGGAGGCGACCCAGGCCCGTCACACGTTTTAAGATGCTGTTGGTCGCCTCGATGCCCGATCGTTTTCGGTAACGCTCGCGAAACACCTCGGTCTCTTCCTCGCGACGACGCGAGTCCAAACGACGTTGCTTGTCGGTGAAACGGAACTCGTAGTCACCGTCCTTGCGACGACGGACCGGACAAGCATCACGGTGCGCACACGCATCGCACTTCGCCGCCGCCATCACAACGGTCGTCTCGCCCTTGCTTTCGTCGCGGCTCGACTGAAGCGGTTGCTCGCCGCAGGGGCAGCCTTCGACTTCGCCCGTGGTTTCGTCGACAACGAAGTCGTCGCTGTTGACGGCGTAGGCGTCGTCGGGTTTCTTGCCCGGCGTCGGGCTGACCAGTTCGACGCCCTTGTCCTCGCACCTTTGCGCGTTGTCGTCGCTACCGTAGGCCGTGTCGGCAAGCATCTCTTCCGGCAGCGTGTCGTTCTTCTCCAATGCATCGAGAACGGGCGCGACCGCCCCCG
>CAZDHR010000258.1:0-10429 GCA_964505295.1 uncultured Planctomycetaceae bacterium
ATTCGCCGGGCAAACGTGCTTTCCTGCTCCCACTGGAGCCGGACCAGCTCGTCGCGACCCAGCCCGCGGAGGTCCCGCGTCGTGCCGTCGGCCAGTGTCACTTCCGAGGGAAAGGACAACGGGACCGGAGCGACGGCCGCGTCCCGGGCCGCCGGATCGCTCAGGTTGTCAGGCAGGGTGGCATCCACCGAACGGGGGTCCTCAGGCACAGGCGGTGCGAATAGCCGACGAATAAACCGGGCCGGGCAGCCAGAGCCGCCTTGGCGGCGCGATTCGCAGAGATCGCGGCTCCACGCCCTCGGCCGGGCGTGACAACGGTCCGGCCAACTGTACCTCACGGTGGGGGTTTGTCAATTTGCCCGACCCGCCGACGGTGCGCCCACCGCGCCATCCCAGGTGGCCGAAGGTGACAAGGTGACAAGGTGACAGGGTGACAGCGTGACAGTGAGCGTCACAGTGAGCGTCACCCCCTCACCCCGTCACCCACTCACCCCCTCCAAGAGGGCCTGCCGGGAAACCCGGACGCACGCACCTGGACGCTGGCCAAAGCAAGGTCCGGCGGTTATCTTCGAGTGGAGGAGGGTGGTTGCCTGCCCGGGTGACGTCGGTCACAAATCCGGCAGCTAGCACCAAATGATTTTTACGTAAATTGACGTTAACCTGATCGTTAGACGGAGGTATACTGCCGTGGCAAGGCATCCAATAACAAGGAGAGGATGCCATGGCTACGGATGGTCCGACGTTCGATCAATGGCTTCGGGACGCAAAGATCGATCGACAGAGAGTGACGTCCGATCAAATCGCGCTGCTCGAAGCGGGTTTTCGCTTCATTTGTCGTTGCGAGGGGGATTACTACTCGCGGCGCGTTCTGAGCCATTTCCTCTTGCACTGCCAATCGGGATTGAAGGTGGCGCAGATCGCTCGGTTCGTTGGCATCAGCCGCTCGACGGCGTCCAAGCAGCAGAACGTCTCTTCCAAGGAAATGGTGCAGGTTGCTCACCATCGCATGGCCGGTCGGCCTCACGGAAAGCTCTTGGCACGTTACGCCGGGCCGATCGCTCAGTTCTTGATCACCCATCCGAAAGCCTCGCGTTGGGATATTCTAGATTTCATCGAGCGCACCTGGAAGGTTCGCGTTTCCACGGTGACTTTGTACCACTTCATGAAGAAGTACGGACTCGACAGCGCGCAGCGGAGTCTCGCCTCGGCGGCCGAAGCCAAGATCGTCACGGCAGAGGGAGCGGCGGAGACGAACCTGCCCGTGCCGCAGGAAGAATTTTTTTTGCCCCCACGCAGTACGCAGGGGCGTTCCTCCTCTTGCCCACCGCAGTGAGCTGGCTTTCGATCGCCGAGAAGTCTTGCCGCGACGAGTACGGTTCGTTGTGCCGGGGACTCTTGACCAGCGTCTTCGCGCTGGTGATCGGGCTCCAGCGGATGTTCCATCTGGACCAGATGGAGGATCTGGGATTTGCGCTGTTGACGGGCGGATGGAAGTGCCCTTCGCGCCACCTGGTAGGCGGCTGGCGTCGCCATCTGACTTGGCACGAGGTGGACCGCTTCTGTCGGCGCACCAGCCCCTGGGATTGGATCGCCGGCCAGGACGCGGTGGTCAGCTTCGACGAGCACTCCATTCCCCGTTGGACCCACAAATTCCGGATTCCCAAGGGATTCGTGACCACGCGCAACAAGTACATGCGCTGCGAGAAACTGTATTACGGCTACGACGTGATTCATGACCGCTACCTTTCGGTGCGGGGCACGCCGGGCAACGTGGAATTGCGGGACGTGTCGTTGCGGATGACCCAGGAAGTACTTACCGACGGGACGCCACACCATCTTCAGGCGCTGTTCGATGCCGGGGCGGGCAAGTCGGATGCCAACGTGCGAGCCCTGCTCGAGATGGCCGAAGAAACGCCGCCATTGGACGTGACGTTGCGGGCCTGTCGCTATCCAAGCCGCGTGAAGATTTGGAAGGCGTTGCCCGCGGAAGAGTTCGTCGCCTACGAGGAAGACGGGCCCTGTGTGGGAGCCCCGCCCAAGGAGATCCGCTTGGCGGATACCAGGACGACCTTGAAGGGCGAAACCGACGAGCAGGCCGTGCGGACGATTGTCTGCCGAGAGGTGGTGCCCGGACCGAAAAAGGATCGTTGGCATCCGCTCTATACGACAAGCCAAGCCGAGCCTTGGGAGGTGCTCCAGACGTTCCGCACCAGGCAGCACCACGAGCAGGGGTACCGGGTGGGCGTTCATGACGAATCCTTGAATGCGGTGCCTTGCGGCTATGACAAGGGAAGCCCGGATCGCAATCGCCCCCGTTTTCATCGTGGGCCGCTGCAAATGATCGGATGGCTGGCGGGGCTGGTGTACAATGCGATCGCCGACCTGACCGACAAGCTCCCGGATCGCTATCACGGGGCGCACGTCTCGACCGTGCGTCGCACCTTCTTCAACCAACCGGGACAGCTTTACCTGACACCCAACACCCTGATCGTCCAATTCAACCGCTTCGCCCAACAGGAGGCACTCCTTCCACTGATTGACTCGCTTAATCAGCAATCACTCCAAATCCCCTGGCTCAATAATCGCCGCTTGGCCGTCTCGGTAACTCCAATAGACAACCAACCTCGTGCCGGACCGTAGTCTGCCAATCTTAACGATTCTGCCCAAGAAACCATTTGGTGCTAGCGGCTGCCTGGCTTCGTTGGTGGGAGGACGTCGGTCATGTTTTCCTCGTTTCGCCTGTTGGTTGCGGTCTTCTGGAGTGTTGGCTTGCTGGTTCTGGCCCCGTCGGGCACGGCGCGTGCCCAGTTCCCCTTGCGGGGAGGAAGGCCCACGCCCATCCCCGCGAACCCGAGCGGCACGATCGAAGCAATCGGCCGGGGCGTGATGCGGATCAAGTCGCTGGCCGGGCAGCCCTATATGCTTCAACTCGCCGACCGAGCCACGGTCCACGTGACTGGGACGGCCAAGAAAGACGTGCTCGGGCCCGGCAGCTTCATTTCGTTCTTTGCCGAGGTGGACAAGCGACGGGGCGAGGTGCAGGACAAGATCGGCGAGCTGATCATCTTCACCCCTTCGCCCCAACGACCGCTCGGCGTGTTCCCCGGCGGCAGACCGGCCATCGCCCCGGACCCCTCGGAAGCAGACGCCGAGGCAGCCAAGCCGGCTGCCGACGTCCCGCCTCCCGCCGCCGAGAAACCGCCGGCCGACGCTCGGCAATCGCGATCACGTAGTCGGCGATCGCGGGCCAAGGATGAGGACGAGGGGCCGTTGATCGACAGCTTCGAGATCGTCGGTCGGATTACCGGGATCGACAAGACGGGTAAGATCACCGTCTATGCCCCCAACCCGTACTTCAAGTCCGCCGTCCAGATCGAGCTGACCGAAGACCCCCATATCGACCTGGATCTGGCCGACATCAGGAGCCTCGCCCTCGCCAGGCCCGGCGACAAGGTCCTGGCCCGGGGTCAGCAAGTCGCTCCGAATGTCGTCCAGGTCAACGAGATTGCCGTCCAGTTGACCGAGCCGTTCACCACGGTGCCGGACGAGCCCGAGAAGAAGTCCTCCCGAAGAACCAGTCGCTCGCGCAGAGGTCGGGCCGAGGCGGAAGAAGCGGCGGAGGGGGAAAAGGCTGAAGAGAAGGCTGAAGAGAAAGCCGAAGAGAAAGCTAAGGAGAAAACGGAAGAAAAGGCGGAAGAAGAAGCGGAAGAGGAGAAAGAATAGCCGCCTCGCAATGGGATGCCCCGGTCCTGATCCCCCTTCCGCTCAGTCCCCGGTCGTCGGCTTCTCACAAACCGCGATCCACCCGTTCGCCCGAATCGATCCAAAGAACCACGGATGCCGTAGCGGAGATTGCCGCGTGACGGCAAGCGGGATTAGCTCCTGGAGTCGGAAGCCGGCGTCGGTGACGCTACCCAGCAGCTCCCGCCGGGTGAACGTGTGCAGGAACATCTTGGGGATGCCCCGGTAGTCGAAGAACTTGTCGCCCAGCTCGACGTCGCGGCGTAACAGCGAGCGGAGCAGTTGCCGGGCCAGCCAGCCGCGGCTTACCGGGTCCAGAAACCCGAACCAGACGTTGTGCACGTGGACCACGAACAGGCCGCCCGGTTTCAGGATCCGCCGCGCGTGGCCCAGCACCCGCCCGCGATTCTCCCGCCCGCGGATCATCCCCAGGGTGCTGAACAGGCAGGTGCAGTAGTCGGCCCGTGCGTCCCGGAGGCAGTCGAGCTCGACCAGGTTTGCCTGGACTCGGGCGACGGAGAGCCCCTGGCGGGCGGCTTTCCGGCCCACGATCCCGAGCATGTGGCGCGAGAGGTCGACGCCGAGGCAACGGAAACCCCGCCGGGCCAAAGGCAAGAGCGTCCGCCCCGTGCCACACCCCAAGTCGACCACCAGCCCGGGCTTGGCGAAATGCCGGGCGAGCACCTGTTGGTCGAACTGGAACAGGCGGTTCCGCGCGAAGTAGTCGTCGTACTCGCCGGCGACGTGCTCGGTCTCGGCGTACTGCCACACGCCGCGCGAGACTCCCGGGGGAAGCCGCCAATGGGGTCGCTGAGCCGCCGGCAAGAGAATCCCTTCGTCCTGGTTGCCCCCTGGTTCCGGGCCCAGTATAATGCCCAGTTCTCCGTCCGCCCACAAGGTCGCGTGTCGACCCGATCTGAGCTACCGCCCCCCACACCTAAGGGGCGAGGTTTTTCTAAAGGAAATTTCGAGTTTCTTTGTGAAGGAGATGAGTTGTGGCAATTCGTGTTGGCATTAATGGATTCGGCCGGATCGGCCGGTTGGTGTTCCGGGGCTTGATGGCCAAGCCCGACGTGTTCGAGGTCGTCGGGATCAACGATCTCACCGACAACAAGACCCTGGCCACGTTGCTGAAATATGACAGCATTCACCGTCGATTCCCGGGCACGGTCGATTTCGATGACGATAGCCTGATCGTCAACGGCAAGAAGATCCGGGCGATGGCCGAGCGGGACCCGGCCCAGCTCCCGTGGAGTGCGCTCTCGGCGGAGATCATTCTGGAGAGCACCGGGGCATTCCGCGCACGAGCCACCGCCGACAAACCAGGCTTCGACAGCCATCTCCAAGCCGGCGCCAAGAAGGTGGTGATCAGCGCCCCGGCCAAGGGCGAGGACCTGACCGTCGTGCTGGGCGTCAACGACGACAAGCTCAGCGCCGAGCACACCTGCATCTCCAACGCCAGTTGCACGACCAACTGCCTCGCCCCGATGGCCAAGGTGATCTACGACAAGTTCGGGATCGTCAAGGGCCTGATGACCACGATCCACTCGTACACCAACGACCAGGTCGTGCACGACTTCCCCCACAAGGACCTCTACCGCGCCCGGGCCGCGTCGTTGAACCTCATCCCCACCACCACCGGCGCCGCGGCGGCCGTCGGGCTGGTCATCCCCGAGTTGCAGGGCAGGCTGACCGGCATGGCGCTAAGAACCCCGACCCCGACCGGCAGCGTGGTCGATCTGACCGTCGAGACGGGCAAGCCGGTCACGGCCGACGCCGTCAACGCCGCGATCCGAGAGGCGGCCGACGGCCCCATGAAGGGTATCCTCAGGTACACCGAGGACCCGATCGTCTCCAGCGACATCATCGGCGATCCGGCCAGCTCGATCTTCGTCGGCCCCTGGACCCACGTGATCGGCGACACGATGCTCAAGGTCCTGAGCTGGTACGACAACGAATGGGGCTACAGTTGCCGCAGCGTCGACCTGATCGAGAAGATCGCGAAGCTGTAGCCGCCGAACCACGCCGCTCGTCTCGTGCCGTTTCGACAGGCGGGTCGCGCCACGATACCCACGCGCTAATGCGAACACGGGGACCTTTCCACCAAGGTCGGGTCCCCGTGTCTCTGCGCGGGCCTTGACGGTCTCCGAATCACGAAGAAGACGCCCCGTCGACCAGGTCCATCAGTTCCAACGGGCGGGCGATGATCCGGGCGGCGCCGGCCGCGCGGAGTTCGTCGACCGGGCGGAAACCCCAGGAGACTCCGACGGGGTGCATGCCCGCGTTGAGGGCCGTCTCCATGTCGGTGGGCGTGTCGCCCAGGTAGAGGAAGTGCTCCGCCGCCACTTCGAACCGCTCGACGATCTCCCGCGCCCCGGCCGGGTCCGGCTTCCGCGGCACGCCGTCACGCTGGCCGAGGACGGCCTGGAAGGGCCAGGCGGAGAGGTAAGCGTCGACGCACCGCCGGGTGAACGCGTGCGGCTTGTTGGAGAGGATCGCCATCTTGAGGCCCCGGGCCGTGGCCGCGTCGAGCAGGTCGGCGACGCCCTCGTACCGCCTGGTGCGCACGTTCCAGTTTTCCGCGTATGCCTCGCGGAAACCTCCCACGCATTCGGCGATGACCTCCTCGCCGCGCTGATCCGCGGGCAGCACCCGGCCGAAAAGCCGCACCAACCCGTCGCCGATGAAGTGGCGATAAGCGTCGATCGGGTGCGTGGGGTAGCCATGTCCGGCGAGCACGCGATTCGCCGAATCGGCGATGTCGGCAAGCGTGTCGAGAAGCGTGCCGTCGAGATCGAAGAGGATGGCGCGAAAGTTCATCGGCGTTCTTGGATCGGAAAAGGGGAAAAGGTGACAGCCACCAAATCTGACAACTCTGGAAATACTGGGTAAGAACACGGCGTGCTGTGAGCAACCCAACATGCCCCGGGAGGGGTCATTTTTCTACGTGCTGGACGCTCTCGCTGCTCCGTGTCTCTATTCTTCCCAGATTTGGTGGCTGTCACCTTTTCCTCGTCGGGCGACCGGCGGTACCGGTTCGATTTTACCGCGAGCGTCAGGCTAAGAGTAGCGGCCCGTGGGATCGTCGTGCCGGTGGTCCAAGCGGAGATCGGCGCGCCTCAAGCGGCTGCCGCGCCCGGCGAAGTCTTGAAGCGGGACCGCCGAGAGGCTAGAAAGAGCCTACGAGCTGCACCGTGCTTTCCGAGTGTCCCCAAGCCACCAGAGGAGCCTGCCGTGAGAAGACTATCCCTTGCCGATCGGTCCGTACGCACCAAGACGACCACATGGGCGGCCGTGCTGGCCGCGGTTGCCCTGGCCGGTCCCCAGGCACTGCCGGCCGAGAGCCGGATCATCGCCCCGGGGGCCAAGGTCGAGACGCTGGCCGAGGAGTTCGCGTTCACCGAAGGCCCCGCCGCCGACGCCCAAGGCAACGTGCTCTTCACCGACCAGCCGAACGACCGCATCCTCGGGTGGAGCACCGACGGCAAGCTCTCCACCTTCATGCAGCCCTGCGGTCGTTCCAACGGCCTCTCGTTCGACGCCGACGGCAACCTCTGGGCCTGCGCCGATGCGAAGAACGAGCTGTGGCGCGTCGACCCGCAGGGCAAGGTCACGGTCGTCGTCAAGGACTACCAGGGCAAGCTCTTGAACGGGCCCAACGACCTCTGGATCCGCCCGGACGGCGGGCTCTACTTCACCGACCCGTTCTACAAGCGCCCCTACTGGAACCGCGGGCCGCAGGAGCAGGAGGGGCAGTGCGTCTACTTTCTCGCGCCCGACCACAAGAAGCTGCTCCGCGTGACCGACGATCTGGAGACCCCCAACGGCGTGATCGGCACGCCCGACGGCAAAACGCTCTACGTGGCCGACCTCCGCGCCAAGAAGACCTACGCCTACGATATTCAGCCCGACGGCAAGCTCGAGAACAAGCGCCTCTTCTGCCCGATGGGCTCCGACGGGATGACCGTCGACAACGAGGGGAACGTGTATCTGACGGGCAAGGGCGTCATCGTGTTCGACCCCTCGGGCCGAGAGATCGAGCATATCCCGGTCGACGCCCGCTGGACGGCCAACGTCTGCTTCGGCGGCCCGGACGGCCACACGCTGTTCATCACCGCGAGCAAGGGCCTGTACGCGATCCGCACGCGGGTGAAGGGGGTGGGGAGTCAGTAGCGCGCAGTTAGACTGTAGGTTACCCGCGGAAGTGGGGCTTTGTCGGGACAGATCGCATGGTGACGGCTTCTTGTCGAACCATGGATCCACTTAGAAGGAACGTGGCGATGATCTGTGCGCTGGAGATCGTTCAGGAGGAGTAGCCCGTGTTCCCATGTGACAGGCCAGGCAATCCGAAGGAGGCTCGACCATGAGTTCGCTGAACTACACGTGCCCCAAGTGTGGCAACACCAGCTATGAGACCGGCGAGTTTCGGGCGGCCGGGGGTTTTCTGAGCAAGGTGTTCGACGTCCAGAGCAAGCGATTTACGACCGTCACCTGCACTCAGTGCAAGTACACGGAGCTGTTCAAGGCATCGAGCAGCATGCTGGGCAACATCTTCGACCTGTTCACAAACTGAGTTCCAGGGCAGTGGTTGAAGTATCCCCATTGCGAGTATCCCGATGAGCACAATGCACGACAGACATGCCCCCGTTTCACTTCAGACGCGTGGGTCTCGTACTTCGCCCCGTCCTACCCGGTCGTTCGGAACGAGAGCAAGAGCGCTCGCGGTCCACGTGGCGGCGGCCGTGCTGCTGCCGGCGCTATGGGCCGCAACGGCACGCGGCGTGTCGCCGGCCGTCGCTCTGGCGGACGAGGCCAAAGCGCGGATCGTGGTGATGACCGACATCGGCGGCGACCCGGACGACCGGCAGTCGATGGTCCGCTTCCTCCTGTACAGTTGCGATTTCGAGGTGGAGGGCTTGTGCACGGGGTTCGGGCACGGCCACTACGAGGTGACGCACCCGGAGATGATCCGCGAGGCCGTCGACGCCTACGGCAAGGTGCTGCCCAACCTGCGCAAGCATCGGCCCGACTACCCGTCGCACGAGCGGTTGCGGAGCCTGATCAAGGACGGCCACAACGGCGACCCGCACCAGGTGGGCCCCGGTATGGACTCGGAGGCCTCGGAGTGGATCATCCGGGTGATCGACCGCGAGGACCCTCGCCCGGTTTGGTTTTCGATCTGGGGCGGGCCGCGCGAGCTGGCCCAAGCCATCTGGAAAGTGGAGAAGACGCGATCGCCCAAGGAGTTGGGCGCCTTCAAGCGGAAGATCCGCGTCCATTCGATCGCCGATCAGGACCGCACCGCCGAGTGGGTCAAGAAGCATCACCCCGACGTGTTCTGGATCTACTCCAACCGGCTCTTCCGCGGCATCTGGAAGGAGGGCGACCAGGAGATCGTCTCCCCCGGGTGGCTCGAAAAGCACGTGCGCACGGGGCACGGGCCGCTGGGGCCCGTGTATCCGGCCAAGGCGTCGGGGAAGGACGGCGTGAAGGAAGGCGACACGCCGTCGTTCTTCTACGTGCTGCCCGACGGGCTGAGCGACCCCGAGCATCCCGAGTGGGGCAATTGGGGCGGACGCTTCCGGCGGAGCGGCCGGGGCAACGAGTTCATCCCCACCGAGGACCTGATGGACGGCAGGCCCGATATGCTCTACACGATCCACCGCTGGCGCCGGGCGTATCAGAACGCGTTTGAGGCCCGGATGGACTGGTGCGTGAAGCCGCCGGACGAGGCGAACCACGAGCCGGTCGCCGTGTCTGGCGGCGATCGATCGCGCCGCGTGCTACGAATCGAGACCGATCCGGGCGCCGACGTGAAGCTCAGCGCCGCCGGCTCGTCCGACCCCGACGGCGACGCGCTCGAGTACCGATGGTGGGTCTACGCGGAAGCGGGAACCTACTGGGCCGACGCGCCGATCCGCGGCGCCCGCGCCCCCGAGGCGACGGTCACCGTGCCGAAGGAGGCCTCGGGCCGCACGATCCACGTGATCCTCGAAGTGACCGACAAGGGCGAGCCGCCGCTGGTAGCTTATCGCCGCATGGTGCTCACGGTCCGCGGCAAGCCGGTCGAGCCGCCGCCGGGCGCGTTCGGCGTGGAGGAAGACCTGAGCGCGCCGGTCACCAAGCTCGAAGGCCCGCCAGCCGAGACTGGGCCGTGGCGGTTCTGGCGGGGGATCAACGTGGGCGGCCCGGCGGTCGAGATCGACGGCAACCGCTGGGAGGGCGACGACGCCCCGGACTTCACCTGCAACGACCGCCGACTGGAGAGCCCGAGCGTCCCGCTTCTGCCGCCCACCGACGCCGCCCGGGCGAAGATGATCCACGCGTTCCGCTGGGACCGAAAGGCCAAGCTCGAGCTGACGAACGTGCCCCGGGGCAGCTTCGCCGTTTTCGCCTACGTGTGGGAAGAGACCGGACCGACGACGTTCAGCATCTGCTTGAACGGGCAGATCGTCCAGCGCGACTACTACAGCGGCCTGGCTGGCCGATGGCGACGGCTCGGCCCGTGGATCACCACGCCCGAAGACGGCAATCTCACGATCACGGCCACCGGCGGCGACGCGAACTTCAGCGGAATCGAGGTGTGGCGATGCACGGGCGCCGGACGGAAATGAGCGTCGGATGCCGATCTTCTCTTAGGGGCGGCCGAAGAATAACTTTCCGGTTTCACTCTCTGGTTCGGGCGGGT
>CAZDHR010000259.1:0-10403 GCA_964505295.1 uncultured Planctomycetaceae bacterium
CGCCGTGCGTGTCGCTCTTGGGCCGCTCGATCGCCGACGTGTCCAAGAAGCATTCGAAGATCTCTCTCACACAACCGGCGAGCGGATCCGCGCTCTCTACCGATCCCGGGATGCCACGGACCGCCCATGCGAGGTCCTGTATCACTTCTGGGTAATGCAGACAGATTGTCCAGCCTGCGGAAAGACAGTCGAGTTGTTTCCATCGTACGTGTTCGCCAAAAACGCGTATCCCAGCCGCAAGCCGCAGGTTCAAATCGTCTGCCCGTCGTGTGGAGACATATTCCCAGGCCTCCACGGGAAGACGCCAGTCTCGTGCCCATCGTGTGACCACAGCTTCAATCCGGAGAGTGGTCCAGCCAGAGGGCTAAAGGCCAGGTGCCCACACTGCACACACAGCTTCAGGATAATCGACGCAGTAGGAAGGAAACGCCCGCCGTTCCGTCATTACGCCAAACTCGTGCTTACGAGAGACGGGAGGAAGCAATACTTGGCGCCATCGGAGGTAGATGACAGCATCTACGTCCATTGCACCAATACCCTGCATGAGCTGGTCCAAAGCCGAGAGATCGTTCTCCCGGAGCTCAGCTTGCAGCACGGCCACAACACGCGGCAGGCGATGAGCTACGGATTCTTGGCCTGGAGGGACTTCTTCAACGACCGGCAACTTCTGGCGCTCTCCATTCTGCGCTCGGCAATCGCGAACCTCTCCGATGAGATGAGCCGCAATGCTTTCCTTACGCTGTTTTCCGGCGTCCTGGAGTTCAATAATCTGTTCGCGTCGTACAAGGGAGAGGGGACAGGCGCGGTGCGGCACATGTTCTCTCACCACATCCTGAAGCCGGAGCGCAGGCCAATTGAGGCCAATGTGTGGGGCACTCCGAAGAGTTCCGGATCCTTTTCCAGTCTCTACCGCACCCGCCTGCTCCGCGCCATGGATTACCGCGAGAACCCCACAGAAGTGAACCGTGCTGGTGGCGCGAGAGGGTTTGTCTGCTCACGCCCCTTCGTCGGCGATCTCCAACGGTGGGGCGTTGAACTCCCGCCGCGTGCCATAGCTCTGTCCTGCGGTGACTCGGCTGTCACGGGGCTCCCTGACTGTAGTATTGACCTCGTCGTAACCGACCCGCCCTTCTTCGATAACGTACACTATTCCGAACTTGCAGATTTCTTCTTTGCCTGGCAGCAGCTCGGCACAACCGAGATTGCGAAGACTACTCGAAGCGAAGGCGAGGTGCAGGACGCGAACGTTGAGGAATTCACGGCGAAGTTGCGGTCGGTCTACGAGGAGTGTCACAGGGTGCTCAAGAATGACGGCATCTTCGTTTTCACATATCACCACTCTCGCGACGAAGCATGGAAAGCGCTGGCCGACGCTATCTTGGGCTCAGGATTCCTGGTAGTGAACTCCCATCCAGTGAAGGCGGAAATGTCTGTAGCGACTCCTAAGTCACAGGCGAAGGAACCGATTCAGCTCGACATCGTGATCGTATGTCGGAAGAGTGACACTGCTCGCGAACGCAAAACGATCACGCCCAAAGAGGCGATTCTCTCGGGAAGAACGAAGGTCAAGCGACTCCACCAAGCTGGGTTCAAGCTATCGCGCAACGATGGAAGAATCGTGATCTTCGGACAGCTTCTCACCACACTCCGTTCGCCCGACCACGTGCAACAGATCATAGAACACGTTGACCGCGAGACTGCGAATCCGTTGGATTTCGATGCCATCCCCGACTACGAACCTCCACGAGCCGTCAAGCGGCCCCCCCCTGCACGCGAGGTACAAAGGGCTTTGTTTGACTAGCCTCAATCTCCAGCCGCCGCTGGCCTTGTGCCGGCGGAACGGGAGGTGACGACTACGGCGGTTAGTCCCCAGGCCCCGTCGCACCGGCACGGGGCCGGTGGGAAATGCGGGAGTGGCTCTTTGGTTGGTCCTCGCCTGGGACGTGAGACCGTGACACGCAACTGTACTTGAAGGAGGTGAAGCATGAGACGTATTGCCCTTTGGATGCTCGTCCTGCTGGCGGTCTTTGGCGTGGCTCGTGCGCAAGACCCGATCGACGTCGGCTCGCGGCGCGAGCTGTTCGTCGAGGACACGCTGATCGAGAAGCTGGCCGGCGGGGCTGAGCTGCGTCTGCACCATCCCGTGCCGCAGGAGATCGCGCTGGAGCACGACGCGCCGTGGGAGGGCACCGGCAGCGGGTACCACTCGGTGTTTCACGACGGCGACAAGTACCGCATGTACTACAAGGCGTGGCACCTCGACGTCTCGGACGGCAAGCTCAAGTCGGCTGCGCATCCGCTCTACTGCTGCTACGCCGAAAGCGACGACGGCATTCACTGGCGCAAGCCCGAGCTGGGGCTCGTCGAGTTCGAGGGCTCCAAAGCGAACAACATCTGCATCGCCAGCGGGATGATCGGGAAGGCCCAAACCGACGCCGGCCATCCGGCCGTGTTCAAAGACGAAAACCCCGATTGCCCGGCCGACGCGCAGTACAAGGCCGTGCTCCGCTCCAGCGGCCCCCGGGGGCTGCTGGCGTTCAAGTCGCCCGACGGCATCCACTGGTCGCCGATGAGCGACAAGCCGGTGATCACCGACGGGGCGTTCGACTCGCAGAACCTGGCCTTCTGGGACCCGGTGCGGCGCGAGTATCGGGCGTATTGGCGGATCTTCACCGCGGGCACGACGACCGAGAAGGTCTGGAAGCCCAGCGGCGTCCGCGCGATCCGCACGGCGACCTCGCCCGATTTCCTCAACTGGGGGCCGCACGCCGACTTGACCTACGTCGACTCGCCGCCCGAGCACCTCTACACCAACCAGATCAAGGCCTACTACCGTGCGCCGCACATCTTCATCGGCTTCCCCACCCGGTACGTCGAGCGGGGCTGGTCCGACTCGATGCGCGCGCTGCCGGAGCTGGAGCACCGCGAGCTGCGCGCCAAGGCAGGCCTGCGCTACGGCACGGCGTTGACCGAGGGCCTGCTGATGGCCAGCCGCGACGGCGTGCACTTCAAACGGTGGAACGAGGCGTTCCTCCGCCCCGGCATCCAGCGCGAGGGCACCTGGCACTACGGACACCAGTACATCGCCTGGCACGTGGTCGAGACCGCCTCGGCCCTGGAAGGGGCGCCCAACGAGCTTTCGCTCTACGCGGGCGAGAGCTACTGGACGGGCAACTCCAGCGCGCTTCGCCGCTACACGCTGCGGATCGACGGCTTCGTCTCCGCCTGGGCCCCGTTCGCCGGCGGCGAGCTGGTGACCAAGCCGCTGGTGTTCAGCGGGAAGGAGCTGACGTTGAACTTCTCCACCAGCGCCGCGGGCGGCGTCCGCGTCGAGCTGCAAAAACCCGACGGCGAGCCGATCCCCGGTTTCGCCCTCGATGATTGCCAGGAAGTGTTCGGCGACGAGCTGGAGCGAACGGTCACGTGGAAGGGCGGGAACGACGTGAGCAAGCTCGCCGGCCAGCCGGTCCGCCTCCGATTCGCCCTGCGCGACGCCGACCTGTACGCGTTCCAGTTCGTCCCGTAGGGCCGACCGGATACCGACGTCCCGAGCTCCCGCCCCGTCCCGCCGGGCGGACGGGTCGGACCGGCTCGTGGGGAAGTCTCCTTCGCAACTGCCTGCTCGGCGTGGCGCGCACCATCGGACCGTCGTGCGGCTCTAGCGCGCTTCGCGGCCGAGCAGGCGGCACGGTAGTGCTCGCGCAACTCGGCGGCTCGCTGGCCGGGTATCCTCTTGCCCGACAGGCTCATCGATCGTCTCCTCACGCGGACGCCGATGCTGGGGTGATCATGCCTCGGCGACCCGTCCGCGGGAGCTTCCGGGGCTTGCGTCGGCCCGGTCGGGGGGCAGGAGGACGGGCGTTCGGGTCTCCAGCACGTAGCGGAACGCGGCAAAGCCCATGAAGATCCAGTTGGCGGCGACGATGGCCAGCACGGGCACCAGTCCTCCGGAGCCGGAGCCGTAGGCGTGCCTTCCGCCGGGGAAGACGTAGTTGACGCCGTACCACGCCATCAGGATCGAGGTCGCCCCGACCACGGATCCGACGGCCAGGCCGAAGTTGCCGGACCAGCCGGCGTAGCGGCCGTGGAGCACGACGAGATAGACCAGCGCCGAGATCAGGGCCCAGACCTCCTTGCGGTCCCAGCTCCAGAAGCGACCCCAGGAGACGTCGGCCCAGAGCCCGCCCAGGATCGTGCCCGCCACCAGAAGCAGCACGGCCACCTGGGTCGCCTTGTAGATGAAGTCGCTCAACGTATCGCAGGCCGCGGGGGCGCGCCGCGCGAACGCGCGAGCGCGCGTCTGGGGGTCGCCGCTCGGCCGCCGGCCCTCGCCCGCAGACGCCGCCACCCCGCTCGGATCACGGTATCGGCCGAAGAGGTAATAACCCAGGGCGATCATGCCCAGCCCCCACGCCAAGGCCCCCGCCCCGTAGCTTGCCGTGATGGAGAGGACGTGGGACGTGAGCCAGAAGTTGTTGCGCAAAACGGGCATCAACGGGTTGATGTTCTTGTCGAAGATCGGGGCGAAGTAGCCGACGTAGGCCGCCAGGAACCCGACCGTCGCCCCGGACACCGCAAACCACTTCCGCGCAACGGCCTCGTCGAGCGGCTTGGCCACGCCCCCCTTGGCCAGGCTCCACGGAATCGTCACGCCCCCCACCAGCGCCGCCAAGAGAAACCGCGGAATCCACCAGACGCCGACCACAAGCAGAAAGAGCCCCATCACCCAGACCAGTAGCTCGTTGCCGGTCGGCACCATCGCCCCCTCGGGCGTCCGCGGCAGCAAGCTGAGGAACGGCCGGGCGTGCTCCGGGCTGAAGGGAAACCAGGCCAGCTCGAGAAACGTGAGCACCGAAAGCGCCAGCCGGGGAAAGAGCAACACGACCCCGCACGCCTTCCAGAACCCTCGGCCGGCCAGCGACGTCTGCTCCGTGCCCGGCTCCCCGGCCTCCCAAGTGAACGGGGCGGCGGTCGCGCGCCAAGCGATTCTCAGGCACGGCCAAAGGAGCTGTTGCAGCGTGAACCAGAGTCCCAGCGCCCCCACCGCCAGGCCCACGAAGACCACCGTCTCGAACATGTTGGTCACCGGCGCCCTTCCGGTGATGTACACGCGGAGTCCCAGTCCGTAGGCGGTGAAAAGCTGCGTCGCGGCCAGCACCAGGATGCCCGTCCAGAACATCGGCTTGCGGATCATCCCGAAGGCCAGCGCGAAGCACCCCACCGCCGCCAGACTCATCGCCCACGACCATCGGAACGGGTCGAGCCGATAGTAGTGCACTTCCGCCCCGGTCGATCCCGGCGGCGGATAGGCGGTCAGGGCGAGGAGCTTCTCGTCGCGCTTCTGGATGGGGAGGTTCTTGCGGACCGGCTCGATCGCCTCCCCCAAAGCCCGGATCGACGCCGCGAATCGATCCATGGCGGCGGCAAACCGCTCGCCGCGCCGGGGATTGCCGCGGTCGACGTACACGTCGGCCACGTCGGAAAAAGCCTTGCGCGCCTCCTCGAGCTGCGGCTGCGGATAGCCGGCGAGGATTTCGTCCGACCCCCAGCGAATCGTCTGGAGGTTGAGCCAGAGCTGCGCGTCGTCCGTGGGCAGACGGTTCGCTTCCAGCGCGTCCGGGTTCAGCGCCGGGACGAGGCGGAGCGAGGCCCCGTTGTCGTAAAGAGCCCGGTGCATCTCGTCCGCTTGTCGGGCCAAGTCCCGGGTGGAGCTCGCCAGCGCATGAACGCGGACCCGAGCTTGTTTCATCGCCGCCTCGGTCCACTCCGAGGGCGCCGCCGCTTCAAACAGCCGCGCCTTGTACTGGCCACACTTCGCGGCCAGCTCGGCGCTGGCTTCGCGCGACGAGATGACCAGCGGCTCGGCACGGTCCAGCGGAACGTCCCGATCCCCGGTCATTTCGGCAAGGCCAAGCATCGATTGGCGGACCGACTCCAGGGAGTCGCCGGCGCCCTGCTCCCCGTCGAGCCATCCCAATCGCTCCAAATCGGGCTGCGAGCGGCTCCACGCCATCGCCGCTGCCTGCCAGCCCTCGACGGAAGCCTCGAACTTCTCCTGAAAGCGGCTCCGCCCGGTCGCGTCGTCGATCGGGTGGAACGTCAGAAGCCGGTACAGATTGTAGGACCCCAAGAGGTCCTGGAGCTTTCGGTCGGCCGCGCTGGCGGCGATCTTCTCCCCGTTGGCTTCGGCTTCCTCCTCGGCCGCCTGAACGGCCCTCAGCCGGACGTGGATGCTCGTCATCGCCTGCTCGACCTGCCAGGGAGAAGCGTATCGCAAGCGATCGCCGTCTTGGCTCTTCACGGGCAGCTTCAGAACGTCCTCGCGCAGCGATTCGTTCGAGGCAGCCAAGAACGGCACGCGCTTCCACCGCTCGGGCTCGACCATCCAACTGAACAGCAATTCCGACGCGGTGAAGCGACGCCTCCGGTCGTCCGGAAGAAGCTCCCGGGCGTCGGCCAGCGCGGCCGACCCGGCTTCACCCCTCGGCTCGTCGGCGCCCGCCAGGCTCAGCCGCGGATTGACCCTGCCGCAGATCGTCTCGACGACCGTGCGCGCGAACGTGTCCAGCGGCATCATCCGACCGTCGATCTTCGTGCCGCGGACCGCCTGCCAATACACCGGCATGTGCTGCCAATCGCTCCAATCCAGATCGTGCGCAGGCTCCGCCCTCACCGTGGCGGCGGACAAAAGCGCGATCAGCACGGGCCAGACAGCTCGGCGACAAACCATGCACAAACCTCGCGATCCAGGGTCGACTCGAATGGGGACGGCTGGGGGACTGCGTGAAGCGGACTGCTCTTCCGGGGCTCCGTGAAATCGGGAAATCACGGCGGGGCGGCCGGCGAGGCGGCTTCCCCGCCCCGGTTCGATCGTTTCCCAAAAAAATACGCCTTCATGTAGTACATCGTCGCAATGCCGGCAACGATCAGCAGGCACCCGAAGTACTTCAGTCCCCTCCCCGGATCGTAGTTGACCGACAAGATCGAAAGGTACAGCTCGTCGCGCGACCCGGTGCCGCCGACGCGCTCGTCGAAATAGGGGTGACCCGGCCTGAACGGTCCGTTGAACGACGACTGGTAGAGGCGGTAGGAACGCCCCGTGTGGGGGTCGGAGAAGTTGCCCGGCTCGTTGAGCGTGATCAGCACGTTCTCCCGCACGCGCTCCCGGCCGCCATTGTCGTCCGGCGTCATCACGTCGACCAGGCTCGAGTAGTGCGAAGGCATGCTCGTGCCGGGGTCCAGCTTGCGCTGGAATTTCCGCAGGTGGACGTGGAAGCCGAGATCGAGCCGGTCCCGGGGCAAGGTAACCGCCACGCGGCGACGGCTTCCGGCGACCACCTTGCGCTGCCCCGCCTGCGGCGAGGAGTCCCCGATGAGGGGCTTCATCCCTTCCAGCCAGAACTGCTCGGTGTTGCCGTCGACGGTGAGCCGAACCCGCGCTTGGGGCACCTTCTGCTCGGCCTCCTTGTCCTTGTCGAAACGGCCCGGCTTGATTCTCCGCCCCGGTCGGTCGTGCGGAACGAAGCTCTCGACGTAAAACGTCAGCGGGGCGTCCGTGTTCTCGAAAGCCGCGACTCGCGTGCCGTCGATCGGCAGCTCGCCGATCGCGTCGAGCTTGGGCGACTTCCAGGCGCGGTAGTACAGGCTCCCGTCAGGGGCCTGAATGACGTCGATTCGAGGCTTCTGCGGGCTGCCGAGCATCGTCTCCTCGCGCGGCCGGTCTTCCTCTTCGGCGTCGCGGTTCGAGGCGTCGCACCAGTAGTCGCCGTAGATTCCGTGTTCGCGGTCGTGGCCGAGCTCCGGGCCGTCGGCCAAAAGAACCATGTTCGTTGCCGGAGCGTTCTGGTGGTGAATCCGCAACACGACGGCCGGGAACTGCGGGTCGGTCCGGACCAGTTCCACCGCGAGCCCGGTGTCGCCCAGCGGGAGGCGCGATTCCTGCTCGAGCCGCTCGACCAGGAAATGGAGCTTCTGACCACCCGTGTGGAGAACCACTTGCCCTTGTTCGCCCAACGGGCCGACGGGTGCCGCGTCGCGGAAGGCTTCGGCTTCGGCCCGGTCGGCGGCGACCCAGAACACGATCCGCTCCCCGCCGGGCAAGACCTTGCGGGCGGCAAACGCCATGTTCCCGTGCGGCGAGCCCATCCCCCTGCGGTTCCGGTATTGCAACTCCACCGATTCCCACTGCCCGGCCGAGCCCGATCCGGAACCCAACTCCCCCGCGCCCGACCCGCTCTTGACCCGCAACCTCAACGGCGAGCCGGCCACCAGCTCCGAATCGCGGTAGTAATCCAGCAGCTCCAACTTGATGCCGTGTCGGTCGTAGAGGACGCCCCGATCGCGGCGTATCCACCGCCACGGGAACCAGGACAACTCGCGATAGTCGTCCCAATTGAACGGCCCGGCTACGAAAGGGATCTCGATCGTTTCGTGCGCCGGCTTTTCCTCATCGACGTCCGCCGTGGCGTCGGTTGCCGAGCCGCCGCGCCCCGCTTCGCCGGCGGAGGGCTCGTAGATTTTCAGTTCGAAATGGCGCGTGTCTTGGTACGCCAGCCGTCCGGTTTCCTCTTCGAACACCCACAACAGGGCTTCGAGTCCGCCGACGCTGCTCACCAGGCAGCCGACCAGCAGCACGAGGATTCCCGCGTGCGTAATCACGAAGCCGGTCTGGTGCTTCTTCCAAGGGAAACGGATCAGTGCGGCGCAGAGGACGTTCAGGCCCAGCAAGCCCATCAGGGACGCGAACCACCAGGCCCCGTAGATTCCAAAGTGAACCGCCTCGGTCCCGTATCGATCCTCCACGTAGGTGGCCCAGCCCAAGATCACGACGAAAAGGAATATCATCACCACGGCCAGCCGCGATGAGGCGAGCACTTCATACAGCCTGAGGAAGCATCGCACGGGCAGGGACCGTTTTGTGGAGCGTCGTTCGCGGCGGGTCATCAGTGATTTCAGGGTCGCTGCGACAAGGCGGGAGCACAGGGAGGACGGCAGGGCCCCGGTCGCCCGACGGCGGCGGGCCGCCGAGCAGACCAGCGGCAAACCGGCAACCTGGCCACTCACCAGGCAGTCTGGGCCAACCATCGATTATAGAGCGAACGGAAACACAGGGACAGGCACACCGCCGACAATCGGCAGACAAGGGAAGGGTGGACCGACCGCTAATAGAGGGTCGGCGTGCTCTCGGTCCAGCCGACGACGGGCACCTCGGGGGCCATCACGAAAAGCTCCACGCGACGGTTCTTCGCGCGGTCCTCATCGGTCAGATTGGGGGCGACCGGCTGGTGCGGGCCGAACCCGGCGACGCCCATCCGCCCCGGCGCGAGGCCGAGCCGGCCGAGCGCGTCGGACACGGCCAGCGCCCGATTGGCACTCAGGTGGAAGTTGTTCGGATACTTCTCGCGGACCGGCTGCCCGGCAATCAGCCGATCGTCGGTGTGCCCGACGACGAGGATCTTCAGCTCCCGTCCCTCGGGCGAGTTGAGCAGGCGGACCAGATCGCGGAGCACGTCGTCGGCGCCGGGCTTGAGTTCCGTCTGTCCCACGTCGAAGAGCAGGTCGGTGTCCAGCTTGCTGACGCCGGTGAACGGGTCGAACTGGAGGCTCGGATACTGCTGGGAGATTTCGGCCAGCCGTTGGCGGATCGCGGGCCCCGGCGCCGCGCAGCCGCGGATCAGCCCCATGACCTGGGTGTGCAGTTGGTCCCGCTCCGCCTCGTAGTTGACCAGTTGCTTTCGATCCAGCCCGAGCTGCTCATCCAAAATGGCCAGGTCCTCCTCGGCCCGCATCAACTGGTCCTCGACGTTGCGGCTGTGCGTTTCGAGGTTCTGGATTCGAGCCTCTTGGGCACGGTTTTTCTCAACCATGGCCCGGTTCTGAGACTCCAGAGCGGTCAACTGCGATTTGGGGACAAAGGCACAGCCGCACGGGACGGCCAGCGCCGCCAGAACGAGATACGTCGAGATCGCGCGACGAGCCAGCATGATTCGACTCCTTTCGAATCGCTGATGCGCTGATTTTCAATTCACCTGCGCCGCTTCCCCAAGCTGCGCTAGCCTCCGAACAGGCCGAGGACCATGTCCATCAACGAGCTGGTGACGGAGTACGTGCCGCCCCAGCTCCACATGTTCCGCATCAGGTCGTAGGCCATCATGCCCGACAGCACCAACAGGACCACACAGCAGGTCAAGCCGGCCATGGCCAGCTTCCCGTAAGGCGCTTCGGGCAACGCGGCGGCCCCCGGCGCCAGGGCTGCGCCGGCAGCGGCCGGCTGTGCGGCTCCGAACGCCCCGACGGCTTCCGGCGCGCCCTCCGATGCGCCGAAGGCCACGCCGGCATCCTCGCCGCCGACCTCCTCGTCGAGCATGGCCGCCATGCCGTCCCCGGCTCCCCCGGCGACTATC
>CAZDHR010000260.1:0-10323 GCA_964505295.1 uncultured Planctomycetaceae bacterium
CCTGCCCCACGGCGACCGTGGAGACGGTGATCCCCGACTCGGCCATCTTGCCCACGAGCCCGTCGAAGTCGCCCGGGTGCGAGACGCCGTCGGTCAACACGATCACGTGCTTCAGATCCGCCGCGGTCTCGCGCAGGGCCAGATACGCCCGCTCGACGGCCGGATACATGTTCGTGCCGCCGCCGGCGGTGATCGTGTCGACCGACGCGAGCACGTGCTCCTTGTCGGAGCAGGGGTGGATCGCGCTGATCCACTCGGCGAAGTCCTGGAACGCGATCACGCCGACCTGGTCCTGCGGCTCGAGCAGTCCCACGGCCCGTCGGGTCGCCTCCTTGGCCAGCTCGATCGCCCCGCCCTCCTCCATCGACCCCGAACGGTCGAGCACGAGGACCATGGCCAGCCCGGGGCGCTCGTCGGTCTTCTCGAACTCGCACCAGACGGGCAGGATCTCTTCCAACGGGGTGTTGTGATAGCCGCCCGGAGTAAACGCCTGATCGCCGCCGACCGCGATCAGGCCGCCGCCGAGATCGCCCACGTAGGCGCGGATCATATCCATCTGAGACTGGGAGAGCGAAGCGGCCGGCACGTTCGACAGGACCACCAGCTCGTAGTCCCGCAAGCCGGCGAGCGACTTGGGGATCCCCTCCGGGCGATGCACTTCCACGTCGATCCCCTCGCCGCTCAACGCCGCGGTCAGGTGTTCCGCCAAGCGCGGCTCGCTTTCGACCAGCAGCACGCGCGGCCGCGCCGTGGTAAACACAACGGCCGACGCTGAGTTGTTCTGCGAGAGCGTGTCGCGGAATCCCTCGATCCGGGCAGTGAACTGCGCGAGCCGCTCGCCCGTGATCGACTGCACGAAGCGGACGCGGCTCTCGCCCGCGACGACGCTGGTGCGCTGCTCCTCGACGAGCTGGTCCTGCCGGAACAGCTCGACTGTCCCTTCGTCGTCGTGGCTGGAGTGGAGCACCACGTCGACGTAAAACGGCTCCCCCTCCCTCGCGTCTCCCGGCGTTCGCACCGCCGACACGTAGACCTCGGCGTCGGCGCGCGAGGCAAGCGGCACCGTGGAAATCGGCACGCCGGCAGCACGGGCGGCCCGAAGCGCGTCGCCGTCGGTCTCGACGCCGTCGGACAGAAGCACGACCTGCGGCACGTATCGCGGCCGGGCAACGGCCGCGGCCAGCTCGATCGCGGCGCCAAGGTTCGTGGCCTGCGTGTCCAATTCGGCGTTTGCCGGAGATTGGGCGTCGGCCGACCGCACCGCGCTTCGACCAAAGGGCACGAGGGCGACCCGGTCGCCGCCCAACGCCTGAAGGACCGCGTCGACGAAGGCGTCGGCCGCCTCGCGCGATTCGTCCGCGATGCTCTCGCTCTCATCGACCACGATCACGAGGAACTTTTCCGCCGTCCGGCGCGTCACGCCAATCCCGCACAACGCCAGAACCAGGGCGACGACAACCAGCGATCGGCAGATGATCGAGGCCGCCTGGCGCATTCGGGAGAAGCCCGTCAAGCTCCGGCGCGAGCCGTACACCACCAGCGGTACCAGCAAGAGCGCAGCCAGCCACGCGGGCCGGGCGATTTCGAACTGTGCGAGCAGTGCCTGCATCTCAACAAGTCCACCGCCGCTGGAACAGATACCACTCCGCGACGACCACCACCAACGCGGCTACGGCCAAAAACGCCCAAACCGGCGGCTCCGGCGCACCGGGCGCAAGCCCTTGCCCCTCAGCCACAAGCCCGGCCGGCACGCGAATGTCGCTCTCGGCCGCACAAGACCGGGCCACGGCAAGCGGTTCGGCTTCGGGCGAGCTCACAGTCGCCGTGTCTCCTGCCGCCACCCACTCCAACGCGCCCGCAATCAGGATCGGGAAAGCCGCGCGCAACGGCAGCTCGCTCCCTTCCTGAAGGCCCAAAAGCACCACCACGCGTGCGCCTGGCCGGTCGATCGCGTAGCCCACCGCCGCCCCCTCGGCATTCCACGCAACCGGCTGGGCCTTCGGTTCCGCTTCTTGAGTCAAGACGAGCCGCTTGGCACTCGAAAGCCGCGCGCCCTCCAGCCGTGCGTCGGCCACCAGCGCCAGGGCGTCGTTCTCTCGGGCGACGACCGCGTCGGCCAGCGGCTCGCCAAGCTGCCAGAGCTCGCACGGCTCGGCCGGATCGATGACCAGCATCGGGCCTTGCGGCAGGGGGCTGGGTACCTGTCGATCGAGCACGAGAATCGCCCGGTCCTCCCTTTCCTGCGGCAGCGCGTCGGCCGTCGTCAGTCTCACCCGCGGGCTCGCCCGAAGCGCCTCCTCCAGGGTGGCGTTCCCCCCGGTCACCAGCGCGACTTCGCAAACCGGGCACGGAGGCACGCGGGCCGTGGCACGATTGTCTGCGAGAAACACGTCGGGCCGGTCGAGCCGGGCGCCCAGTAGGCCCCCTTCCGGCGCCGTCATCTCGAACACTCGCTGCCACCGCCCGGCGGAATCCAGCTCGATGGGCACCGCGTCGATCGGCCGCCCGTCCAGCTCCAACGCAAGCCGACACGCCACGGGCTTGCTCGCGTAGCTGGTCACCTCGGCCAAGACCTGGCACTGGAGCGGATCGGCGAGGCTGCGGCGGGCTTCAAGGCGCGTGATCCCTACGTTGTCGCCGAGTCCGCCCACGGCGATCAGCTCGACGTCGTCTTGCCGGGCAAGCTCGGTCGCCCCGTCGAAGCAGCCGTCGCTGAAGACGAGGACCCTGCCGTTCCGTTCGCCCCGGAGAAGCTGCCGGGCCAGCTCGACCGCGTCGGCCACGCGCGTCCCCTCCCGGGTCGGCGCGACGCTCGCCAGGGCTTGCTCCAGCGCGTCACGCCGGTCCGTGAGCCCACATAGCACTCGCAACGAATCGCCCGCGCTGACGAGCGCCATCCGATCGCGTTGGCCCATTGCCCCGATGTGCGATTGCGTCAGCTCTTTGGCCCGATCCAGGCGCGAGGGCCCGACGTCGGTGGCGCTCATGCTGGCCGAGTTGTCGATCACCATCGCAACCGTTGTCGGTGGGCGAAGGTGCGGCTCGGCCAGCGCGAGGACGAGCAACCCCAGCACGGCAAGTTGCACGCAGAACGACACGGGATGCCGATAGGACCACCACGCCGAGCGACGCTCGGGCGCCGCGAAGACCTGCTCCCAGAGAAAGCCCGTCGCCACCCGGTGACGCCGCGGACGGACCCGCCACAGATAGAGCAGCACGACGGGCACCGCCAACGCAGCCAGGATCAGCGCCTTCGGGTTTAGGATCGTCATCGGTTACTGCCAAGCCGGAAGCGGGCCGCTCACTTCGCTGCCCCGATCGCCACGAGCAGGGCTCGATTCTCCGGCACGTCGATGGGGACTTGCGCGCAGGCGATGCCGTGCCCGGCGCAATAACTTCGCACCGAATCGTGGAACCGATCGTACCTTTGCCGGTATCGCGTCAAGTGCCGCTCGGTCATCGTCACCTGCCAGGAGGCGCCGGTCTCAACGTCGACCAGCTCCGTGTCGCCCAACGTCTCGGGCTCTCGCTCGCGGGGGTCGTAGAGCTGGACGACGCGTGGGTGGTAGCCGCGGCGCCGGAGCACCTCCAGCCCGCCCCGGAACCCACGCGGGTCGCAGAGATCGCTCACCACGACCGCCAGCCCATGTCGCTGGTACGCGCCGACCAACCCCTCGGCCGCCGCCGCCAGATCGGTCCGCGCCCCTCGCGCGGTAAGCCCTTGGAGGAACCGGGCCAGCTTCGCGATCCTCGCCAACTGGCCGATCGGGCCGAACCGGGCGACGATGCGATCCGAAAACGCCAGCACGCTTACCTGCCCCGAATCGGCCAGGGCCACATAGGCCAGCGCCAACACGATCCGCCGGGCGACGTCGAGCTTCGAAGGCCGCGAGAGCGACATGCTCCGCGAGCAGTCCAGGAGGATGTACGTCGGGCAGTCGGCCTCGCCCGCAAACTGCTTCACCAGCAGCTCGTCGTGCCGCGCCGCAAGGTTCCAGTCCACCGAGCGATAGTCGTCGCCGGGGGCGTAGTCGCGGTGTCCGGCCAGCTCGGTCCCGCCGGCCGGAAGCCGCGCCCGGGGCTTGGCAAGAATCCCCCCGCCCACCCGCCGCGCGGAGAGCGACAGGTGCCGCAGCTCGTTCAGCGATTCCAGATCGAAACGCACCATCGCAGGCCCTTGAGTTTCGGGCGAGCCACGACTCGGCTCGCGGCCGAGTGCCGACCGTGATCGACGCGCAATCGCCCCGGCTCAGCCCGGCTCGGCGACCGCCCCCAACACGTCGTCGAGGATCGCGTCGGGCGAAACGTCTTCCCCTTGCCCCTCGAAGTTGAGGATCAGGCGGTGCCGAAGCGCCGCACGGCACACGCTGCGGAGATCCCCGGTCGACACGTGGTACCGGCCCTCCAGGATCGCTCTTGTCTTCGCCGCCAGCACCATCGCCTGCGCCCCGCGCGGCCCCGCGCCGTATCGCACGAACCGCTTCACGCGCTCGGGCGCCCGATCCGACTCCGGCTGCGTGGCCGCGACCACCGAGATCCCCCAACGACGGACCTCCCGGGCGATGGGAATCTTTCGCACCAGCTCGCCCATCTTGCCGATCCGGTCCCCGTCGACGATCTTTCGGGTGATCGGGTCCTCCGCTTCGGTGGTGCGATCGAGGATCTCTTCCAACTCATCGCCGTCGGGCGGCCGAATCACCAGCTTGAAGAAAAAGCGATCGATCTGCGCTTCCGGGAGCGGATAGGTGCCTTCCATCTCCAGCGGGTTCTGGGTGGCCAACAGGAAGAACGGCTGCGGCAGGCGAAACGTCTCGGTCGAGACCGTGATCGACTCCTCGTCCATCGCCTCCAGCAGCGCCGACTGCGTCTTCGGCGTGGTCCGGTTGATCTGCTCGGCCAGCACGATATTGGAGAACAGGGGCCCTCGCTGAAACTCGAACGACCGGCGACCCTGCGCCGTCTCCATGATCACGTACGTGCCGATGACGTCGGTGGGCATCAGGTCCGGCGTGCACTGGATCCGCTGGAAACCCAAGTCGACCACGTCGGCGAGCGTCTGGGCCAACACGGTTTTGCCCGTGCCGGGCAGCCCCTCCAGCAGCACGTGCCCCCCGGCCACCAGGGCCATGAGCACCCCTTCGATCGCTTCTTCCTGCCCGACGATCACCTTGGCGATTTCGTTCTTCAGGGCGTCGAAATCCGCCCCAAAACGTTCCAGCTCTCGCTCCATTTCGCTCGTGCCACTCATATCCCCCTTTCCTTTGCGAAGGAGTAGCCGTTCTCCGTGTTACTGCCTGCCACCACCCTTCCGGCCGATCCCGTTCGGCTCTACCCCGTCCGCAGTATCACCATCCCAACCGGACCGGTCAACCTTCCGGGATTCCGGTTCGCCGTCAATCGCAGATCCGAGGGGCCCCCGGCGGCCGGTTGCGAAGCGGCAGCCCGCCACCGAACACGGCCCCTTGATGTGTCTTCCTGCCTTGCCTATATTACCCAGAATCACATCTCCCCGGTGTCTCTCAGATGCGTGCACCGACGCCTGCGGGCTGGCCGCTCCCGTCACACAGCACGTTCGACGCTTCGAATCGAGCGGCGGTGCATGTTCTTTACCCCGGAATCTTTGTCGGAATGGCCGTTTTCTGATAGACTGGAGGATGGGTCGGAAGAGGCACGCGCTGGGGGTGCGCACACGCCCGTCGATCATCGAGGGGGCATGGCGGACCGTTTCGACCCGGGAGAAGTGTTTCGGACTTCCGCCGCGGAACGACGATACCGCTTTGGGGGTCGCAGGTGGTGATACAAGTGGGATGGCAACTCTCGCACAAACCCAACTATGAGGAGTAGCGAGATGAGAAGAGGCCCAAGCTTGGTCGTGGGGGCGGTGCTAACGTCTCTTGTCGGGAGTGCGCTGGCCGCCGACCCGGTCGCTCCCGCCGATCCCGCCCCCTGGCACGTCGACAAGATCGCCAAGGCGGACCGGGCCCGCGTGGGTAGCGAGCTTCCGGACCCTGGCGCGAACCCCACGAAGTACCTCCATCTCCAGCTCAAATTCAACCCCGCCGTCGGCGACCGGAAGATGCACCAGTTCCGCGTGGTCGACGGGGCCGGCAAGACCGTAGGCGAGCTATACGGACATTTTGCGGATCGATCCATCCTCGTCTTCGAGAACGAAGAGAATTGGGCCAGCCTGAAGGGCCTTTACCTCAAGGGACTGAATCGTCGCGAGCCATTGTTCCAGACCGAGGTGAAGGCCCCTCAAGTCGTGAGGCCGGAAGTGGTTCGGCCCGACCCGTTGCCGCCGGCACGCCAGGTCGTCGAGCCGCCGACCACGGTCCACGTGGCCAGCGAGCCCCCGCCGGCCCAAGTCCACGTGCCCCGGACCACGGTCGTCCCCGGCACGACTACCCGCGTGGTGGAAAGCACGGGCACCCGCATCATCCAAAGCCCGACGCACATCGTGCGCATTCCCGATCCGACGCGCGTCGTCTACGACAACACGTACGTCGGGCCTCGCACGACGCACGTCATCCGCGACGGCACCCGCGTGGTCCATGACGAAACGACGCACGTCATCCGCGACGGTACCCGGGTCGTGCGTGACGGCGTCGACGTGGTGGCCGGCGATACGCACGTGGTCCGCGACGGGGTGGCGGAGGTCGTGGGCGGAGTGACCGTCGATGGCGTCGGCGTCGGGGGAGTCGGCGTGGGCATGGGCGATGGCGTCGGCGGCGGCGTGGGAGTTGGCATCGGTGACGGCGTCGGGGCCGGCGCGGGCGGTGGCCCGGGTGCCGGTGCCGGCGCGGGAGCGGGCGCCGATGAAATGGCCAGCGTTGGGCTGGGCCCGTGGGACATGGACCCAATGGCCGAGGCAATCGCCCAGACCCTCCAGGGGCTCGGCAGTGGTGTCGGCGCAGCGTCCGATGCGGGCACGGGGACGGGAACTGGTTCCGGCTCGGGCGCCGCTCCCGGAGCCGGCACGGGATCAGGGCCGGGGACCGGTGCTGCGACAGGTCCGGGCGCCGGCGCAGGTCCCGGCACAGGCGAGGGCGCCGGTACAGGTTCGGGCCCCGGAATGGGCGCCGGTGACGGGCCCTTGCCTGGCATGGGCCCTGGAGCGGGAGCCGGCGACGGCCCGCTGCCCGGCATGGGTCCCGGTGAAGGCGCCGGGCAAGGTCCCGGCGACGGCAGGGGCATGGGCCCCGGTGAGGGCGTTGGCCCCGGACCGGGCCAAGGTCTCGGACCCGGCCCGGAGGAAGGGCCCGGTCCTGGTGAAGGAGAAGGCCCAGGACCCGAAGAGAGGTTTGCCGAGGGAGCGGGTGGACCAGGTGCCGGTCCCGGCGGACCCGGTGGTCCCATGGAAGCCGGCCCTCAGGAAACCGGACCGATGGAAAATCAGCCCACACTGCCCGGTATGGACACTCCTCCCGGCCAAGGACCCGGCGGCGGTGGCGGCGGTGGTGGGGCCAACACGATCGGCACGCCGACGATCGGCCCGAACCTGGTCAACCTGGCGCCGCAGCCGCGGTTCCACAACCTGGCCCCCGACCTGTTCACTGCGCCTCGCGGTCCCGATACCTACTACTACGCCCCGCAAATCCCCTACTACAACCCGCAGCTTCCCTACTTCGACCCCCGGATACCGCAGTTCCGGCCGGGTCGGCCCGGCTATGGCGGCGGGGGAGGCGGCGGTGGCGGATTCGGCAACGGCTATGGCGGCGGCGATTACCCGAGGAGGATGGTCCCGCTCCCGCCGCTGGAGAAGCTCCCCACGGCACCGCAAATCGTCCTCTACATCTCCTGCGGAAACGAATCCGGCCCGGGCCAGGTCTTCCAGGTGACCGAGACCGGCCGCGTGCTGGGGATGGTCAATCTCCCCTATGCGGCCACGGGGCTCGCCCTGCACCGCGAGCACGGGCTGGTGGCGGCCATGCCACGCGACGGCGGGAAGCTGATGCGGATCGACGACACGGGCAAGGTCTCCACGATCATGGAGAACGACGAAACGGTCGTCCACCCGATCGACGTCGCCTTGGCCGCCAAGTCCGACACGATCGTCGTGGTCGACAACATCAGCGACTGCCTCGCCGCCTTGACCACCGCCGGCAGCAAGCCCAAATTGTATCACCGCTTCGAGGGCCAGAAGTGGGAAGAGCAGCAGATGTCGGTGGCCGTGACCACCGACCGGCACGTGATCTTCGGCACCAACGCGGGCGAGGGGATCTACCGTTTCGCCGGCGACGACTTCACGGCGCTTCGAGACCCGCTCTTGCCCGGTCGCGGCGGTGTGGCCGCCGATACCAGCTCGCTCAAGTGGGCCGCCACCCAAAGCCCGAAGAAGATCTGCGTCTTCGAGGGCGAAGAGCTGATGAAGGAGCTCGAGCTGCCGCCGAACAGGCGGTTCTTCCGCAATGGGCTCTTGTCGTTTTCGGGAACCGGGGCGGTCGTCGCCGCCGTGCGCGACGCCGACAAGCCCGACGACGATCCCTGGCTGATCCAGTACGAGACGGAGGAGAAGCCGAACCGGCCCGACATGGTCAGCCTGTTCAAGTGGGACCGGGCCCCGATGCTCGATTTCGTGGTCGGCCCGCGCATGATCTGGGAGCGACACGAGCCCTCGACCTATAAGAGCATCTACTAGCACCAAACGGTTCTTGACGTATTCCGCGTTAGCCTTGGGTTGTGACACTAACCCGAAGCGCAAGCGAGGAAAATGGCTGTTGTCCTCGCTTGCGCTTCGGGTTGGTGTGTCGTCTCAAACGATACGCCAGTCAGCCGGAAAACCGTTTGGTGCTAGCAACCCGTAGGGTGGGTGCTTGCACCCACGCGCACCAAGTGCACGAACGTCAACTGCCGAGGAGCGCCGGCACGATGAGATTTCGGTTTGCCTGGCTTCCGATGGCCTTTCTGGGTTTGGGCGCAAGCGTCGCCTTCTCGCAACAGCCCACCACGGTCCAGTTGCCCACCTATTCGTACTTCACCACGAACACGACGGTCAGCGTGCCCGATCGCGGCAGCGTGTACCTGGGCGGGGTGAAGCGGGCGGCCACCGGGCGCAGCGAGTTCGGCACGCCGCTTCTGCCGTTCGGGAACCGGTCGATCGGGACCGAGCGGAGCGCGACCGGCGTGTCGGTCTCCGTCTACATCCACGACTTCGAGGCGATGGACGAGTACCTGCTCAGCCAGCCCACGTCGGGGGAAAAAGGGGACAGGTCCAATTTGTGCGAAGCACCCTTCGGGCCGTCCCGGCAAATTGGACCTGTCCCCTTTTTCCCTGCTCGCCCGGCGCTGCCGGCGTCGGCGGGCGACATCTGGCGGACGCGCCTCGACACCGCCACGCGAGGCTCCGCCGGCCCGATGGCCAAAAGCCTCGCCGAGCTCCGCGCCGAGCACCAGCGCGACCAGCAGACCCGGCAGGCCGAGGCCGCCAACTGGCTCGCCCGCGGCCGCCAGGCCGAGTCGGCCGGCAAGGCCAACGTCGCCCGCGTTTACTACGGGATGGCCGCCCGTCGCGCAACCGGGGAGCTGAAAGCCGAGATCGCCGCGCGCCTGGATGCCGTGGATGGTTCGCCGAAGACCGCGAAGCTCGCCCAGAGCCAGCCACGTGTTCCGTAACGGGCAAACGCGTGCACCGCGCCCCGACAGTCCATTCACTGTTCAAGAACTCGGCGCGTGAAGGGCGTCGTTCGGCGAGCAAGAACGCTGGCCCCTCGCCGCGGTATTTGCAGAGGTCGCGTCATCTACAAACGGGAGCAGACGATATGGATGATATCCTGACGGTTGCGGAGATCGAGGCCCGATTTGTCTCGGAGTGGGTACTGGTCGAAGACCCGCTCACCAACGACCAGCTTGAAGTGCAAAGCGGTAAGGTCCTTGCTCACAGCAAAGACCGCGACGAAGTCTACCGCGACGCCGTACGGCTCCGTCCCAGGCGGTTCGCCATGCTGTATACCGGAAAACTACCCAAGGACGCGGCAATTGTGCTGTGAGCGTTCTCTTCGACGCCCAGGAAGGGTGCGTGAAACGCACCATCCCATGCTGACGCGAGACGCAGGTGCGTGAGCTGGTGGGCGTACAGTTCGAGCGGAGGTGGTGCGTTTCACGCACCCTACTTGGATTCCAACGGTCATAGGAGGAGCCATGAAAACCGTTCGACAGATCGGCTCGCTGGCCTTCGTGCTCGGGCTGTTCACGGTAGTATTCGCCGGGATACCATGGTACGTCATCGTTCCCGATCCGAATGTTCCGGTCGTCCCCTGGTGGCTCAAGATCGCCGTGTTCTGCCTGCTGGGCGGGATCCTCGTTGTCCTGTTCACGTTGGCCCTC
>CAZDHR010000261.1:0-10308 GCA_964505295.1 uncultured Planctomycetaceae bacterium
CCCCAAGGTGGGGAGGTCGGAGGGAAGAAAAAGGCGTAGGGCGCCTCACGCCTGAAAGTGGCTTCGGCCGCGGGAGAAAAAAGGTGCCTGTCACCTTTTTTCGGCTCCTGTGTGTTGCCTGACCTCGCCGAAACGGAGGTAGGAATCGGATGGGAACGTGGACGCGTGTCTTGTGGATCATCGTCTTGAGCATGCGGATGGGCCTCGTTTGCCTCGCGGCCGAAGGGCCGGCCAATCCGCAACCGCCCGGGAGCGAGGCTCCGTCCTTGCCGCCGGACGTCGACGACGTGGTGTTCGCGGCTCGCACGTTCGGTCCCGATCCACATTACTACGCCAACTTCGGCTACTACAGCTACGATCCGAACGAGAAGGTCTACGCCGAGGGCGCCCAACTGTGCCGGCTGAGCCTGCGGACCGGTGAGGTCGCCGTGCTGCTCGACGATCCGACCGGCGGCGTTCGCGACCCACAAATCCACTACGACGCGGGCAAGATCCTCTTTTCGTATCGCAAGGGCGGCACGGAGTACTACCACCTCTGCGAAATCAACGTCGACGGCACCGGGCTGCGCCCGTTGACCGACGGGCCGTTTGACGACGTCGAGCCGACCTACACGCCCGACGGCCGGATCGTCTTCTGCTCTTCGCGCTGCAATCGTTGGGTCGCGTGCTGGAAGGTGCCGGTGGCGATCCTGTACTCTTGCGACGGCGACGGGCAAAACGTCCGCATGCTCAGCAGTAACCCGGTGACGGAGAACACGCCGTCGGTGCTGCCCGACGGCCGGCTCCTCTACACGCGCTGGGAGTACAACGACCGCAGCCAGCTCTGCTACCACCACCTGTGGACGGTCAACCTCGACGGCACCGGCCAGATGGCGTTCTTCGGCAACATGCACCCGACCGGCATGCCCTCCAACATCGCCAAGCGGGAAGGCAACGTCGTGACGTACAACAACGTGCCGGGCGCCGAGGCGATGCTCGATGCCAAGCCGATCCCCGGCAGCGGTCGCATCGTGGCGATCTTCTCGCCCGGCCATGGCCGCCGCGAGCACCAGGGCTTCCTCACCGTCGTAGACCCCCGCTGCGGCCCCGACCACCTGCCCTCGGCCCGCCGCATTCATCCGGACGGCGCGTGGCGCGATCCCTATCCCCTCACGGAAAATCGCTTCCTGGTCGTCCGGGGCCGCGACCTGCACCTGATGGACGACCAGGGCAACACGCGAGTCCTCTATCGGCTTACCCATCCCAAGCCGGAGATGATGCTCAACGAGCCGGTCCCCGTTCGACCGCGCCGGCGCGAGCGAACCGACGGCGGCCGCTCCGATCGGGCCAAGGAAACCGGCCGGCTGATTCTGGCCGACGTCACCCGCGGCCGGAACATGGCGGGCGTCGCCCCCGGCGAAGTCAAACGACTGCTCGTGCTCGAGCAGCTTCCGGCCCCGTTCCACAACAGCCCCGGCTTCGACGGCATCAGCCTCTGGGGCCCCTTCACCATCGCCCGCATCCTGGGCACCGTGCCCGTCGAGCCCGATGGATCGGCCCATTTCGAGGTGCCGGCCATGCGGAGCCTGTTCTTCGTCGCCCTCGACGAGAACGACCTGGCGATCAAGAAGATGCAGAGCTTCGTCACCGTGCAGCCCGGCGAAACGACGGGCTGCGTCGGCTGCCACGAGCCGCGCACCACCACGCCGGCGAACCCGGGGCAAGGCACGCTCGCGGCCGTGCGTCGCGGGCCGAGCCGGATCGAGCCCGTGCCGGGCGTCCCCCCCATCATCGATTTCCGCCGGCACGTGCAGCCCATCCTCGACAAACATTGCGTCGAGTGTCACGGGATGAACGACCCGGACGGAGGACTGTGCCTCGACGGCGGGCGCGGCCTCCCTTCGCACGGCAGGGGACGCGTGCTCATCTCCTACGTCGGCCTGGTCCGGCGTTTTGAAGAGGTGGTCGACGGGCGGAACGCGCACGGCAACCGGCCGCCCCGGGCGATCGGCAGCTCGGCGAGCAAGCTGATGACGCGGATCGACGGCAGCCACTACGACGTCAAGGTCTCGCCGGAAGAGGCGACGATCATCCGGCTCTGGCTCGACACGGGCGCCGTGGCCAACGGGACCTACGCCATCATGGACGGCGGCACCCCCGAAAACCCCAGCTCGCAGTACGTCCGCGAGATGAAGCGGTACGGGATCCTCCCGGCCGATCTCGACCCGGCGGCCGACCCGATCGACGTCTACGCCACCGACGAGGCCTACTGGCGATCGTTCTGGTACGAGCCGGCCGCGCTGCAACGGGGCCTGGCCGCGAGCCCTCGAAAGCCCGGCGCAAGACAACCCGATCACAAGTAGCCCCGCAACCCGGCGGTGCTACGTTTCGCGTGCTACTTGGCCCTCTTCTTGGCCTGCGGAGGCGGCGGCACCTCGGCGTTCATCCGGTCGAACAGGCGCTTGAGCCGCGCGACCACCTCGGGGTGCTCCTTGGCCACGTTGTGCTGCTCGGAAGGGTCGGCTTCCAGGTCGAAGAGCATCATCGGCTCGGCCGGGTCGCCGGTGAGGACGTCGGGGTGGTCGTCGGGCGTGGCCTGCTCGTAGGGGGCGAGGATCGTCACGCCGTCCGGGCCCCGCGGGTCGACCCAGTCGCTTTTGAGGTGCTTGGGCCATTTGGGCGGCGGCTTGACGTGCAGCTTCCATCGGCCGCTGCGCACGGTCATCAGGTTCGGGCCGCTCATGGCGAATAGCGCCTCATGAGGGCTCGCCGCGTTGGACGTGAGTAGCGGCAGGATGTCGCGCCCGTCGATCACGCGGTCGTCGGGCACGTCGACCCCGGCTACTTTCAGCACGGTGGGGAAGAGGTCGATCGTGCCGGCCGGCTCGTGGGAGACGCGGCCCGGCGGGATCTTGCCCGGCCACCGGGCGATCATCGGCACGCGGATCCCGCCCTCCCACGTCTGGCCTTTCATCCCCCTGAGGCCGCCCGAGCTGCCGCCGAACCAGGGACCGTTGTCGGAGGTGAACACGACGAGCGTTTTGTCGTCGAGCCCCAGCTCCTTGAGCTTCCCAAGGATTTGCCCTACCGACCAGTCGAGCTCGGCGATGGCGTCGCCGTAGAGCCCGGCCCCGCTCTTCTGGTAGAACTCCTCGGAGGCGGCCAGCGGCTTGTGCGGCATGGCATGGGGCAGATAGAGGAAGAAGGGCCGGTCTCTGCTCTTCTCGATGAAACGGATCGCCCGCTCGGTGTACCGCTTGGTGAGCGTGGCCTGGACGACCGGGTACTCGACGACCTGGTCGCCGTCGATCAGCTCCACGGGGCGCATGTCGTTGGAGTAGAGGATGCCGAGGTACTCGTCGAAGCCGTTGCGGCAGGGGTAGAAGTGGGGCTGATGGCCCAGGTGCCACTTGCCGATGCAGCAGGTGGCGTAGCCGGCCTCTTGCAGGGCTTCGCCCAAGGTGATCTCCGACGCGGGGATACCCACGTCGTTGATGCCGGCGTCGGGGCAGGGGTTGCGGATCACGCCGTGGCGCCACGGGTAGCGTCCGGTCATGATCGTGCCGCGCGAGGGGGCACAATAAGGCACGGGCACGTAGAAGTCGGTGAGCCGCGAGCCCTCGGCGGCCATCTGGTCCAGGGCCGGCGTTTTGAACTTCGGGTGGCCCTGGCAGCCCAGGTCGCCGTAGCCCAGGTCGTCGGCGAAGAGGATCACCACGTTGGGCCGGTCGGCGGCGGCCGTCGCTTGGCAAGGCGTTGTGAGCCCGCACGCCGCGGCCACGGCCAGCAGGCAGGCGAGCAGCTTCGTACGGTGGGTGGCGTCCATGGTTCTCTCTCCTGAAAGGGAGTGACTGTATCCTTCGCACGCTTGAGCTTCATCGTTCCCGCGCGAGGCGCGGGAACGATGCGCCATAGCTCCATCCACGACGATAGCCAAGCCGACGTGCGGGCACAAGTCTTTGCGGCCAAGAAGGGGAGCCGGACGGCCCCGCAGCGCGATCACGAAGCCCGCACCGCGCGGACGATGAACCAGTCGCGGAGGCGATCGGGCAAGTGTCGGGCGGCCCAGAATGCGAGACGGGTGCGGAAGCCCACGGGGTAGCGGGTCTTGGGATGCCGGGCCGAGAGGGCGTGTCGAACCGCGCGGACCACGCGCTCGACCGGCATGCCCGTCTTGCCCATGGCGTAGGTCGCCTTACGCAACGCGAGCAGCTCCTCGTCGTACAGCCCGTGGGCGTCCGCCGGGTGCTGCGCGGGCTGCTCTTCGGCCGAATCCAGCGCCTTGTCCCAGATAGGGGTCTTGACGCTGTCGGGTTCGACGATCGACACCGAGATGCCCCCCTTGCGAAGCTCGACGCGGAGTGCGTCGGTCAGCGCTTCCAGGGCGAATTTCGAGGCCGCGTACGGGCCGAAGCACGGGGCGACGACTCGGCCGCTGATCGAGCCCACGTTGACGATCCGGCCCCGGGCCGCGCGCACGAGCGGCAGAAACGCCTGGGTGACCGCCACCACGCCGATCACGTTCACCTCCAGTTGCTTCCGGAGCCGGTCGAGGTCGACCAGTTCGAGCGGCGAGGAGACGAGGATGCCGGCGTTGTTCACCAACCCGGCCAACCCGGCTTCGCCCACCGCCGCGCGCACCTGCTCGGCGGCGGCGCGGATCACGTCCGGCTCGGTCACGTCGATCCGGACCGGCGAGAGTCGCTCGGAAGCCTGCCGGCGGAGGCGCTCCCCATCGGCCTCCGACCGCACGCCGGCAAACACGCGGAACCCTTGCCCGTCGAGATCCAGCGCACAGGCGGCGCCGATCCCGGTCGACGAGCCGGTGATGAGCACGGCGGGAGCAGGGGCATCGGCGTTTTGAGACATGGGTGGCAGCCTTTCCCAAGCGTCTTACTGGCCGACCGGCTCGGACGCGTAGCCGTATTGGCGCATGAACGGGCCCCAGCGGCGATGGACCTCGTCTTGCGTTTCCGGCGCAAGCTCGTGGCGGTTGGTCTGGTAGCCGGCGGTTCGGGCGGCGTACTGCTCGATGGCGGGCAGCACCTCGTCGAACCCGCCCAGGCCGAGCTGCTCGTAGACCGCGCGGATCTGGCCCACCGGGTCCTCGACCAGGTCCTCGTAGCGGATCTCGCAGAGCCGCGCGGGGTCGATGCGCGGCCGGCTCGCCTCGAAGGCTTCGTACATCCGCTCGAAGGTGGAGAAGACGTGCTCGTCGAGACCCTCAAACTTGGGCACCTGCGCCCCGTGGTCCTGGTAGAACCGCTTCCACGTCTTCACGGTCGACGGGAACACCGCGCAGGGGTCGCGGACGATGTGGACGAATCGGGCGTCGGGGAAAAGCTCCAGGAGGACGTCGATGCGGGCCGTGTGCGGCGGCGACTTGAGCACGATCCGCTTCGGATTGCGAAGCGTGAGGCACTTGAGGAACCAGACGAAGCCGCGCTTCCACCGGGCGAGCCCCCGGGGCGAAACACCTTTCAAGTCGAGATACTCCGGACACGGCGGCGCGTGGTTCGGAAAGGCGAACTTCAGGTAGGGCGAGGGGATGCCCGTGCAACACAGGGCGAACTCGTCCTCTTGCGGGTAGTCCCAGCCCATCGGCATGTTGTCCATCGGCCGGCGCGCGGGCATCAGGTACTTGAGCCACCAGGGAATGAGCCGCTTAGAGATGAGGAAATGGTTCGGGCAAAAGCACGCGTACGTGTCGGGATACGCGTGCCGCGAGTCGAGCACCAGAAGCTCGTGCAGCATGGTCGTCCCGGAGCGCCAGTGGCCGACGATGAAGATCGGCGCTTCGGTGATCTCGGTGCGGGCGATGCGGCGTCCGTAGACGAGCGTTTGCACCAGGCGGGCCAGGGAGTTGCAGACGCTGATCACGCACACGATCAGCACCATGCCCCAGCGCGAGGGAGACACGGCGAAGCGGTTCCGCCACAGAAGCCCGTACCACGCCGACGCGCTCATCCCATGCCAGATCCGCGGCATCCAGGGCTGGAACTTGGAGCCGGTCGTCTCCACGCTCGCCTCTCGTTTGGTCGGTGAAACCGGATCAGCCACCGTGCTCGCCATGTCGATCCCTCGCCGGAAAAGGACGGACCTCGACCGTCCCGGTGCGGTCCCCGCCGTTCCGTCTGTTTTCGGCCGGCAGTGCCCGCCGGCTTTAGCCAGATCGCCCAATCCTTACGGATTCTCGGCTTTCGGGGTTCGCTCATGGCCGATGGACGGGGGCAAGTTTCCGTCCGGCGAACCGTGGCAGCCCGGCCGCGCCCCACTCCATCAGTCGACCTTCTCGGCCACGACGCAGGCCATGGGGATCGTCACCGCCAGCTCGCCTCGCTCCCGGGCCAGGCGGTTGAGGTTCTCTTCGAGGCGGGCGAAGACGGCCTTCTCTTCGCCCGGGGTGACGACCCGCCGCCAGCCGTCGAGGAAGCCGATCTTGATGAACGAGTGCCGCAACAGGGCGCTGCCGTCGAGGCATCGCATGGTGAACGTCTGCTCGTGGACCCGGCGGACACGGAATCGGGCGGCGGTGAGCAGGTCGGATACTCCGGCGAGCGTCACGCGGTGATCGACGTGCTCCCGGAGCGCGTCGAGGCTCGCCTCCTGGCCGAGCTGTCTCAACGTGTCGCCGAAGGCCTCGTAGAACGCTTGCATGTGGCCGCGGAGGTTCGTGGTCATGACGAGCGAGGCCCCCGGCCTGGCCACGCGCCGGCACTCGGCCAGCGTGGCTTTCGGGTCCTCGAAGTTGTTGATCCCCAGGTTGGAGACGATCAGGTCGAACCGGGCGTCGTCGAAGGGCATGTCGGCCGCGTCGCCTTCGACCAGCCGCACGTTGGGGGCCTTGCGGATCAGGGCCTTTCGCCGGGCGCGGGCGATGGCCGGCTGCCACGGGTCGATCGCGCAGACCAGGCACGAAGACCCCAGGCGTCCGGCCAGCTCCAGCGCGGGGAAGCCCGTGCCGCAGCCGACGTCGAGCACGGTCATGTTCGGCTCGAGCGGGACGTGATCCAAAAGCACCAGGCCGAACATCGCCGACCAGAGCGGCAACTCGTCGTAGACGGAGACGAAGCCGGGATCGGCCACGTCGTAGGCGTCGTTCAGGTAGTCGGTCACGTGGGGTTCTCTCCAGGTGCCTTCGTCGCTTTGATCAGGAAGAAGACGGGATAGGGACAAGCTCTTCCTGGTCCATGTGCGACTGCGTTACAGCAGTCGTCGGGTGTTCATGTGTAAGAAGGGAAGAGGGCAAAGGGGAAAAAGGGGAAATAGGAGCTATGGGTATTCAAGTCTCCATGAACCACAATTGATCGGTTCAAGCGGACCCCAGAGTGTTCCTGCCTGCCAGAATACCCACATCATTAACTGTCAGTGCGCAAGCGCTCTCTTGCGACATTCCGTTTCCTCTTCATTCATCTCTTCCTTCCCCTTTTTTTCCCTTTTCCCTCTTTCCTCATTACACAAACCGCCCACCCCAGGCCAGACTCATCTCTCCTCCAACTCGGGAAGCGGCCTGTAGAGCTCCGGCCGACGCGCGGCGAGCAGGACCGCGCGGAGGTCGCCCTGGGCCACCGGGCGCTTGCCCGACTTGTACGGATCGGGGTACGGGCCGCGTTGGCGGATTGCTTCGGGCCACTCGTAGTACTGGGGACGGTTGTCCAACTGGAGCGTGACGATCACCGGCTCGTTGCCCGTGCGAAACTGGGAGGCGCCCAGGATCATGCCCCAGGGGTCCATCACGTAGGTGCGGTGGTCGCGTTGGCCGGTTTGACCGGCGGCGCGAAGGAGGAAGTAGCCGCAGTCGAGGCAGCGATGATACTCGCGAAGTCGGGTGTGCTCGGTGAACGGGCCGGCGTCCTGGGTGTGGTGCAACAGCAGGTCGACCTGGTGCAGCCGGGCCACCAGGTCGATCTCGTGGGCGTAGACGTCGGCACAGATTTTGGTGCAGATCCGGCCGAAGTCGAGGTCGTACACGCCCACCCTTTCGCCGGCCTGGTAGAACTTCGAGGTCTTGGCCGTGGTCTGGTTCATCTTGGTGTAGCGGCCCATCTCGTTGCCCTGGCGGTCGAAGAGGATCGACTCGTTGAATCCTCGCTCCAGCTCGCCGCCGATGACGATGTACATCTTGTTTCGCTTGGCGGCTTCGGCCAGTTGGGCGAGCCGCTCGCGGTTTCGCTCCTTGTACTTCTCGACCTCTTCGTCGGTGTGATACCAGACGTACTCCCAGAGGCACGCGATATCGCAGCCCTGGCGCCCGCAGTGGTCGAGCTTCGCGATGAGCCGCTCGAAGTCGGTGTCGCACTCGATCGCCGCGGCGCGCACGACCCGCTTGGTCTCGGGCGTCTTCGCAAAGGGGGGCGGAAGCTCGGCGGCCGTGATCAGGGCGTACTTGCCTTCGGGGTCGTAGCCGCCGCGGCCGAGCGAGCCGGTCAGTCGCGAGGCGGGGATGGTGGCCACGGCCACTCCGCCCTCGTGGCCCGAGTCGGCCAGCGTGTGCCCGTCCGGGTCGAACACCTGGGCCCGGCCGAGCGGCCAGGTGGCGGTCCAGGAGAACCGGTCCGGATAGCCCCCGTAGCCCTCCTTGCCGGCGTAGCGGGCGACCGCGTAGTAGAGGCGATTGCCGACCGCCCGGCCCTCGATCGCCAGCGTGATCGTGTGCTCGTCGCGGACCGGGAAGGGCGAGGTGGACCAGACGACCAGCCGGGCACCGCGGCGACGCAGCACCGTGTCGATCTCCGGGAAGTAGTGGTCGGTGCCGATCTTCATGCCGAGGGGGCCGAAGTCGGTCTCGAAGACGGGCAGCTCGTCGCCCAGGGCGAAGCCGGAGCCCGGGCCCGGTCCGGCCTCGTAGGGAAGCCGGTGGCTCTTGCGATACTTGCCGACGATGCGGCCCTGTCGGTCGCAAAGGAACGACGTGATGTAGGTCTTCTCGCCGTCCCGTTCGCGGAGGTTGCCGACGACGTACATCTCGTGCTCGGCCGCCTTCTTGGCGATTGTCTCGGCGGTGGGGCCGGGGATCGGCTCGGCGGGCCCATCGACGCAGCACTCGGGCAGGCAGGCCAGATCGGCGCCGGCCAGCCCGGCTTCTTCGAGCCCATCGAGCACCTTGTCCAGCGTGCGATTCCCCTGGTCCCAGGCGAGCGAGATGGGCACGATGCGGACCTTCTGGCAGCGGCGGCGGAACGCCTCGTCCGCGGCGGCTTGGGCCGCGCCGGCCGGGCCTTCCAGGAGGACGTCGTCGACGAGCACTTCGGCCTTCTTCGCGCGGGTGCCGCCGACGGCCACGATCACGCCGCTGAGCCAGCCGCCTTCGGCCGTGCGGTTGCCGCCCTCGCACCACTTCTTCAGTTCCGCGTAGGCATGGGGAAGCGTGACCTTCTGCCACCCGTCGGCCGGACCCACGCCCGGCCCGTGGTAGATGAACCCGTACGGCGAGATGGCGATCTTGAGCGAGACCGGGACGTTGGTCTTCACCTGGAACGAAACCGATTCCAGCTCGGGCACGAGCGGCACGGGCTCCGGGAGCTTGCACTGCCAGTAGGAGAGGTTGTGGGGCACTTCGTCGGGGAACTCGAGCCGCAGGCAGGCGGCCGAGCTGCCGGCGAGCCCGACGTCGGAGACCGTGGCGTTGGTGACGACCTTCGTCGGCTTGTCGCCCCACGTGTTCACGAGCGGCTCTTTTCGCGGCTCGCCGTCGAACGACTCGCGGAGGACGTCCTCGGCCGCCACCGAGGTACCTAAGAGCAACAAGACGCCTAGGATTCGAAGCGCGTTCATGACGTGCTTTCTCCCGTATCGGACCGTTCTCTGCAAGTCCGAGTGTAACACAGCCGGGCCCCCGCTGCATGCGTTTCCCGACGTGTTGCCTGCGGTCGGCGATTTGGCTATGGTAGCGGTCTTGCCGAAGGGTGGAAGCCGTCGGCCGTCGCCGCGGGCGAGGCTGAGGCGGGATCAGCCGACAAGGGAAGATGCAGCTACCATGGGCAAAATCGCTCTGGACCCGTTGGACCTGGCGCTGGTGCTGGCGTATCTCGTGGGCGTCACCGCGCTGGGGCTGTGGCTCAGCCGGGGCATCAAGTCGAGCCGCGACTTCTTTCTGGCCGGGAAGACGTTGCCCTGGTGGGCCGTGGGCATGTCGCTGGTCGTCTCCGACATCGGGGCCAAGGACATGGTGGGCCTGGCCACCGACGGGTATCGCCACGGCCTGGTGATGATGAACTTCGATCTGGTCGGCTGCGTGTTCCCGGTGCTCGTGGCCGCGTTTCTGTTCATGCCCTTCCTCTGGATGGCCGGCGTGTACACCGTCCCCGAGTATTTGGGCCGGAGATACAA
>CAZDHR010000262.1:0-10264 GCA_964505295.1 uncultured Planctomycetaceae bacterium
GCGATCCTTCAACTGCACTACCATGGACTGTCCACCGCCGCGTAACAAGACATGCTCGCACGGCGCGCGCATCCTACAAACTAAGACTCTAACGGTCTGTCCACCTCGGCTTCACACGGTCGGGTGCCCATGGTGGCTTGCCCGGCAGTGCCGGAAGCACGGTTGGACAAGCCCACCGTGGCACCTGCGAATTCAACTTGGACGGACCACTCGTCGTGAGACAGACGAGGCTTTCGGGAAGTGCGCCGACTTGTCGCCGCTCTCTTCGGCGTTTCCGCGCACGCCCCCAGCGGGACCCCCGGTCGCATGAAAGCCGGCTCTGCCACCCAGTAGACCGACGACGGCCACGGGGCTTGAGCCGAGTGCAGGAGGACACGGAAAACGAGCGATCCTGGGCGATATGGCAATTCTGAGGAGTTCGGGCAAGAACAGGCCTCGCCCGGGGCCGTGTGGGATTGAAGCGACCTGCCGTTCCCTCCATAATAAGGGTAGTGGAGGTCCGGCGGCGCGTGGCGGTGGTTTGGGGGGGATGTTTTGCGCGCATGGCCGTCTCCAAGGGGGCTCGCCGCTTACTGGGATGAACCGAGGGGTATTATGATGGACCCCAGAGCGGAGGGGGGAATCATACACAGCCTTCCCCAGGCGTTTATCAACAAGACGGGGGAGGCCATCCTGATCAACACGCTGGACGACAAGCTCTGCCAGCGGTTGATCGAAATGTACCTCGCCTACGAGCCGAAGAACTCTTTCCAGGGCCTTCCCCCGGTGGGCGACCACGCCTGCAAGAGCTGGGTCCAGCACATGATTGCGAACGGCGTCAACCTGGTCGCGCTCTCCTTCGAGAAAGGACTGGTCGGACACGCGGCGTTGTTTCCCATCGACGACTCCGCGTGCGAGATGCTCGTCGTGGTCAGGCCCGAGTTTCAAAACATCGGAATCGGGACGGAGCTGACGCGGTCGAGCGTCCGGCTGGCGCACGACATCGGTTTCGAGACGATCCGGCTCACCGTCGAGGTGACCAACACCAGGGCGAGGCACGTCTACAAGAAGTGCGGCTTCGACTATCTGGAGTACGAACACGTGGGCGAGGTGGAGATGGCCCTGGATCTGACGCGCTACCGCGACGTGGCCAGCATCTGCGTGGCGGACATCATGAAGCGCAACGTCGTGGCGGTCCGCGAGGAGGAGCCGTGCCGCAACGCCCTGGCCCTGTTTCTGAGCGATCACATCGGATCGCTCCCCGTCGTGGACGAAGCAGGGCGGCTCCAGGGGATCATTTCCAAGAGCGACCTGATGTTGCCCTCGCAGATCGACAGGAAGGTGGGCGACGTGCTCACCCGACAGGTGCTCAGTGTGGAGGAAAGCTGTACGATCGCCAAGGTGATCCAGATGCTCCAGTCGAAGAAGATCCGCGGCATTCCCGTCGTCGATTCGGAGAGAAAACTGGTGGGGATCGTGGGCCGGGAAGACATCCTCGCCTACTACGCGAAGAACTTCTGAGGGCGGGGAGTCGTCGGTCCTTGCCGGCGGAAGGGAGCAGAGAATGGACCTTGGGCATTCCCGGTCATGAATAGGCAACTCCCCTCGTACGTCGGCTTGGCCGTGCTGTTCGCCGTCTCCTTCCTCGTCTACCAGTCGGTATACGGCTACGTCATCGCTTTTCAGAGCAACACGAACGACTGTTTCTTCGTGTTCGGGCGTCCGTTTTTGCGGGAATTCCTCGACCATCCCGCGGGCGCGCTGCGCTATGCGGGCCGGTTTCTCGGGCAGTTCTATCACTACCGATGGGTCGGGGCGTTGGTCGTGTCGGCGTCGATTGCGTGCTTCGGCGTCCTGTGGCACCGCGTGCTCGTGAAGCTCGAGGCGGGCGCGTCCGCCGCCCAGACGCTTCTTCCCTGCGTGTTGCTGCTCGCCCTGCACACGTCCACGCTGGTCCTCGTCCACGACACGCTCGGGCTCTCGGCGAGCTGCGGGGCGTTTCTGGGATACTTGTCGTTTCGCGGGAAGGCACGGCGGCGCATTTACGCGTTGGCGGCCACTCCGATCGTGTATCTTCTTCTGGGAGCCTATGCCTGGCTCTTCGTGGCTTGGGTCGCCCTCTTCGAGTGGCTCGACGGCCCGGTGCGATCGGGGCTTCTGTTCAAGGTCTTCCATATCGTCTTCAGCCTTGCCGTGCCCCTGGCCGCTTGGCGCTGGGTATTCCCGGTTTCGCTGCGCGGCGCGTTGGCGTACCCCCTGCTGACGGATCCGCCTTTTCGCACCGGCTCGCCGGCCGCGACGACCGCCTACTTCGCCGTCGATTGCGCGCTGGCCGTCGCGCTGGGCGTGTTGCTGCTGGTCGTTCCGTTTTGGGGCCGGTTGTTTTCCGGCACGTCTCTTTCGGCGTTCTGGCGGGCCAAGCCCGACCGGGCGAGCCGCGTGGCCCTGGCCGTCGCGATCCCCGTCCTGGCGATTTTCGCCCACCTGATTCGGTACGACGCGCCGCTCGCCACGGTCGTCGCCTGCCACCAGTTGTACAAGCAGAGGCAATGGGACGCGCTTCTGGAGAAGGCGAAAGGGAATCCGTTTGGCGACGTCCGCCTCCAGTTCATGACCAATTTCGCCCTGTACCACAAGGGGACGCTTCTCGATGAGATGTTCAGCTACCCTCAGCCGTGGGGCTCGCGCGGGCTCGTGTTCAACTTCACGGGCAGGCCGGGGTTGACCGCGGCGGAGGACGATACCGGAAAAGGGATGTACAACAGCGACCTGTTCTACGAGATGGGCCACGTGAACGCGGCGTTGCGACATGCCTACAACCACATGTGTCTCCGGGGAACCACGTACGACAACATGAAGCGGATGGCGCAGTGCAGCATGGTCAACGGCAACTACGCCATGGCCGCCAAGTATCTGAACGTGCTGGAGAGGACCCTCTTCCACGGGGATTTCGCGCGCCGCTACCAGGCGATCCTCGCCGACGCGGACGCGGCGGAAAGGGAGTTCGACGATCTCAGAACACGCCTTCCTGACGTGGACGGGTACATGTTTGAAGACCCGACCGTCCCGTTCGTCACGCTGCTCGCCAAGAGGCCGGACAATCGGATGGGGCTCGACTACCTCGTGGCGTGGCTACTCCTCGACAAGGGGCAGGATTCCATCACAACGATTGCAGGGAACGTCGACCTCTTCAGGACGGCGGGATACGTCTCGATACCAAGCCACTGCCAGGAAGCGCTCTTGCTGAAGGAGAGGGCGGAGCGGATGCGCGTCGACTTGCGGGGGTTCCGCTACGACGCGGCCGCCATCGCACACGTGGACAAGTTCCTCCAAAACTCGGCGCCCTATTTGGGCGGGCAGGGGCCGCCCGAGCAGACTCGGGCTCTGTACGGCAACACATATATGTTCTACTATTTCTTCGTGACCACGCCTCGCCAGTCGCGACGGATCACGGGACCACGCAGCGGTTTCGGCGGCACGACCCGGGTCGAGTAAGCGCGCTGGAACCGTCTCGCCGACCCTCAACGGCCCACTCCGGATGGACGATCATTGCACCAGACGTTCCGTTCTCGCTGGCTGGCCGCGGCACACGCCGCAGGCCCCATCGCCCCCGCTATCGCCGAGCACGTTTGTAGCGAACGCGCGCCAGCCGAAGCTGGTCGGCGCGGGTGCCGGTCTTCGGATCGAGGTGGTCTCGGGCCCCGAATCCGACGAGCAACACTCCCGGGCCGATTTCCACCACGTCGGTGTACCCGGAGTAGGGCGTTGAGTCGACGACGGTCGGATCGGTCCAGGTGCGGCCGCCGTCGGCGCTGAAGACGAGCATGGCACCCGGCCGGCCGTAGCTCATCACCACCAGCCCGTCGCTCAACACGGCCAGGCTGGGATACGCCCCTTCGACCCCCGTGCGCTCGGGCGGCGACCAGGTGCGCCCCTCGTCGCGGCTGGTGGTCCACATGATGGGGTTGTCTTGGCAGGCGAGGTCTCTCTCGTTGCCCGTGCGGAGCACGGCCAGCAGCTCTCCGCTGGGAAGGCGCCGCATCGTGCCCTCGTTGTAGCCTTCACTGCCCAGCTCGGCGTAGCCGATCGTGTCCACGTAGCGCCACGTGCGCCCGCCGTCGCTCGACTCGCACGTGTAGCTCCGGGAGTAGGGGCGGCCTCGTCCGTAGGGGCACGGCGTGTCGTCCCCGTGGAACCAGCCGGCAAAGAGCGCCACGAGCGATCCGTCGGGCCGTGCGACGATCGATCGCATGAACAGGGGGCCGACGTGCGGCCCGTGCCCCATCGCCGCCTTGGCCTGGGGGACGAACACGCGGGCTTGCGTCTTCTCGAAGCTCTGCCCGCCGTCCACGGAGAGCGACCTTTCCACCCGGTACCAGCCCTCTTCTGCTTCCTCGGGCAGACACCGGTACTGGAGCCCGAGCACCGTACCGTCGTCCAGCTCGACGCCCCCGACGCCGAACCCGCCCGTGCCGTCTTGCCAGGTAAGGCCACCATCCACGGAGCGCTTGCCGGCGCAGAGCAGCGTGCCGTCGCGGAGCTGGAGGAACTTCTCGAAATGGGTGCCGGGCGCGAAGTAGTACGAGTCTTCCACCGTGACCTTCAAGCGATCGCCGGGCCCGACCACCTTGACGGCGAACGAGCGATGATCCAACGGGCGACCCGCCAAGCCGATCACGTTGACGAGCAAGTGATGGGCGCCGGCGGGCCAGGCGCGGGTGTCCATTTCGAGGACGAGCTTGCCCTGGGCCGTGTCCCGATCGAGGTCCCCGTTGTCGGCGATGATCCGGGAGCCGGGCGGCCCGAAGTAGGATTTCCTCTCGTCGGCGACGTGCGAGAAGCCGCCGAGCGTCTCGTCGGCAGGGATACAGTACGGGTTGGTGATCTCGATACCCCGGATGGCCGCGGCGCCGGTCTCGAGCGAAAGCGTCACGGGCTGCCCCGGCTCGATCTCCGTGGGTGCCACGTCGAAGGCCGCGATCGTCCGGCTCCGGCCCGGAGTCGTGCTGCCCAGATCCTCGATCATCACGCGGTCGCCCTCGACCAGGACGGCGAAGTCGTGCCGGGCGGCGACGAACGGGCCGGTCGAAGGGCGGCAACTGGCAAAGAACGCGAAGCAGTAGGTCCCCGGTTTCCAGCCTTGCGTGCTCACCTCCAGGGAGAACGCGTTCGGTTGCGGATTGCGATCGAGTCGGCCGTTGTCCTTCAGGGAGTACTTGCCCTCCTCGGCCACGTAGTACTTGCCGCTGGAATAGAGCGGGAAGCCGGGGATCGTGTACTCTTCACGCACTTCGTCCGCGGTGCGGAGCAGGAAGCTCCCGAGCTTCACACCCGTTGCCGCGGCCCGCGCGTGTATGACGAAGGGCTCCCCGAGCCGCACGGTCGCCGGCTCGATACGGAACTCCTCCAGTTCGATCCGCGGAGGCGTCTGGCTTGGGTAAACGGTTTCAAAAGACAACAAGCACGCGCCGAGAGCGCACACGCCTGTGAGCACACGAACAAGTCTCATCGCGTTGGATTCCTTATGCTTGACCATTCCGCCTGTCGTCGCGCCGAACGCACTTCGCGCCAGCTACCTACGGCGCTTCCGCGTCCATGAGCAGGTCGACCGCCTCGGGGAGCCACCCGCTGTGCCAGTGGTGATCCCGGCGCGGGCCGTCGCGGTATGTATGCGGGATGCCCAGGGCGACCAGTCGCTTGTGCGTTTCGACGTGATGCGAGCGGAAGTTGTCGTATCCGGTGAGCACCAGGCGGGGCTTCCCGCGGAGCGCGTCGGCCTGCTTGGTCAGCAGGGCCGAGATACGGTAGCGCTCGAAGTTCTCCTGCGGGCCGAAGATCGGTCCCATGCCGAAGCGGGCCGGGCGGTCCTCAGCCAGGGGAGCGTCCCAGGCGGCCGCCTTGCCGAACATCTGCGGATTGCGCAGAAGCAAGCTGAACGCCCCCCAACCCGATTTGCTGAAGCCCAGCAACAACCGTCCTTCGGGCTTGGCGATCGCCGGATACCGGCGCTCCACCGCCGGCACCACGACGCGGAGGAAATGGCTCTCCTGCCGGATGCCGGGGTCGGTGGGATGGTCGGCGTACCAGGGCAGTTGCGAGAACGTGGGGAGCACACAGATCAGACCGTGCCGGTTGGCGAGGTCGTGCTTCTTCACCTCCGCCGCCCCGTCGCCCCAACGGGTGCCTTCGCCCGCCTCCACCGGCAGAACGTACAGCACCGGGTATCGTCGGCCCTCTTCCAACGGGTCGGGCAGGAGGACCTTGATCCGCGTCGGTCCCGATTGGTACTCGGAGCGGACCGTATGGACGAGGAATCCGTGCTCGTCGGGCTTCGCTTCCGAGACCTGCACGGCCGCGTGTGCCGATCCGGCCGGTTCCTCGGCGACGAGAGCCATCCCGGCCAACAGGAGTATCCCCGGCGTAAAGCCAAAGCGCAACCAGCCAGACACCGATACGGTCCTTTCTCTGCGCCCTCGTCGAGGCCCGGTCACCTCGCATCGCATGGTAATCGGCCGGCAGGCGCACCCGCAAGATTCCGGCGCGCAGAACTTGCGATCGGTTCCGGCCGAAGCGAACCACCCATGCGAGGGGCAGCCGAGACCTGCTGCGCGGAACGGCACGATCGTGCCGTTCTGCGGCCCCGCCTAACGGACGGCCGTCTCTCGGACGTACCGCAGCCGGCTGGCGGTGGCTTGCAGCGCGGCCTGCATTTGGGAAGCGAGCTGACTGGCCGGCGTCTTTCCCGTCACCCGATTCAAGGGCACGCCCCGGGGCGACATGAACTGGATGGTCGGGTACGCCCGAACGCGGAACTCCCGACAGACATCGGGTTCCGTGTCAGCGTCGACGAGGATGCACACGAACCGCCTCGACAGGTGCACCACCTGCTCATCCGCCGATGCCTCGCGGACCATCTGTTGGCAAAAGCTGCAATCGGGGGCCGCGAAGAAGACCAGCATCGGTTGGCCGGCCTCTCGGGCCTGCTCGTACCCCCGAAGATAGCCTCGAACGAACAAAAGGCCTTCGGGCGTCCCGTTGGTCGGCGGCGAGGGGGAAGGGGTCTGCCGCGCAGGGCTGTCCGCCGGACAACGTGCTTCGCAGCCGGCGAGGACCGCCAGTCCGAGCAGGGCAACGAGGGAGAGTCCCCATCGTGGGTCGCGCATGGCAGTCCGTCGGGTCGGGTCTTCTGGGTCCGTAAGCGCGGAACGTCGGCCGGTCCCCCGAAAGAGGTAGCCAAGGCGAGCCGCCTGGAACTGATATCGCCCTGGCGTCGGGGGAACTTGAAGCGTGTGGACGATCGCAGTGCGACCGGTCCCCTTCGCCGATGCCGTACTCTGAGAGGCTGTCCGGAAAGCGCCAACGTTAGGTCCCCTCTCCCAGAGGGAGAGGGGGCCTTTCCGGACAGCCTCTCACTGCCGGCACCCCGAAATCGGAGGAAGTCGCATACCTCTTATAGGGTGCCGCCCGCATCAAACCGACCTGGACATCTTGGCACGTTTCGGATACTTTCCCGCTCCTCACTTCTACCCAGAACCCATCGCGACCGAATACCCAAGCGCGTCCGGAGAGACGGATGGCTTCTGATGCCCCGCCGCGCGCCGGTGCGGTGCCGCTCGACCGCATCCGGGACCTGATCTTGCCCGCTGGCTTCATCGCCAGCGTGCTGGTGATTATGGTCCCTCTGCCGGCGGGGCTGATGGACGTGCTGCTGGCGACGAACATCACGGTCGCAGTGATCATTCTGCTGACCACGATCTACGTGCGCACGCCGCTGGAGTTCAGCATCTTCCCTTCGCTGCTTCTGGCCACGACGCTCTTTCGGCTGGTGTTGAACGTGGCCACCACGCGGCTGATCCTCACCCGGGCGGAGACGGACGATCTCTTGGCGGCCGGGGGCGTGATCAAGAGCTTTGGCGAGTTTGTGGCCGGCGACAAGATCGTGGTGGGGCTGATCATCTTCGTGATCATCGTGGTGATCCAATTCGTGGTGATCACCAAGGGAGCAACGCGAATCAGCGAAGTGGCCGCCCGATTCGCCTTGGACGGCATGCCCGGTCGCCAAATGGCGATCGACGCCGACTTGAACGCCGGAATCATCGACGAGCGCGAGGCGCAACGCCGGCGCGAGGAGATCACCAGTCAGGCCGACTTCTTCGGTGCCATGGACGGTGCCAGCAAGTTCGTGCGCGGCGACGCGATCGCGGGGATCGTGATCACGCTGATCAACATCGTCGGCGGGCTGTTCATCGGCGTGGTCGAGGCGGGGATGAGCGTGACCGACGCCGCCTCCCTGTTCACCAAGCTGACCATCGGCGACGGCCTGGTAAGCCAGGTGCCTGCGTTTCTCATCTCCTTGGCCGCGGGGCTGCTGGTCACCCGGAGCAGCAAAAGCGTGAACCTGCCGAGCGAATTCCTCCGGCAGTTGTTCTCGCGACCGCAGGCGTTGGCGGTGACGGGCGCATTTCTGGGCGTGTTGATTTTCACCAGCCTGCCGGCGATCCCCTTGGCAATGATCGGCGCCGGTTGCGCCGGATTGGCCTTGATCCTGTCGCGTCAAACGGCCCAGGCCCAGGCGTCGGAGCAGGCCAGGAAGCGGGCCGACAAGGCGAAGAAGCCCGACGAGCGCGTCGAGGACTATCTGATCGTCGATCCGATGGAGCTGGAAATCGGCGTGGGCCTGATCAAGCTGGCCGATCCTGGGCGGGGTGGCGATCTCTTGGAGCGGATCCACCGCATCCGCCAGAAGGTGGCCGGAGAGATCGGGATCATCCTGCCGAAGGTTCGCATCCGCGACAACTTCCAGCTCGACCAGCACCAGTACCGCGTCAAGGTCGCCGGCATGCAGGTCGCCGACGGCGCCGTCGAGCCGGCGATGCTGATGGCGATCGATTCGGGCGTGACGACGGGCCGGGTGCCGGGAACGCCGACCAAAGACCCTGCCTTCGGCACCGCCGCCGTTTGGATCGCGCCCGGCGCACGCGACCAGGCCGAGATGCACGGCTACACCGTGGTCGAGCCGGGCGTGGTGATTGCCACGCACTTGATGGAGACGGTCCGGAAGCACGCCGACGAGATCCTCACGCGCGACGCTACCAAGCATCTGGTCGACGAGTTGCGGCAAACGTCCCCGGCGGTCGTCGACGAGCTGATCCCCGGCGTGATGAAGCTGGCCGAGGTCCAGCAGATTCTCCAAATGCTCCTCCGGGAGCAGGTGCCGATTCGCCAGCTCGGATCCATCCTGGAGACCCTGGGCGACTACGCCCCGCGGACCAAGGACGCGATCCTCCTGACCGAGCTGGTTCGGGCGAAGCTCTCGCGGACGATCTCCACGCGGTATCGCGACGCCGAGGGGTGCCTCCGCGTGGTCACGCTCGACTCGGCCCTGGAGGATCGGATTCGGGCGGGGTTCGAACACACGGAGCGAGGGCTGTTCGTCCGCATGTCGCCTCAGGCGGTGGAGACCACCTGTCGGTTGATCGCCGCCGAGGTCAAGAAGCTCGTGGCCGCCAACCATCCACCGGTCGTGCTGGTCAGCCCACAGATCCGCGCGGCGCTAAGGGAGATTACGTCGGCACATCTGCCGGACCTGGTCGTGCTCAGCTACAACGAGGTCACCCGGGATACCAAGATCGAATCCCGGGCGAGGGTCGCGGATGCGAGGTGAGTGAGGAGTGGGGAGTGGGGAGTGAAGAGTAACGAGCCGAGGGCGCAACGGCGGGGCCGGACGGGAGAGGGCTGAAGTGAGACGGGGCTTGAGAAGCTTCCGGTTCGAATGCTGAGGCTTTGGGACGTGGCTCGATGCCGCCGAAGGAGGAGAATGGAGCGATGGAGATTAGGAGCTACCGTGCCGCGACCATGCACGAAGCGTTGCTGCTGGTGCGGCGGGAGTTGGGGCCCGACGCGGCGGTGCTGCACACGCGGGAAGTATCGAGCCGTCGGTTGTTCGGGTTGATCCGGGGCGCACCGCAAATCGAGGTGACGGCGTCGGCCGGGGTGAACGTCCCCAGCCGTCTGCCCGAGCGCGCGAGCGTCGAGCCCGAGACGGTTCGTTCCGCGGCCTCCGCCGTGTCGTTCGAGCCGTCGATCGCCGCGCAAGCGCCGCCGAGCGATCCGCGGGCGCAAACGCGCTCGGGCCACGACTTCGCGCCGGTTCCGGAGATTCCCCAGGAAGTGCAGGGGCAGCTCAGCGATCTTCAGGGCATGGTTCGGGAATTGTGCCGGCGTTCGCAGAACGGGGGCGGGCACGACCTGCCCGAGTCGCTCTTCCGCCTGTTTACCGACTTGA
>CAZDHR010000263.1:0-10258 GCA_964505295.1 uncultured Planctomycetaceae bacterium
GATGTTTGAGGTTAGTAGTGCAGAGCACGCAGAGAGAAGGGGAGACTTGACTTCTAGACCGGAGAGTTCTCTGATGCAGACATCTCTATCGATGGGATCGACGTTCTTAGCCGCCGCGATGTTGCTCGTTTCGCTCGGCCGGGCCTCGGCGGCCGATGACGGTGGCCGTCCGCCAGTCAGCGACGACTTCGCCGTCTTGAGCCAACCAACCGGCGATTGGTACGAGGCCGGCGACGCCATGCTCAACCCGGACCAGAACCGACTGCTTGTCGGCAAGCCGGGAACCGGCGTCCTGATCAACGGCAAGACCGGCCGCACCAACAGCCTTGTTACGAAAGAAGCCTATCAAGACGTGCAGGTGCACGTGGAATTCATGGTGGCCAAGGGCTCGAACTCGGGTGTCATCTTTCACGGCAACTACGAAATTCAAATCCTGGATAGCGCGCACGTCGAGTCGCCCACCGGGGCCCATTGCGGCGGGATCTATCCGCGTGCCGAAGGCGAGCCGGGCACACCGTCCTACCGCCACATCGACGCAGGCTCGCCGCCTCGAGTCAACGCCGCCAAGCCGCCGGGCCAGTGGCAGACGATGGACATCATCTTCCAATCGCCTCGATTCGACGAAGCCGGCACCAAGACGGTCAACGCGAAATTCGTCAAAGTGGTGCACAACGGCGCTGTCGTCCAAGAGAACCAGGAAATGCCCTACGCGCACGGCCCCAACTGGGATCGCAAACAGTTTCCCCACGGACGCGTCGTCTTCCAGGGTGACTACGGTCCGATCGCGCTGCGGAACATTCGTGTGCGCCCCTGGAATGGGGGCGATGAGGGATCGGTAGAACCGCAAACCATACCGGTCGTGTCCCGGCTGAACGTCCCACCAAAGGGATTCACTGCACTATTCAATGGCAAGGACTTCACCGGCTGGCACACGCCGCCGGCGGTCAAGCAGTACTGGTCGATTGAGGACGGTGTGCTCAAGTCGCACGGGCTGCTCAGGGAGTGGGGCGCCTGCCTGGCAACGAAGGAGCATTACCGGGATTTCATCCTGATGCTCGACTTCCGCATGCCCACGCTTTCGGACAGCGGCATCAGCTTCCGGCGACTGATTCCCGAGATCCCGGGCTTCGGAGACCAGGAACAGTTCAACCTGAGATCCAAGGGCGGAATGGGACACCTGGAAAGTTACTACTTCCTGCCGAAAGAAACTGCCGAGAGGATGGGACTCCGGGAGGAAGAAAAGCCTCATGTCAGGCACATTGATCCGGAAGTCGGAGTCTGGCACACGGTCAAGCTGACCATGAAGGGCCGGACCTTCTCGGCCGAGTACGACGGCGAGGTACTTTACGACAACTTCCGGTATCACGACTGGATGATCAACATGGAGCCGGCACCGATCCGGCTGCAGAAGCACGTCGTGGTGCACGGCGACAACCTCGGCGACGAAAATCCGTGTCCTATCGAATATCGCAACGTCTTCATCAAAGAGCTCGGGCCCGACGACACCGTGTCAGTTCCCTCTCCCTCCGAGGGTGAGGGCCGTCCGAACGATGGTGCAAACTCCCGACCGATCGACTCGCCCCGTGCAGAATTACTGGCACGGATCGACGCCAGCGACCTGCCTGAGAAGTACGTCCCCGCCAAGCATCAGGAGTACGTCGACCGTGTCTTGGCGACATTGAGCCGGGAGAAATCGGCGAGGATCGCACAACGCTGGAATGAGAAACAGAAGATCGATCCGGGCACGCCCAATCGAGGCGCCTCTTTCGTGAAGATCATGACCTGCGTGGCCGAAGGGAAGACACTCCCGGCGGACGTCAACAATAAGACGCTCAAGCCAGGCCCGGACGCTCCCGCCGAATCCGGCGTCGGCGCGGCTCCCGAGCGCAAGGCGTCCAAGCCGGTCAACGGTTGGAAGTGGTCGGCCGAAACGGACGCGGAAGACGCGAGCCGCAAAGCGATCCCTTTCAAAATACCTGAAGGTCCAACTATCTCAGACTGTAAGTCGAAGGGCATTCATGTTTGGAGGGCCGCCTTGAGTTTACGGGCTATGGCCTGGTAGCGTTTGCCGGACGCGAGGCTGTCCATGACGTCGTCCCAGAGCTTTCTCCGGAGCAACGCTTGTAACTGGGGAATCCCGGCCAAAGGTGCCCTTTGAGCACAGAACGCGATTGCGGTCTGTTGAGGCGCGATTTCAACTCTTCGGTCATGCCCGTCAGCACTGGCGTGCACTCCTCGTCGCGGCTTCCAAGTCACTCCGACTAGGGGGCATGCCCCCCCCGACAGCACTCGCCTTCGGACGAAACGTGGCCAACCCCGTATCGCCACCCGACTTCATGTCGCCGCGTGCATCTTCAGACCACCGGCGTCCGCCGCTTGCCGAACGCGTGATAGAGGGCGGGCATGAAGAGCAGGTTGAGGAGCGTCGAGCTGACCAGGCCGCCGACGATCACCCAGGCCATGGGGTACTCGATCTCGTGGCCGGGGCGGTTGCCGGCGACGATGAGGGGAAGAAGGGCCAGGGCCGTGGTCAGGGCGGTCATCAAGATGGGGGCCAGGCGCTCCTCAGCGCCGCGGAGGACGAGCGGCGTGCCGAACGGCATGCCCTCTCGCTCTTCCAGGTGCCGGTAGTGGCTGATGAGCATGATCCCGTTGCGTGTGGAGATACCCAGGACCGTGACGAACCCGACCAGCGAGCCCGGCGAGCGTCGCGGCCAGCATGGCCAGGTAGGCCACGCGGAGCATCAAGCCGTGCTCTCGGGAAGTCTGCCCAAGCACCCGATTTAGCCGATCTTATCCAGGGTACGTGAAGGACGATGGCCTCTCTACCTTCATCGGCCGCTGGGCTGTCTTATTCCAACGATTGTGAGGGTTATCCCGGGTGCCCTCTCATGCCCCATGGGAGGTACTGCGGCGTTGCGCCCGGAGGAGGTCGAACTGTATGAAGCCCCCTCCGAATAGTCCAATGCCCCGTGGTCCGAGTGGGGGGTAGTCCGCGAATGCGAAGAACGCGTGGAACCCCCGATAGAAATGGGACGTACTGAATTTGGGGGCGGGCGCGTTATACTTGGTGGGTTCGCCAAGGGAACGAAACACGTATTGGGTTCCGTGGAATCTTGCCGGCGAAGCGGAAGCATCTAAGACGCAATCGTCGGAGGAGCGAGTGATGCCTCTCTATGAATACGAGCCGGACGGCGAGGGCTGCGAATACTGCCGGGTCCGATTCGAGGTGATGCAGAAGGTGGCCGACCCGCCGCTGAAGAAGTGCCCCAAGTGCGGCCGCAAGTGCCACCGCGTCTTCTCCTCGTTCGCCCCGATCAAGGGCACCAAGGCGATGCTCAGCCCCAAGAGCCTGGGAGAAAAGGGCTTCACCCAGTACAAGAAGGCCGGCGACGGCTACTACGAGAAGACCTGCGGCTCGGGCCCCGACTTGATCCGCCGCTGACGGGGCCGTCCGTGCCGCTTCGGATTCGCCCTCCAGCCGACTTGCGCGTCATCCAGCCCCGCCGGTCGTCTGCCAACGCGGCGGCGACCGCGTCGGAATAGGTCTCCTCGACGCGGACCGGGCCGATCCATCTGCCGAGCCAAGTCCTCGGCGGCACGGACGGCTGCGTCAAGTGGCGCTTTGGCTCCCGCCTTTTTTGGGAAACTGCGCAACGGACCCGAGCAGGGAAAGGACGATCTGTTGGTATACCTCATCGTCTGCCTGAGTGTGGCATCAGGTGCCCCGCTTATGGAGAACGTCCGCGAGCACGAAGGCACGTACACGCTCGCCCCGGGCCCGAGCGTCGAGGGCGTCGTGCTGGTGCAGCAGGGCGACTGGCCGCCGGACGTGATCCGCACCTTTTACAACGTCCCCTGGCTCGACGCCGCCTCGATCCGCCTCCGCTGGGCGGAGCTGGAGCCGGAACTGGCCGCCCTACCGGCCGGCGACGAAGCCCAGGTCGAAGTGACGCTCCGCACCGACGACGGCTACCGGACGCTCGAGGTCACCGCGATTGGGCTCGAATGGCGCTAGCCTGAATCAAGCGGCTTCGCTTGTCTTGGGGCTGGAGCAGCCGATGTACGACACCACGTTTTCTGACTACTAGGAGCACAACCACCATGTCCGAATCGAACCGAGATCGAGTCAGTCGCCGCACGTTTCTTCGAGCCGGGGCGGCCGCGGGGGGGGCGCTGGCGGCGTCGAGCGCGCTGGTGCCCCGGCAGGCCGCCTGTGCGGAGAAGATTGAACTGGAGCGCGGCAGCGTCGTGCTGTTCCAGGGCGACTCGATCACCGACGCGGGGCGCGACCGGAAGCGGAACGGGCCGAACGCCTGGCCCGGCCTCGGGCGCGGCTATCCGTGCCTGCTCGCCGCGGCCTTGCTGGCCGACCATCCGGAACTGCAACTGGAGGTCTACAGCCGGGGCATCAGCGGCAACAAGGTGCCCGATCTGGCCGGGCGCTGGCAGGAAGACGCGGTCGCCCTGAAACCGGCCGTCCTGAGCATCCTCATCGGTGTCAACGACATCTGGCACAAGCTGGCCGGGCGATACGACGGCACGGTCGCGGACTACGAGACGGGCTATCGCGAGCTGCTCGTGCGCACGCGCAAGGAGATCCCCGGCGTGCGGATCATTGTCTGCGAGCCGTTCGTGCTGCGGTGCGGCGCGGTCAACGACGACTGGTTCCCGGAGTTCGACCAGCGCCGGGCGGTCGCCCGAAAGTTGGCCGACGAGATGGGCCTCGCGTTGGTGCCGTTCCAGTCGATGTTCGATGAGGCGGCCAAGCAGGCTCCGCCGTCCTACTGGGCCGGCGACGGCGTCCACCCCACGCTCGCCGGTCACGCCCTGATGGCCAAGACGTGGCGGGAAGTGGCGGGGATCTGAGAAGACGTCCGACGCGTTCGTAGTGACCGCATTCATGCGGTACTTGGGCTGGCGGCGCCCAAAAATCCTCGCCGAAAGACGCAACAAATCGTCTCACCGCGGAGGTTTCGGCCCCGCTTGCGCCCGGCCGCGCTGGTAGAGCACGGGCCGGTCCAAGGGCTCGGTGCGTACGATCGGGCCTTCGCGGGCGTGTTCCTCGACCATGTGCCAGCGGCGCGGGTCCACGCCGTCGCCGGCGAAAAACGTGTCGGGAATCCCCTGCGGCATGCGCGGCGAGTCGACGAGGTTGGCCAAGAGGAAGTTGGGCGTGCGCTCAACCACGAACAGGGCGTGCCCCTCGCTCGCCGCCGCATTGCCGCCGTAGCCGAACAGACGCACGTGGTCGCAGTCGCGAATCGTCAGGATCGGCCGGTTGTATTCGCCCTTCAGGCCGTAGATCGAGACGAAGCGCGCCCGGCGCAGCTCCATATTCGAGTCGCTTCGCGCATGCTCGGGATTGCACTGGTAGAAGTGAAGCGGCTCGGCGGTTCCTTCCACGAGCAGGTGGCGATAGTCGGGTCCCTGGCGCCGGTAGCTTTCCTGGTGGAAGTTGTACCACTTGCCGCCCCCGTGGCCCGTCACCAGCACCACCGGGTGGTTGACCAGCGGGGCCGACTCCCCCCGGCGTCCCCAAGGCGTGCGTACCACCGTGTTCGTCGCCCGAAAGATCGAGTGCCGGCCGCACCGCCATCGCAGGCAATACGCGCCGGGCGCTTCGTGCGACACCTCGATGCCCAGCAGGGCGACGATCGTCCGGGCGTCGGGATCATCGGCCGTGTCCAACACGGGACGCGGGGCGTCGCCGTCCAGGAAGTCGCCGTCCTCCGTGCCGAGGGGCACCAGCCACGTGTAGCAGCGGAAGGCCCCGATGAGCTTCGTCTCGGGCCGCAGATGGATCGTGCGGCTCACGGCGTACCGCCCCTTGGGCAGGAAGACGATCTCGTGCTCGTCGACGGCCCGTTGAATCGCCGCGGCGTCGTCGGTCTCCCCGTCGCCCGCGGCGGAGTAGGGAGGGCTCTTCACGCTCACGGCGCCCGGCGACTGCCAGCCGGGGAAGTCGTCTTCCCAGAGGTGCCGCGACACGAGATCGGCCGGCGGCGCGGCGCCCGGCTCCACGTGCGCAAGCACCGGCTCCTCCCAACGCTTGCCGTCGACGAAGATCGGCGCCGGATACTCGAACACGCGGTTCTCGTACTTCCGGGCCCGGTACTTCTCCGGCACGCCGGCGGCGTACTGGGAGACGTGCGTCCAGCCCTGCGCCGCGGCCGTCGTCTCGGGCTTGCCGGTCTGGCGGATCAACGTCCCGGCGCCGCGCACGTACACGTTCTCCAGATAGAGACTCGATTCGGCGTCGATGGCCGTGTTGCCGCCCGACCGGCTGAAGTCGATCGAGCTATCCACCAGGCAGAGCTGTCCGTGGTGTGCGGCCCATCCCGGCCGGGTGACGATCGCCGGGCCCGGGCCTTCCATCTCGATCCGCAGGCCGACGGCGCAGACGGCCTGGCGCCCGGCGCAGAGCAGGGCCGTCTCCGTTTGGCCGATCAGGGTGAATCCGGTAATGGTGGAGGCCGGCTGCGTCTGACGCAGGTCAACGCCGATCCGGCCGCCGATCACCGTCACGTTGGCGTGGCTGCCGCCCGAGCCCGCCCCGCCTTCCAGCCCGCAGTAGCCGTGCGTCGCATCGATGGTCGAGTCCTGCACGCCCGACCCCTGCGCCGCGCGGTGCCGGACGCCGACCGCGCCGGCGTTGCCGGGGGCGATCGTCACGTCGATGCCGATCAGCATCTGGTTCATGCTGATGTTCGGCTGCGGTTCCTCCGGCGGGGCTTCGCCGAGGCCGCGGGCCCAGAAGTGGATTACGTACTTCGGACGTGCCGGATCGTTGAACCCGGGCGAGCCGGGCGCGAGCACGATCCGCGGGCGCGTCTTGCCGATCCGCGATCCGACGAGCACACAGGGCACGTCGCGGCTCTTGGTGCGGACTTCGAGCGTCACCGGATCGTGGCGCCCGTGGATGCACCGCAGCGTGTCGCTCACCGTGTACGTGCCCGGCGGGAAGAAGGTCACCATCTGGTGGTCCCGGGCGAAATCGATGGCCCGCTGAAGCGCGTCGGTGCCGTCGCGCTTGCCGGTGGCGTCGGCGTTGAACGGGGCGGCGGTCACGTCCACCAGGCCGATTGCGGCGAGCTGCCGGTTCCCCAGCGAATCCACGTCGGAAGGGCGGGCCGAGGAGATCGAGCCCACCAACACGGCTACGGCCGCAAGCAAGCCGAGATGGAGCCGGCGTGCTCTCCCTCGATGGGCGCTACTTGACGTCGAACCCCGCGATCTGGACATGGCGGTTGCTCGATTTCAGTTGTCTGTTTGCGGTTGCGTCGGACGCTACTGCCCCCGTACGCTCATGCGTATCGCGTACAGGCCCTTGCGCGCGGTGATGAACAGCGTGCGCCGGTCCCGGCCGCCGAAACAGACGTTCGACGGGGCCTCCGGGACTTCGATCGTGGCGATGTTTTCGCCTCCCGGGTTGTAGACGTGCACCACGTTGCGCGCAAGGTAGAGATTCCCTTGCTCGTCGAGCGTCATGCCGTCGGCGCCCACCGGGGCGATCTGACGGCGGTCCGAGAGCGAGCCGTCCGGCTGGATGCGGTAGACGTAGGTCTTGCCGTCGCCCGCGTCGGTAACGTAGAGCAGCTTGCCGTCGGCCGTGCCGACGACGCCGTTCGGCTTGACCAGGTCGTCGAGCACGCGGAACAACCGATTGCCGCTCGGGAGCAGATAATAGACGTGGAAGCCGTCCTGCTCCAGCCCTTCGGTCTTGCCGTAGCGGGGGTCGGTGAAGTAAACGCCGCCGCGCGGGTCGATCCAGAGGTCGTTGGGGCTGTTGAGCTTTTTGCCTTCGAAGCGGTCGGCCAGGACGGTCGCCTTCCCGTCCGGCGCGATCGACGTGAGCCGACGGTTGCCGCCCTCGCAGGCCACGAGGTTTCCGCGGCGGTCGAAGAAGAGCCCGTTCGCTCCGCCCGAGTCTTCACGAAACGTGGTGAGCTTGCCGTCGAGCGACCAGACGTGGATGCGGTTGTTGGGGATGTCGGAGAAGTAGACGTTCCCCTCAGCGTCGCGTGCCGGTCCTTCGGTGAAGAGGAAGCCGTCGGCGAGCCGCTGGACCTTGGCTCCGGGCGCAACCAGCTCCTGCTCGCCCGCAACCGCAGTGTACGCCGCCGCGCAGGTCAAGAAAGACAACAGGGCGACGAATCGATGACGTGTTCGGCGATTGACCATGAGAAGCTCCTCCCACCTGAAATCACGTGTTCTCGCTCTAAAGAACGCGGCCGGAAGGGCCACGGCGCGCCCCTTACCCTCCCCTACGACATGGACAAGAGGCGTCTCCCGGCCAGCCCACGTTATACCAAGGCGCGACGGGGATCTCCATCGGGGCCAAGCACTCCGAAGCGGCTTCAGACCGCATGAACGCGGTCACTACGAAGTCTGGCACGACAGACTCCGCCACTTGGCCCCGCTCCGCGCGACGCGACGGTAGAGCGTGTCGCGCTCGATCGGCCGGCGGCCCGCCTCGATGATCAGGGCCCGCAGCTCATCGACCGAGAGGTGCTCCGGCGCCGTCGAGCCGGCGTCGTGATGGATCTTCTCGTGGCGGACCGTGCCGTCCAGGTCGTCGGCGCCGTAGGCCAGGGCGGTCTGGGCCGTGCCGATGCCCAGCGAGATCCAGTAGGCTTTGACGTGGTCGAAGTTTTCGAGGATCAGCCGGCTGGCGGCCATGGTGCGGAGGTCGTCTAATCCGTTCGGCCCGGGCAAGTGGGCAAACTGCGTACCGTCGGGGTGGAACGATAACGGGATGAACGCCTGGAAGCCGCCGGTCTCGTCCTGAAGCTCCCTCAAGCGGATCAGGTGATCGACCCGGTGCGCGGCGCTCTCGACGTGGCCGTAGAGCATCGTGGCGTTGGAGCGGAGGCCGAGCCGGTGCGCCGTGCGATGGACGTCGAGCCACGTGTCGGCGTCGATCTTGCGCGGGCAGATTTTCTGCCGGACCTCGGGGTGGAAGACTTCGGCCCCGCCGCCGGGGAGGCTGCCCAGGCCGGCCTCGAGGAGCCCTTTTAACACCGCCTCGACGCTTTCGCCCGAAATCTGCGAGAACCAGGCGATCTCCACGGCGGTCCACGCCTTCAGGTGCAGCCGAGGATGCGCTTCGTGCAGCGTGCGGATGATGTCGAGGTACCAGTCGTACGGCTTCTCCGGATGCACGCCGCCGACGATGTGCAGCTCGGTGCAGCCGTTCCGGGCCGCCTCGTCCCCCCGGGCGAGCATCTCGTCGTGGGTCATCACGTACGCCTTGGGATCGTCGGCGTCGCAACTGTACGCGCAGAGGGGGCAGCGGTAGATGCAGACGTTCGTCGGGTTCAGGTGGGCGTTGATGTTGTAGTAGGCAACGTCGCCGCTTTTGTGCTCGCGCACAAGGTTGGCCAACTCGCCGATCGCGTGCAGGTCCGTTTCCGGCCGAAACAGAAGCTTGCCCTCGGACGGAGAAAGCCGCCGGCCCGTCCGGACCTTCGTGCCGATCCGTTCCAGCTCGACGCAGACTGAGTTTCGGGTCATTGCTTGAGTCGATTGGCAAGGGCGAAGCCGCAAGCGGCATCAAGGGGTTCATATTAGCAGATCGAGCGTCCCGATCACCAGCAACCCGACGCTCACCACCGCGTTGACGTGGAAGAAGGCCCGGTTGACGCGGGTCAGGTCGTCGGGGCGGACCAGGGCGTGCTCGTAGATCAACAAGGCCGCGATCGCGCCGACGCCCGCCAGGTAGATCCAGCCGAACTCGTCGTAGACGACCGGCACGGTCGAGAGCAGGACGACCATCCCCAGGTGGAAGACGGCCGCCAGGCGCAAGGCGCCAACCACGCCGAACCGCGCCGGCACGCTCCCAAGCCGCATCCGGACGTCGAACTCCACGTCCTGGCACGCGTAGATCACGTCGAAGCCGGCCACCCAGAGCATCACCGCCGCGCCCAGGATCACCGGGGCCCCGTGGAGCTCCGGGCGGATCGCAACCCACGCGGCCACCGGGGCCAGGGCCAGCGCCGTCCCCAGCCACAGGTGCGATAACACCGTAAACCGCTTCGTGAAGCTATAGGCGAACAGGAACAGCAGCACCGGCACCGAGGCAACAAGCGGCACGCGGTTGGGCAGAAACAACAACGTCCCGGCCACGAACCCCAGCGACGAGACCGCGGTGAACAGGACCACGCTGGCCACGCTCAGCGCCCCGGTCGGCAAGTGGCGACTGGCCGTCCGCGGGTTGAGCGCGTCGAGCCGCCGATCGGCCAGCCGGTTGAACGCC
>CAZDHR010000264.1:0-4942 GCA_964505295.1 uncultured Planctomycetaceae bacterium
ACAGGCTACTGAAGATTCCCCAGAATGTCAATATCGGTTCGTGTCCCCGGAATCACGGAATCAAGGGAATCAAGGGTAACACCGCTACACCCCAAATCGCTACGGAGTCCTGGCCAACCGAAACCCGTAGCCGTGGTAGCGGAAGACTGGCGAGTCCCAGTCGCGGTAGGCGGAACGGGAGAGCCCCGGGAAGTCGAACCACGAGCCGCCCCGAAGGACACGGTATGCTGTGGAGTCTGGGCCCTTTGGGTCGGCTGCGGGAGACGCGCTGTAGTAGTCCTGGTCGTACCAGTCATCGCACCACTCGTACACGTTCCCGTGCATATCGTAGAGACCCCAAGCGTTCGGCTTTTTCTCGCCCACGGGATGCGTCGTACCGCCCGAGTTGTCATCGTACCACGCGTAGTCGGCCAACTGCGACTGCGAGTCGCCGAAACACCACTTGGTGGTCCTCCCGGCCCGGCAGGCATACTCCCATTCGGCCTCCGTGGGAAGCCGGTACGTCTTTCCTTCCTTCTCACTCAATCGCCGACAGAACTCGGCCGCGTCGTTCCAAGAGACCGTTTCCACCGGGCGCTGCCGATCGCCCTTGCAGCCGCTCGGGTTCTTGCCCATCACCCGCTCGTACTCCTCCTGCGTCACTGGGGAGACGCCAAGGTAGAACGGCCGCGTGATCTTCACGCGGTGCTGCGGCTTTTCGCGGGTGTCAGCGTCTTCGTCCGAATCCGGCGAGCCCATCAGGAACTCCCCCGCGGGGATCAGGACCATCTTTATGCCGATCGAGTTGGTGATGACCTCGCCCGCCTGGGCCGCTTCGGCGGGCGGGGATGGCACGGGCGGCTCAACCATTGGCCGGGAAGCCGAACGAGAGACACGCTGGCGTGCGGGGGACGGCGTTTCGGCTGCTGATGCTTCGGGCTGTGGCGGCGCGGCTGCCGGTCTTTTGGGCCGCGAGACGGGTGCCTCCAACTCTCGTATGAGCCGACGTATGTCGGGGCGAAGATCCCGACCCGGCCGCACCTGGACCGCGTTGCGAAAAGCCAAGTCCTGGATACTCTCCGGCAGGTCGCCGGGCCCCGGCATCGTCGTATCGCCCACCAGGACGGGAATCAACCGAATATGTCGCTGAAGGGCCGCCTCCAATTCGATCCGGACGAAGTCACGCGCGTCCTCGAGCCGGCGGTTCCCCTGCCGATCCACAAGCCAATGCTCGCCAATCACCGCCAGCAATACGTCGCAGCCGCTCACGGCCTCATGGAGGTACTCCCGGAAATCGACGCCTGCCGGGATGGTGTCCACGTCCATGAAGACGTCTTCCTCGCCGAACCTGGACCTGAGGAACTCGTAGATCGTAGTGGTCTGGTAGCTGGTGTCCTCACGCCGGTAGGAGATGAATATCTTGGGCATGACCAGCCCCCCTCTGGCGGCACCACGGGAAAGCCACACAAGTGAGCATACCAGACCCAGTTGGGGGGCACAACTGGGGGCAGTAGAAATGACTGGAGCGTGCGGGAGGGCCTTTGCGGCAAGAGCAAGAGCCCTCGCGGCGGGGGGACGCGCTTGACATGGGTCGCGGCCGCCGGCGGCGTGGGGGCGAGCCGGAGCCTCGCGTTAGGGCGTTCCCAGGCAGAGCCTGGGAACGAGGGTGAACCAGCGCGCGGGCCGCGCAAGATGCGTGTGCTACGGCCGATCGGGCGACCAGGCGGGGCGGCGACGCGCCGAGGACTCGGACGAGGACCGGGACTGCTCGGATGGCACGGTGGGAGGGCTTGTCGCTCGGGGGACCAGCGCGGTCCGGGTCGGCTCGTCGGCCGGGGGTCGAGTGGCCGGGGCGCGCCGTTGCTGCCACTCGGTGGTGCGCTGGGCCGGCTCGCGGCTCGATTGGGCGTTGGCGGCCGGCATGGGGCGCTGGGCCTCCAGGGCGGGGACGTCGATCTCGATGTCCCGGTCGCCCTGGAGCTTGCGACCGTCGTCGGTGAGGTAGCGGACGAACAGGTGAAGCCGGCTGTGGATCGGCAGGGCCCGCGGCCAGACCAACTCCAGGTGGATCCCCTCGGAAAGCGGCGTCTTGCGGTACCGCTGGGCGACCTCGTCGGCGGTGAGATCCCATCGCGCCACGCGGGCCGCGTCGCCCGGCAGGGCCGGATCGAGCAGGACCACGGAGACGGGCGCGGCGGCGGGGACGAGCCGTCCGTCACGATCCCGCGGCTCGACGACGGTGATGATCCCTTCATGGCCGGCGCGCCGGTCGAGGTCGTAGCCTCCGGTGAGTCGCTCGTTCAGCGTGATGGCGGCGACCCGGGTGTTGTCGGCTTGGCAGGGGACGTCGTCGTCGGTGGTCGGCTGGCGCTCGCGGTCCCCGACGGAAGGATCCGGGGTCGTGGCTTGGTGGAGCGCCTCTTCGTTGGGCGGGGCCGGCAGCCGAACGTCGGGCGCGGCCGTGCTCCGACCGGAGAGCTTCTCGAGGAATTTCCCGCCCGAGATGGCCGCCGAAGGCATTTCCACCTTGGGCGACTGCAAGCCGCCGGGCAGATCGAGGTCGGGCCCTGGTAGCGCCGGTTCGAGGAGGGGCTCGGGGGCGTCGTCCTTCGAGTCGAGGCCGGACGGCCCGCCGTCGCGATCGTAGCGATTCAGGCGCCGGCGGAGCCTTTCGTTCTCCTGGCGGGAGTCTTCCACCAGGTCGGCCAGCTCGTAGAGTCGCGCCTCCAGTTGGCGGTTTTCCTGCTCCAGGAGGGTAACGGCCGGCGGAGCGGCGCGGCACCCGACCATCGCCAAGCCGGCGACGCAGAAGATGGCAAGCGGCCACGATTTCATATTACCCTCGCCGAGAGAGCGACACGGAGTGAGACCACGCAACCGGCATTGCCACCGCGCACCGGGAGGAGATGGAAGGCGCGAGGGCGAACGACGAAAAAGGGATCAACGCGTGAGGAGGTTTGCGACAAGCACCAGGGATTCCGTTCTTCCCGTGCCCCCCTGGCTCAGCTTTGTGCGACGTGCTCGATGACGTGATCGATCAATCCATATTCGAGTGCCTCTTCGGCCGACATGAATCGATCGCGATCGGTATCCTTCTCGATCTTCTTCAGGGGATGACCGGTGTGTTTGATCAGGATCTGGTTGAGTCGTTCCTTGATCTTGGCGAACTCCTTGGCATGGATCATGATGTCTTCGGCGGTGCCTTCCATGCCGGCCAGGGGTTGGTGGATGAGGATGCGGGAGTTGGGCAGGGCCTTGCGTTTTCCGGGGGTCCCGGCGGCCAGGAGCACGGCCCCCATGGAGGCGCATTGTCCGACGCAGTAGGTCGACACGTCGCAACTGATGAACTGCATGGTGTCGTAGATGGCCAGCCCGGCCGTGACGCTCCCCCCCGGCGAGTTGACGTACAGGTGCACGTCCGCCTTGGCGTCTTCCGAGTGAAGGAAGAGCAACTGGGCGACGACGGAGTTGGCCACCTCGTCGTTAATGCCGGAGCCGAGGAAGACGATGCGATCCTTGATCAGCCGGCTGTAGATGTCCATCGCCCGCTCTTCGGGGCCGCTCTTTTCGATCACGTAAGGGATCAGGGGCATGGGCGGTATCCTCTAGGGCACTTGGCTTCGGAGAGTTGTGGCAAGCAAGTCAAGTCGGGGACGCTCAGGGTTTGAGGGCGAGCGAGCAGGGGCCAGGGGTCAGCACTCGGGGTTCAGGGGCCAGGGGTCCGGGGTCAGGACTTGTAGTTCCACGTAGACACACAAATCCTGGCCCCTGCCCCCTGACCTTTCGCCTCGGTCGGAGGCCCTGCCTGGCTACTTCTCGTCCTCTTCCTCCTCAGGGGTTTTGTGCTTGGTCAGGATATCGTCGACGACGCCGTACTTCTTGGCCTCTTCGGCAGTCATGTAGAAGTCGCGGTCGGTGTCCTTGGCGATTTGATCCAAGGGCTGTCCGGTATGGTCGGCCAGGATCTGGTTGAGCACCTCCCGGGTCTTGAGGATTTCCTGGGTCTGGATCTCGATGTCGGAGACCTGCCCTCCCACCTGACCGTAGGGCTGATGGAGCATCACCTTGGCGTGAGGCAGGGCGAACCGCTTCTCCTTGGCTCCCCCGGCCAAAAGCACCGCTCCCCCGCTGGCGGCCAGTCCGACGCAGTACGTGGCCACGGGGCAACTGAGGATCTGCATCGTGTCGTAGATGGCCAGCGTCGCGCTGACGCTGCCGCCGGGCGAGTTGACGTAGAAGTGAATGTCCTTGCGCCGGTTCTCGCTCTGCAGGTACAGAAGCTTCATCACCAACTCGTTGGCGTTGCCGTCGTGGATCACCCCCTGGAGGAGAATGATCCGGTTCTCCAACAGCAGATCGCCGAGAGTCAACTGACGCTGACGCTGGTAGTCGCGGTAGTCCAAGCGTGGATCAACCGGCAGCGGCTGGGAAAGACTCATAATGCTAAGGACCTAGGGATCGAGGACACAACTGACCTGAGACGACACACCTCGAACGGTATCCAAGACGGTGGGCGCCGGCGTGCGGCCGGCACGTTCCAAGGGCTGCGAGTCCGATCGAGCACGTCCATGTTCCTCTTCCTGCCCGCCGCACGGCGATGCGGCCTCTCCTCCCTGAGCTTTCCTCGCTGACACGTTCCTCCAACGCCCGCCGGCCAGCCGACGCTACCCCTCGGACTCGCTCTCTTTTTCCCGCTCGGGGCCCTCGGGCTGGGCCACGGGGATGTCGGATTCCGGCTCTCCACCGCCGGCCGCCCAGTCGACCGCTTCGGCTCCCGTCTCCTCGGGCTGCCACGGGACGTCCTTGAACTTGGCGTGGGAGAGGATCCGCTCGACGACCTTGCGCTCGATGATTTGGTTTCGGAGCACGTCCATGCCGCCGCTCTTCTCCAGACGCGCTCGCACCCGGCGGGGAGTCTCGTCGCTCTGAGCCGCCAGAAGCCGTATCTCCGTCTCGTAGTCGT
>CAZDHR010000264.1:4952-10233 GCA_964505295.1 uncultured Planctomycetaceae bacterium
TCTGCGCCTTGAGCGCAGCGCTGTCCGGATGCTCGGCGAGTTGGGCATCGGTCTCGGCGATCCGCACCTGGAGTTCGAGTTTGGAGTTCTGGAGCGTCGCCACCGCGCGCGCCGAGGCGGCCTGGGTCTGCTCGGCGACGATCTCCTCGTCTTCGGCGATCCGCTCCAGGATGAAGTGCTCCTTGAGCGCCCGGGCGGTCGACTCCCGGCTGTTCTGCCGCAAGTCGTTCTCGTAGGCCCGGATCTGCTGGTCGCTGAAACCGCTGCGGCGCATCTCCATGACCGCGCGCTCCAGCTCGCGCCGGCTCTGACGTTCCAACAAGGCGGGCGGCAGATCCCAGTCGGCCGAGGCCGTCAGCGTGGCGGTTACTTGCTCGCGGGCGCGCCGATGCTGCGTGTATTCCAACTGCCGCTGGAGGTTGTCGCGAATCGCGTCGCGCAGATCGGCCTCCGACTCGAACCCCCCGATCGACTCGAGGAAATCGGGTGTCAGCTCGGGCAGCTCGAGATGCTTGACCTCCAGCACCTCGAACGTGGCACTCACGGTGACGCCCCGCAAGGGGACGTTCGGGGCATCCTGCGTCAACTCCGCCTGACATTCCCGGGTTTCTCCGGCCCGAACACCCGCCATCACCTTGTCGAACCCGACAATCCTTCCGTCGCGGAAGCTGAGCACCGGGCGGATGCGGATCACCTCCTCCTCGGCACGGGAGAGGACCGCTCCCGCGTGCCTGAAGGTGAGGTTCGTCGTGAGGTAATCGCCCGGTTCCGCCGGCCCGTCGAACGGCACCAACTGCCCGTGGCTGGCCAGCGCGCGCTCCAGCGCCCGATCCACGTCCTCTTCGACGAACTCGTAAACCGGTCGCTGAATGCGAAGCCCTTTCCATTGGGGAACGTCGAACTCGGGGCGGACCTCCAGGTCGAACTCGAAGGTCATCGGCCCTTCGTCGGGTATCTCGACGGCATCGAAATCGAAATCCGGCTCGCTGATCGGCGACAACTCGTGCTCGTCGTTGATCTGCTCCATGCTGTCCATCAACAGCGAACTCTTCACCCGTTCGGCAACGTCCTTGCGAAACCGGGTCTCGATCAGCTTCCGGGGAACGCGGCCGGGACGAAAGCCGGGAACCTCCGCCGAGCCCATCAGCTCGCTGAACTCCTTGTCGAAGTAGCGATCGATATCGCCCCGAGCGACCGTTACCGTGACGTGACGCTCGCACGTGCTCCGCTCGTCGATCGAGACTTCGATCTCCAGCGGCTGCTTCTGCTCGTCGCCTTCGGCCTCTGCCGACTCGTCGTCCAGCGACTCGTCGTCCGGCTCGGGGCCGACTTCGTCGTTCGTGGCATCGTCGGGGGGCGACAACGTCTCGTCGGAGCCCGGGGAATCCTTAGCAGCCATGCGTAAACGCCGTCAATTCAAGAGAGAAAACCAAGGAGCGGGTGATGGGATTCGAACCCACGACAACGACGTTGGCAACGTCGTGCTCTGCCAACTGAGCTACACCCGCGTCACCCAACCGTGCCGAGCCAAGCGGTCCCGATGGGGGCAGCCATGTGCGAAAACCCGCTGGAATCGGGCAATTATAGGTCCCGACCAACCGCTTGCAAGGGCAATTGACCTTTGCACTAATAGAACCCGATCGTCGCGCCCCCGTCAACAGCCCCTCGAATGGGTTGTGTGCGTGTGGCCGCGGACCGGGGAGCCTCGCGGACCGATTTCGCACTACCGCGGCACGCAACCCGCAGCGATTGCGAAGCCCCCAGGCTGCATGGATAACCTACTTTGCCTTCCCGTAAACATTCGTCCAACCCGTCAGAGCGAACTCCCCTGGTTCCCAAGCTCCAGCTTGGGAACCAGGGTGCGGGAACAGACGGGTTCGGCGAATGTTTACGTCTTCCCCGGCTTAACTCGTTCGAGGGCCTACGCTTATCGCGGTTGCTGCCGGCGTCACCGCGCATGGAGAGGATGGCCCGACTTGACGTATCGCCGCGCCGTCGGGGAGCCACCGCGTTGCAGGGCGCCCGTGGGGGGGCGTGGCGTTGCGAGACGGTTATTTCGCGACTATCATGGTAGTTGCAGCGTGACGCCCATCCCAGGTCCCCGCTCGGCTGCCGATTGGAGCATTCCGCGAGACAATCGGAGCGAAAGGCCCCCATGCACGTCAGACTGGTAATCGTTGGAGGCAAGGCGAACAAGAGCCGCGTCTCCGTGGAATTACCGACCGTCATCGGCCGCAGTCGCGAGGCCGACCTGACGGTCGCTCATCCGATGATCAGTCGGAAGCACTGCGAGCTGTATGAAGTCAAGGGCTTGGCGATGATTCGGGATCTTGGCTCGCTCAACGGCCTGTTCGTAGGCGGTACCCAGGTTAGCGAAGCGGCCCTGTACCCGAACGCCGAGTTCTCCGTCGGGCCGCTGACGTTCCGCATCGAGTATGCGTACGCGGACGAGAGGGAGACCATGCCCGAGTCGACCATCGCGAACGAGAGGGACGAGCGTCCGGAGCCCCCCAGCCCGTCGCAGGAGGCCGAACCCGGCGCAGAAGAGCCAGACTTCGAGGTGGCTGTGTCCGATCAACCGCCCCCCTCTTCGGAAGGGCGCGACGCGGGCCGCCCGCCAGTCGACGCGGAGAGCGAGACGCCTGGCGGTGCCGGAGCGACGATCGCTCCCCCCGACGGGCAAATGCCCGACTTTTCCGCGTGGGGCGCGACCCACGAAACCGAGGAGGCAGAAGACGACCAGCCTGGCAACGTGCCTTCCCCTCCTCCCGGGCTGCTTGATTCCCCACCTGAACCGGAATCGCCCGAGCCGGAAACCGGACGAAGCGAGCCCCCTGAACCGGCGCCGCCCCCCTCGTCGACTCCCGTCGAACCCATCCAGCAAACGGCGGCGTTCGAGCCGCCAGGGCCGGCCAAGAAGCCGGAGACTCCCCCCGGCCAACAATCCGCCGACTCGGCGGACGCGGGAACGGACGGGTCGACGACCGACGACCACGTGGACGCCGACGAGGGCGAAGGCGAAGGGATGTTCGACCTGTCCCTCCCGCCGGCGCCCGAGGCCGACGAGTCGGACAGCACCGGGCCTTCCGAGGAGCTGGACGATTTCCTCAAGGGGTTGGAGTAGAGGGCGTCTGGCCCGCTGGCCGCGAGCCGGTCTGACCAGACCGCCCGCCTGCCCGGTCACACGCGTATCGCCCTTTTGCCCAAATCTTTTCGCTAACCGGTAAAAGCCCCGCTGCTTGCCTCGCGTGCCGCCGGCAGCGTTGTCCTTCTGGCACGCTGGCCGACGGAGGTTTCGCCCACTTGACCATTGACGATCGGGGGGCAGCTTGACTAAAGTAAGCAGAAGCGGCGGATCAGTCGGGGATTTCGGGTCGACGAGACGCTAGAGGAACACGCGGTCATGACGAAGACGAAACGTCTGACGGCGTGATCGCTCCCCTGACAATCTTAACGGCTTTAACGGCTACAGAACGGAGACTGCAGCGCTTTCTCTCACGGACCGGGTACCAGACGATCCACTCCGTGTCGAGGGAGGTGGCGCCATGAACGTGCGAATTGTTGCGGTGTGTACTCTGTTGGCTGCCTGGCTCCTGTGTCCGGCACTCGTTGAAGCCCAGCAGGAGACCGAAGCCGTTGCGGGGGCATGGGCGAAGGCATTAGGGTTAGTAACCCAATCAGATTTTGCGAGGTTGCAGCACGACGTGGCTGCGGTGAGTGCGGACGTTAACGCGTTGCGGGAGACTATCGAGGGCGCGATTCAGCCACCTGCAACCGCACCACTTGTGCCCCTGACCCCATTAGCACCGCCGGACCGGGTGACCGACTCGGCAACGCGGGAGTATTTGGAGACGACGCAACACCACATAAACGGTTTGTGGGATCGCGTCTTCGAGCTTGAGCAGGTTCAGGGGCAGATCGCGCAAGGGATTTCTCGGAGTGACGGAGAAACGCTCCACACGATGCGCTTGCTGGGGAACATGGACGACAGTCCCGAGTTCGAACAAGAAGTCTCGGAGGCAGTGCACAGAGTGTTGCGCCGGCGCGGGACGCTGATCATCGAGAACCAAACGGAGGTTGGACACACGGTCCGCGTGGTCAACACGGGCAGGTCCGTCTACATTCCGAGACGCCAGGTCTCCGAACCGATTGACGTGCCGGTGGGTACCGTCACCACGGAGCTTATGGGATACGAAGGGCCCAGGAACTGGAACGTAGGCCCCCCGAGCTACGAACAGCGCATCCGAATCACGCAGGGCGCTGCTTCCGTGCGGATTCTCAACGTTACGCCGTTGCCTCTACTTGCGCCCCGATCGTACCAGTGGGACCCGGTTTTCGGAGGCTGGGTGGAAGTGGTACGGTTCTGAGGCTAGTCGCCGTGTCGTCGCCGGCAAGCGGCTTTCGGCGGTTGGCGCGTCCGGTGCACGGTTACTGAGCGGAAGGCAGGACGGCGTAGGTTTGCCCGCGGGTGGATTGGCTGACCCAAGCGTGCCACGCGGTTTCCAAGTCGCTGACGGTTCGAAACCCGTAGTGCTCCTGCACGGCTCGATCCCAGCCTTGATCCCTGCCGGTGACGGCGAAACGAAGGAGCGTGGCCTTGTCGGCGCGGGTGAGCAAGTACTCCACTACCGATGCCGCGAGGCTGTACGTTGACCGATGACTGGTCGGAACCGTCGGCGCCTCAAACATGGCGTTCAGGTGAGGCCCGTCGCGCGACAGCAGGTGTCGACCCAACATGCGCCGGCGTATTTCCAATCGTTCTGGATCATCACTGAGGCTGGCAATTCCTTCTTCGACCCACGCCGGGAGATGGTTTGGGAATTGAGTGGCCAAGACGACATGAGTTATCTCGTGACGCAACGTGCTGCCGAGCGCGCGTTCTTCCGATGTCCTCAGCCACACCTTGTGGAACTTCCTTTTGGGGTCGTCGATGGGCCAGGTAAGACCGCTATCCTCTCCTTGCGACTCGACGACGGTAATCATCGCGGGTCCGGCGCCGCGCGACAGTTCCTGACCCAGCCATTCCTTGGCGATTTCGCGTCGAAAGACCTCCGCTTGGGCGAGAACCGCTTCGGCGAGTGCCTGGTCGGAGGCAAGCACGTTGAAATCCTGGCTCGCGGCAACGCCGGCGGCGTCGGCGACACACGGGATGCACAGTATGACGAGAAGGAGGCCCCTTCGGGCGGCGGTCCCCCAAACGGCGCGGCGACTGGTTTCCGTGACATTCATGGTTCGCATCTCCTTGCGATTCGGTAACAGTTCAGCCAAATGAAGTGACTCG
>CAZDHR010000265.1:0-10203 GCA_964505295.1 uncultured Planctomycetaceae bacterium
CGCGTTTCACACACCCTACGAAGGCTTTCATAATGGTGCGTTTCACACACCCTACTGGAGTTGGACGTGCCCCGGGTGGAGTGCCGCCAGTGCGGGGCCGTGCGGCGGAGCCGCTTGCGGCTTCGCCGGCCAGCCGCCAGCCGATCGCAAACGCCAGCCCTACAGGTTCATCTTCGTCATCACCAGATACGTCCCCCCCGCGGCGACGAGCCCCAGGGTGATGGCAATCAGGGCCGCAACGAAGACACTGAAGCCGGCGATGCCGTTGAAGATGAGCATGGCCAGGATCACGGCCATGTTGAACGCCACGACGGCAAAGAGGAGCCGCTGCCTGGCCTGATCTTGCACCGTGGCGGGCTCGGCCGGTTCCGCGGCCTCGCTTGGCTTCTTCTTCCTTTTCTTCTTCTTGGCCGCAGGCTTCTTGGTCGGCGCGGCGGGCGTCGGCATGTCGCGGGGGTAGTGCTTGGCGATCGCCTGGTTCACGCTCACCGGCGTGCACAGCACAGAGCGCACCGGCATCCCCAACCGGAGGCGAAGATCGTCCTCCACGTCGGGCACCAGCGGGTTGGGCGAGGCCATCAGCACCTGGCCGGCGTCGGCCATGATCGGCACGCACGAGTGCTGCCGGGCCGTGGCGGGTGGGATCTGCGGGACGAGCGCTTCGTCGACCCCCACGTCGTCCAGCTCCACGTACGGCAGCCCTTGCGATTCGGCGTAGGCCAGCATCACCACGTCGGGAGCGGCCAGCTTCCGCTGCAAAATGGCGTCGCGCACGTCCATGCCGACCTGGTCGGCGAAGCGGCGGGCCTGCTCGAGCTGGTCCTGGTCGATCACCTTGTTGGCCAGCAGGACCTCCTCCAGCGTGCGGCGGCGGCCCACGCCCCCCTCCTTGCGGCCCAGCGTGACGTCGTACTCGCGCTTGCGCTGGGCGTCGGTCAGGCAGAGCATCGCCCTGGCCAGCTCGTTCAAGAGTGCCTGCGATTGCTCCGCGTAGTCGCCCGTGGCGTATTTGCGCACGTGGGCGTTCATCTTCCGATAGTGATCGCGGATCTTGGCGGTGTCGTCCTCGAACATCTTCAGCCGCAAGAGCTGGTAGTAGTCGAGCGGCCGTTCGGTGGCGGTGATTTGGAGCCAGTCGCGGTAGACGTCAAGTTCTTGGGCCATGGGAAGATCGCCGTACGGGTTGAGGGGACTGGATCGAATCGCGCGATTCCTGGGATCTTGCGCGCTTTGGCTACGGCTTCCCCGAAACCGTGGCACACGGCGGACCCTCGAATCGCCCGACTCCGTTTCGCACTTTCACTCTATACGGTAATCCGCGGCCAGCTTCGCGTAGGCGTCGATCTGCTCGTCGTTGAGGCCGCCGCGGCGCTCGATTTCAATCGTCGCCTCTTTCCCGCTGCTTTTCTCGCGGGCGGTGACGGTGATCCGGCCCGCGGTGTCGAAGGCGTAGCTCACTTCCACCAGCGAGCCCTTGGGCAGGTTCTCCGGGAGGCCCTTCACGCGGCACTTCCCCAAAAGCGAGCAGGCGAAGGGGTCGGGAGCGTCGCCTTCGAGGACCTGGATGGTGATTCGCTCCTGGTTGTCGCGGATGGTCTTGAAGACCTGCTTCTTGTGGAAGGAGAGCCGGGTGTTCTTGGGAATCATCACGCGGTTTCTGCCCTTGCCTTTCTCGGCGTCGATCGTCACCACGACGCCCATCGCGTGCGAGTTGACGTTCTCCTGCTTGACCGCCCCGAGCATCTTGCGGACCTTCTCGGCCAGCTCGCTGTCCCCGCCCCTGAACACGGCTGACGCCCGACCCGGCCACCCGCTTCGACACGTCGTCTACTCCAACAAGTTGTCCAGCTTGTCCAGATCGAGCTCGAGGCCCCCCTCATTCCTCTTGGCCTTCTCTTTGGCCTTCTGCTTCGCTTCTTCTCCTGCCGCCTCGTCTTTCTGCGCCTTGCCCTTCTTCGGCTCGTCCTCCGGCTCCTCTTGCTTCTCGGCCGTCTCGCGGGGCTTCTGGCCGGCGCCCTTCTCGCGGAACTTGATCCCCTTGGCCACCGCGAACAGGTACGGCTGGCTCTTCTCCAACGATCCCTCTTCGCAACGGAGTTCGATGCGGTACTTCCGGCCGGCGACCACCGTCTCCAGGTAGAGCACGTCCAGGATCCTGGTGACGGGCTTTCGCACCTTCGCCCGCTTCCGGTAGGCAACCCCCACAAACTTGCCAAACTCCATGGGCGTGACCGCCGACTTGTCCTTCTCCACCGCGGCGGCGACCTGGCCGGCGAACTCCTTGACGTTCTCCGTGGAGACGTCGGCGATCCCCTCGAAGTCTTCCGCCGTCACGACGATGCTAGGGTATGTCTCCCTGGCGCTTTTCTGCGCGCGCACGACGTAGTTGCTGCTCGCCGGCGGTACGTCCCATCCAGTCGGCGGCGCAAACTCGATCCGCTCGTCGTCCAACGGGGGCAGGTAATCGGCCAGCGCGGGCAGCTCCTGCGCCGTGCCGGCCACGGCCGGACGTTTCCGGGGCGGGGCATCGCTGGGAGCCTTGCCACAGCCTGCCGGCAACGCCAAAGCAACCACCAACCACACGACCAGCCAGGAGGAAGACGATCTCATCATGGGGGGCTCCGCTTCTCGTGGGAGGTGGAATCGTCGGATCGGGAACCGCGATCGGCCCATGGCGATTGCGCCTTGCACGGCCAACGAGCGCAGGGCTTCCCTCGGAAGCCCGCCATGCCGGGGTCCGGTCCACCTCGGGCGATCATGGGCCATCAAGACACCCATAAGGCTACTACCGGCTGAGGCGCCCCGTCAAGCGGCACCCGCGCCGGCCAGGGAGCGTCGCCTCGGGAGGGAGCCCTCGCTGGAAAAACGGCTCGCGACCGCGGGCCGTGCGACCGGCTCACTCCTCGATGACCTTCTTGACGAGCTGGACGAAATGAGGGCTCTTGCGCGACGCGCTCAGCTCCTCCGCCCTCTTCTCCGCCTGTTTCCGCTGGGCGTACTCGAACAGGACCACCGCATTGAGCGACTGGCTGAAAACTCCCCAGAAGGCCTTCAGGCGGACTTCCTTGGGCACCTTGGCACGGCTTCTTCGGGGCGTGGTTTTCTTGGCGGTTTTCTTGACACCCTTGGACTTCGCACTTACCTTGGATTTGGCCGTCTCCGCCTCGTCCTGCGGTGGTACTTCCTTCGACGCCTTGCTTGCCATGAAATCCCCCCAGGTGGGCCAAATGAAACCACTCGTCCGGGCCATGAAGCTGGGCTGCTCGACCCCGTCCAACAGGTCGTCGCGCTCATGGATCCCATGATAGCCGATTTGGGGCCCGGTGGCCAGTAGACCGGGTGGAGGGGCAAGCATCGGGTGCGGGTGTCGGAAAGGGGGGAAAAGGTGACAGCCACCAAATTTGGCGAAGGTGGAGAAGCTCGCGCCTGGCAGAATACGTGGCTTACCCAAATTTGGTGGCTGTCACCTTTTCCCTGAGCGTCAGGGATCGAATGGATTGCTCACCTTGGGCGCTTGACGTGCCTGTTCGACGAATTTGCGGTCGGCCTCGCTGAGACGGGCCAGCGGCACCTTGACCTCCTTGCCGTCCGTCTTTCGCACGAGCCGGACGTTTTCGCCCTCCTCGCCGACGTACTTGGCTTCGATCGCGAACGTGCCGGTGTTGTCGGTCCACGTGCGATACGCTCCGCCCGCCGCGCCGGGCGACGCCGCGGTGGGCAGCAAGCTCGGATCGACGTCGGGCTGTTCGACCTCGGGCGGGGCCAGCCGGATGTCCGCCCGGCTGCGCTTGTCTTTCCACGGCCACTCCTGGAACTGGATCTCGACTTGGCCGCTGTCTAGAACTTGGACCACTTTGGCGGCGCACCATCGATTGTGCCACCTGGCGGCCACGATCAAACCGGGCGGGAGCGGCGTACCGTCCATCACCGGCGGGCCCAGGTCCGACAACGTGTGTCGGTGGTGGCTGTACGCGCGATTCAGGTCGTTGATCCGCTTGAACTCCGGCGAGAACTTCGAGAGCGCGCTCTTCGCGTTCTTCTGCACCGACGAATGCGAGTGTTTCAAGAGCGGCTCGATGGCCCGGGCGATTTCCTCGTCCAACCGTTCCTTCTTGCCGGCGAGCATCTTGAGCGTCGACTCGAGCTTGGGCAGATTGTTCGACCCGAGCGCGGCCAGGACTTCCTTGCGCTCGTCCCCTTCGATCGGGGCCTCGGCCTTTGCCTTCTTTTCCGATTCCTTTCGCTCTCTCTCCTGTCGGGCCTTTTCCGCCGCGGCGATCCGGTCCTGCTCCATCTTGTCCCATTCCTGCGAGGAGAGCCGGCGGTACGTGATCGAGACCGGGAACGTGGTCGTCGAGTTGCCTTCATGGACGACCAGGTTCTGCTTGAAGTCGAGCGATTCGGATACGCCCAGCTCCCGGTTGAACGTCCACTTGCCCGTCCCGTTGATGTCGAAGCTCTCCTTGTTCTCGCCGGTGGCGGGGGGGGTGAGCCGGTAGGTTTTGTTCACCACGACCGACGCGCCGTCGACGCGCTCGGTGCTGTAAGTCAGCACTTCGGACGCGGCGGTGCGCTCGTCGCGCCGGTCCTGCCCGAACGGGCCGAACGGGCCGAAGCGGGGGCCGAAGAAGGGTGGCCCGTCCTGGTCCCCTTCCTCGGTGATTGAAACGCCCAGGTTGACGGTCCACGACGGCTCGGCCGCTTCGGGCAGCGGCTCGAAGACCATCAGCGCCACGTTCCCGAGCAAGTACGGGAGTTGCGAGTCGCCCTTCATGTTTAGGATGCGGCCACGGGGGGTAAGGGTCAATTCGTTGGTCGTGGTCGTCGTCCCTTTGAACGGCGTGCTGGAGAACGGCCCGAACGGCGGCCGAGGAATGTGCGGCCCGAAGCCCGGGCCAAACGGCCCGAACCCGGGGCGGCCGCTTCGGGGCTTCGGCTTCGACTTGCGCGTCTTCTTCAGACCGCCGTGGTACGTGACCTTGAGCAGTTCGTCGTCCACCGAGTTGAACTTGAACGAGACCACGCCCTGGAACTGCTCGGTGTAGTCGTCCGTCTCGGCCGTGATCTTGATGTCATAGGCATACGTTTGGCCTTGTTGCCCCTGGTATCGCAGCTTGCCCGGTGCTTGGCACCAAGCGGGCGAAAACGCCGAGCTCGCGACCAGAGAAGCGAAGACGAACGTCGCCAATGGATTCAAGCGAGTCATAGTCTTTCCTTTCCCGATCGGGCAATTGGACGTGATACCTATGATCAGACCGCGGGACGCCCGTATGGTCAATACACGCCGCCAACCGATCCCCCCAAGCGAGCGGTCTCGCCGACAGGGCGCACGATCGAGGGCGTCGGGCGGCGCTGGCCGGGCAGTCGGGGAGGGATCGAGCGACCGGCCGTTGCTTGACGGCCGGACGGCCCATCGATATGGTGTCGAACGTTGGACCTTTCACGACGAACCGGGCTTACATGTTCCAGCAACAACGAGGGTGACGCGGCGATCAGAGCCATACGATTTGCGGGGCCGAGGAAGATCGAGCGGGTGGACGACGCGCCGGCGATCTCTTCATAGACTTCTGAACGTCCGGCACGTCAGCCGGCCTTTTCGGACGGGAGGGAGGAGGGATGTCGCGCTTTCGGATATCGAATGGAAGAACCGTGCCCGTTTCGCGGCGGCGCTTCTTGCGATCGGCCGCCGCCGGGTCGTTGGCCCTGGGCGGGCTTGCCGCGCGGGGCAAAGCGGCAACGGCGGAAGACGCAAAGCCCTTCTTCCAAACCCGGGGCGTCGTGCTCGTCCCCTCCGACGTGACCACCTGGGACTGGCCGGAGCAGGCCAAGCGGGCCGGGCTGTCGACCATCGGCACGCACGTTTTCCCGCACCAGGTGGCCGAGTTCGTCCAAACCGACGAGGGCCAACGCTTCCTCGAGCGCTGCCGCACGCTGCGGATCGAGGTCGAGCACGAACTGCACTCGATCGGCGACCTGTTGCCACGCAAGCTGTTCGAGCGGGACGCGACGATGTTCCGCATGAACGAGTCGGGCGATCGGGTGGCCGACTGGAACCTCTGCGTCCACTCGAAGGCCGCGGTCGAGGTGGTCTGCGAAAACGCCCGGAAGTACGCCCGGCTGCTCCGCCCCACCACCGGCCGCTACTTCTACTGGATCGACGACGGCCGGCCGATGTGCCACTGCCCCAAGTGCCGAGGGCTCTCCGACAGCGACCAGGCCCTCGTGCTCGAGAATGAGATGCTCCGGGCGCTCCGCGAGATCGACCCGCGGGCGACGCTGGCCCATCTGGCCTACGCCAACACGTACCGGGCGCCGGCGCAAGTGAAGCCGGCCAGCGGCATCTTCCTGGAGTTCGCGCCGATCCACCGCAACTACGACGTCCCCTTCTCTCGGCGCGACTCGAAGTTCGGCGCGTACACCCACGGCCAACTGCTCGACGACCTGGACGCCAACCTCGAAGTGTTCGGCACCGCGGGGGCCCAGGCGTTGGAGTACTGGCTCGACGAGTCGCGGTTCCTCCGGCACCTGAAGCCGCCGCGTCCCGAGCGCGTGGAGATCCCGTGGGACCGGGACGTGTTCCGCGCGGATCTCGATACCTACGCGAAGCGCGGCATCCGCCACGTCACCACGTTCGCCGTGAAGATCGACGGGCCGTACATCCAACACTTCGGCCGCCCGCCGCTGGACGAGTACGGGGCCGACCTGAGCACTTGGCCCGAGCTCGGGTAGAGAGGCTCTGTTCGAAGGCCTCGATGCGAAGGCCGTATCCGACGTCGTCAGGACCTTCTGCGCAAGGCGGATCAGGTCTATCGCCGATTGCAGGAAGCGGCACTGAATGGACGCCGCGCCGACGGATCGGGCGGGCAAGGACGGGATTGGCTGCGGCGGTGGTCCTTCGTATCCCCCAAGCCTTCGCTCCGCTGGGGCAAGCCCGGTGGGGATAGCCAAATCACCCTCCCCATAAGTCGTGACGGTCAGACGGGTCCATCCGTCACTTGACGTCCGAGCGAACAACCTCCCCCGTTTCGTTCGTCCGCACCAACCCGACTCGACCCCGCAATGGGCTGCCGGCCAGCGTCACGGAGTGCTCCTCGCCTCGCTGAGCCACGTACACGAAGTCCGAGCCGCCGGCGTGCGACACGGTCACCACGGTGCCTCCGTCACGGTCTTCCGCCGTGACCTCGACGTCAGGGCGCGCGTCCCGATACGGCGTTAACACCCATGCCAACCGCACGTGCCCCTCCGCGCGCAGCCTGTAATTCAGCACCGGAATCGGTTTCTTCCTGCTGGCGGGGGCGAACCCCAATACGGGCTCATCGCGGCCCGTGACGATCTCCAGGGCAAGCCCATTCACTGACACCGGAGTAACCATGAGGTTCGCCACCCCGCGGTCAGCGCCCCACGCCGATAACGTCTCTTGGTCGTGCTCCGCCTCGTCGTTGTTAAGATGCCAGAGGACGTCGTAGGTGTGCTCCTCCTCGGAACGCAGCCGGTCCAGGACGACCCAGTAGTCGGGCCGAACAAACACCACGGTACGCTCATGCTGGACGTCGATATCGCGGTTCGGACCGTAGCCGCTCGCGTAGACGCCGTCGGCCGCGTCGAAAACGTCGCCCGTGGCCCAGAGGTTGTCGAGGGGCTCTTCCGTTTCGTACGTTTCGCGCAAGCCGTGCCGCTGCTGCTGCTGGCCGTCGACGAGGATCGTGTTGTGCGCCCACGTGCCGAGGACGTAGCGGCGATACTTGCTGCGGTCGTAACTGTAGGTGCCGGCCTCGGTCAGCAGGACGCGCCCGAGTGCGTAGATGAACATCGACAGCTTGTCTTCGTGTTGATGGCCGATGCCGAACGGTCCCGACTCGAACAGCAGGTACCGATCGTCGACCTCCCAGCCGGAGCGCATCACGTACTGCCCGGCATAGGGAAAGGCCACCGACGTGTACTCGGGCGCCTCGCCTTCCAGGCCGCCGGTGGCCGCCCAACGGAAGTCGGCCCGGCCAAATAGCTCCTCGCCCTCTTCCAACGAGGAAATCACGTTCGTGTATCCGGCGTCGTTCAGCGGAGGAAGCCGACCCTCGGGCGTCATCGCCTTGAGGTTGTAAGCGTACATCCGCTCCAGACGCTCGAGGTACTCTTCCGGCATGGGGATCTCGTTGTGGCGGGCGAGCTTGTAGAGATCGACGAAGTTGCCGCGCGCCACCTGGTGGTAGCCCGTGGTCAGCTCTTTCTGGGCTCCATCGGGATAGACCTGCCTGTCGAGCTCCGCGGTCAGGCGACCGATGGCCGTTTCGAGCCACGCCGGCGCCTCGTTGCACTCCGGAAGGAGGATGCCCAGGTGCCCGAGGCCGTTGCACTCCATGGTCACCCAATTCCCGCCGTGCTCGGGGTGCTCGAGCGTGATGCGCATGAGGTGACGTCCGTGCTCGATCCACGATTTCATGAACGTCACGAGGTCGTCGGGCTCCAGAGAGGGAGAGCCGAGGAAATAGTGGAAAGAGTCGGGCCACGAGCCGGCCAGGCGGATGCCGGCCTCGATGGTCCGCCAGGTAAGGGTGCTGTTCCCGGTCCCGTAGAGCAGATACGGGTTGTCCTCCACCCAGTCGCGCATCTGGGCGATCCATTCTCGGGCGTACTTCTCGTCGCCCGTCTGCCAGTACGCCTGCCCCAACGTTCGCCAGTGGTAGAAGCGGTTGAGACCGTAGGTCCACTCCTTGGTGAAGGCCGGATCTTCGGAATCGTACTTGTTCGACTCCCAATCGACGTCGTCGCCCAGGTGATAGCCGCCGTGGAAGTGCTCGAGGACCCGATCCGCGCCGGCGACGTTGGGCGTGTCGGAATCGGCGGTGAGGGTGATCGCGTCCCCGGTTGCCTTTGCCGAGTAGAGCCAGAAGTGCAACGCCTCGAAGTTCCGCCAGTCGTGCGGGACGTCTTCCAGGCGAAGCCCCGGCCGCGTGGGCAACTGGGACCACATCCCCGCCCGCTTCCCCTGCTTGACCAGCTCGGTGGTCGGCTGCAAATGGCTCCACCGTTTGAAATCGCCGGCCGTCTCGAAGTCGCCCAACGACACGGTCTCATTGCCCGTCAGCTCCACCGCGTCGAAGATGAGCACGGTTTCCGGACTCGGCGTGCGGTCGCCGTAGGTCGAGCTGAATCCCAGGTGGTTGATATGGTGCCAGCCGATGGGCTTTCGCGCCGTGCCCCACGCTTTCAGCGGAAGCGTGAATTCCCTCCAGCCCGTCCAATCGACGGAGATGCTCTGGACGAAGTAGTCCCATCCTTCGCTGCCGCCGACGACCGGCGTCGTCCGGTCCGGTCGCTGGCGCCAATCGAACCACCATTTCGGCTTCTCTCGCAACCGCATGTGCTCCAGGAAAGCCGCCTTGGCCGCGTCGAGGTCGTTGGCCTCAACCGCCTGGCGGACCGGACTCAGGTCTTCTCGCGACAGATCGAGGCTGGCGAAGAACTGCTCGTCCGTCATCCGCGGCCCGGGGCGCGGCGGGTCGTACTCGAGCCGAACGTCGTCGATCATCACGTCGGCCTCGGGGTGCGGCGTGTTGCCCCAGCCGGTTGCGGTGAATCGCAGCCCGTCGACTTGATCCCACCCCCTCGGCGAGCGCGTCCCACCCTCTCCGCCGATGGGAAGAATCAGCTCTTTCCAGCCCTCAAAGTCGAGCCGCACGCCGTAGCCCCAGTAGTCCATTCCTTCCGTGTCCGGGTTTTCCGACGGAACGAGGATCATGAATCGTGCCGGTAAGGGGCGGGCATTGTGGACCCACAGGCGAAGCAGGTTGAAGCCGCTCCAGTCTTCGGGGACGTCGGGCGCGGAGAAGCCGGTCACCTCCGGGTGGTTTCGCCATCGCACGGCGCCCCGCCCCTGTTTCACGTTTTCTCGTTCGAGCGCCAGCCCTTGGGTGCCCTCGATGCTGTCGCAATCCCAGAGGGTACGAGTCTGCGGGCCGCGCTCGGCTCCCGCGGCGGGCTCGGCGCCCAAGACGCGTTCGACGCCCAGGACGCCCAGCAACGTCATCACGACGCCGGTGACTGCAAGGAAGCGAAGTCGGGTGACCATATTCTCTCCTCACGATTCCAGGTCAGACAGCAAGGATCGTCGCATCAACTACTGTCGCAATAGTCGCTTTTCGCTCCGCGAAAAGGGTGCTCGTATAAAATGATGTTGTGCGAATCGTAGGTTCTCGTTATGATCCG
>CAZDHR010000266.1:0-10157 GCA_964505295.1 uncultured Planctomycetaceae bacterium
TTCGAAGGGGTTTTGCGAAAGCCGTCCCATCGCGATCTGCCCGACAGCCCCGCAAAGCCCCTGGTAAACGCTATTCTAACAGCTTTCGCCGTTGCCGTCTCACGTCGAGTTCCCGATTTTGTGGCCGTTCGGCCGTATCTTTTGGGCCCTCGCACGGGCGGCGACCAGAGTGGAGGCAATTGCCATGCCAATCCTCGACATCGGGGGTCGAAACCGGCCTGCCATGCCCCAGAGACGAGCCAATAACACCTGAGACGGCCAAGGGTTACGATTCCGAGCCCCGGGCATCCAGAGGACACCACACCCTGGATAGGTGTTCGTCGACCGGTAGGGAAGATTTTTCCGCCTGTTACATTTTGACGGATCTGACCGGGCACCGGCGCAAGATCGAACGGCAGCCTGCCAAAATGGCGGTCGCCGCCGCTTCCAGACTACCGGGCGAGCTCGCCCAGACAGCTTTGCATGTGCCGGATACTCTCCGCGGCAAGCCGCTCGACCCCGGGCGTATAGTCGAACACCTCGACCGATACCCAGCCGCGGTAGTCGATCTCGCCCAGCGCCCGGAGGATGGGCAGAAAATCGAGGTCCCCGAAGCCGGGCCCCTGAAAGTTGGGGTCGTTGGCGTGGAAGTGGGCCAGAAGCGACCGGTTCTGGTGGATCAGCTCCGGAATCGGGATCGACTCGGACGACATCGCCTTGCAGTCCAGGTGAAGCCTGACCTGGGAGGAGCCGACCATCTCGGCCAATCGGACCGCATCCGACGCCTTCTGCATGAAGTCCGTCTCAGACGGGGCCAGCGGCTCCAAGGCGAGCGTGACCTCCGTCTCCTCCAACGCCGACACGGCCGCCGCGAGCACGTCGGCCGCGTGCTGCATCGCCTCGTCGTGCGAGACGCCCGGCAACAGGCTCCTCTGCTGGGGGGACCCGAAGACCATCACCTTGCCGCCCAGGTCGGCACAGAATCGGGCCAGCTCGCCCAGGTACTCGGCCGTCTTGCGGCGGACCTCGGCGTCCGGGCTGGTGAGATAGAGCCCCTCGGTCTTGGCCAGAAGCCAGTGCAGGCCCACGACCTCCAAGCCGGCCGCCTCGGCCTGCCTGCGGACCTCCGCCCGGGTCTCCAACGAGATGTCGGTCACCAGGTTGGCGATTGTGAACGGGGCCATCTCCAGGCCCGTGTAGCCGCACTCGGCGGCAAACGCAAACGCCTTCTCAAAAGGCCAGTCCTGAAACGTCTCGTTGCAGATGGCGAATTTCATGGCAGACTCAATCGACAAGTTGGCCGTGGGCAAAAGGGTTTTCGCACGCTAAGAGAATCCCGGCAGACTTCGCTGCTCTTTCGCCGGGCTTCGCTTGCGGCGTTTGCGTTGGGTCCCGTGCTTCGCGTCGCTGAGCTTCCGCCCGTCAGCCGTGCTCGGTACGCTGGTCAAGGGATCCGCGACCCCCTCCAAGGCATCGCCCGCTCGGATCTTCTTCAGTCGGCTCCTCACACGGTCCGCGTAGTCGCGCGACAACTCGAATCCGACGAAGCGCCGGCCCAGCTTCTTGGCCACGGCAAGCGTGGTTCCGCTGCCCGCGAACGGGTCGAGCACCAAGTCCCCCGCGTTGCTGCAAGCGGAGAGGATGCGGCCCAGCAGCCGCTCGGGCATCTGGCAGCCGTGCCAGCCGGCTCGCTCCTTGAAGGTACCACACACCCGCGAGAAGTACCAAGTGTCGGCGTCGGCGCGGAACCCCTCGGGCAGGTCCTGCGGCCGCAGGATCCACGTGTCGTCCAGCCAGTTGCCCTGGATGATCCACGTATCGTCGGGCAGGCGTCCCTTCGGGTTGGCCCGCTTGTCGCCGTAGACCAACTGCCTGGCCGAGGGCACGCGGACCGCCGGGTCGTCGGCGTTGAACGTGAACCGCTTCGGGTCCTTGACCAGGTAGAACAGGTGGGCGTGCGAGCGGCTGAACTTGTTCGTGCAGTTGACGCCGAACGTGTAGTACCACACCACCCAACTGCGGCAGACCAGCCCGTACTCCGCCTGCAACATCACCTTCAGCTCGGCCGCGTACTCGTCGCCGATGGCCAGCCAGAAGGTGCCGTCCGGCTTCAACACCCGGACCACCTCGGCCGTCCACTCCCGGCTCCAGGCGAGGTACCGCTCGCGTTCGAGCTTGTCCTCGTACACGTCGTAGTCGTACCCGATGTTGAACGGCGGGTCGGCGAACGCCAGGTCGACCGTCCCGTCGTCCAGCTTCTTCAATCCGGCGATGCAGTCCTGGTGGTGGACTCGGTCAGGGCGAAGGGCCAAGAGGGGTTCCTCCGTGAAGGTCCATCACGCGCTACGATGTCATCAGGCAAATCAGCCGCTATCCTATCAGAACGCGCGGCGGACACAAGCACGCGCCGCGAGCCGGAACGGACCCCCGGTCGGGGTTTGCTTTCGCGTCGGTTGTGGCCATAATACGGAGCGTGGGTGACACTCGTGAACTGGACCGACACGCGGGAATGTTACGCGCCCATTTTGGGGGGTGTTTTTCACGCGGTCAACGAGCGCCGCTACAGACTGTGTGCCCGGTCGGAATTCTCCAACTGTGGCGCTCCCCGCGGCTTGGTCGCTCGAATAGAGGTCTCGGAGGTGACTCCCTGTGAGAACGTACACGGCAGTCGTGGAGAAGTGCCCCGATACGGGGCTGTACGTAGGCTATGTGCCTGGCTTTCCCGGTGCCCACTCCCAGGGCCAAACACTCGATGAGCTGAATCGGAACCTCCGGGAAGTTGTCGAGATGCTTCTTGAAGACGGTGAGCCACAACTCGACGCGGAGTTCGTCGGGATCCAAAACGTGGTGGTGGGCTGACCATGGGAAGCATTCCGGTTCTCAAGCCGCGGGAAGTCGCCTCGATACTCAGCGAGTTGGGTTTCGTCGAGGTGCGCGCCCGCGGATCGCACCGACAGTACCGGCATCCCGACGGCAGGTGCACCACGGTTCCTTTCCATCAAGGGAGGGACATTTCTCCGGTCCTCCTGCGCCAAATCGCCGCCGACGTGGGGATGACGGTAGAGGAATTCTTGAAGGCAAGATAAGTCGGTGGCCCACCGGCGCCGCAAACGCGGTTGCCGGGCCCTCGGTTACGCCAGCACGCGCTTATTCGCCTCGCCCGGCGTCTCGCGCACGTACCGGGGGACCGCGTACCCAGGCAGCCGGTCGCGAAGCCGCTGGACGAGCGCCCGGCCGGTCGATTCGGGCACCTCGAAGTGGGCGGCGCCGGCGACGCGGTCGAGCTGGTGGAGGTAATAGGGCATGACACGGAGGTCAACCAGGCGCTCGAAGAGCCGGGCGAGTACGTCGAGGCGGTCGTTGACGCCGCGGAGCAGGACGGACTGGCTCAGCACGGGCACGCCCCGCTCGACCAGGCGGCCGAGGGCGGCGGCAACCTGGTCGTCGATCTCGGCCGGGTGGCTGACGTGGACCACCACGATCGGCGTCAGGCGCGTCGCCCGCAGCCAAGCCATCAGCTTGTCGGTCACCCGTTGGGGGATCACGATCGGCACCCGGGTGTGGATGCGGAGGCGGCGCACGTGCGGGATCTCGGCCAGCCGTTGGGCGAGCCGGGCCAGCAGTCGGTCGTCCAGGGTCAACGGGTCCCCGCCGCTGAGAATGACCTCCCGGATCGAGAGGTCTCCGGCAATCTCATCGAGGGCGGGCCCCCAGCGATCGGGCGGTTTGGGCAATTTGGGGTACGGGAAATGGCGGCGGAAGCAGAAGCGGCAATGGACGGCGCACTCGGGAGTTGCTACCATAAGGGCTCGGCTCCGGTACTTGCGCAAGAGCCCACACGTTCGGGCCATGTCGGCCTCGCCCACCGGGTCGGTGGTGAATCCGGCCGGTTGATCCCTTTCCTCCTCGCGGGGGAGGACCTGCAACAAGAGGGGGTCATGGGGGTCGCCGCGCCGAATGCGAGCGATGTACGTTCGGGGCACCAGGAGCGGAAAACCACGCTCGGCCTCCCCAGCCGCAACGGCGTCGGACGGCGCCACCCCCACCAACCGGCACAGTTCGGCCGCGTCGGTGACCGGATCGGCCAAGACCGCCTGCCAGTGGGGGGGCTCAACGGCCGACGAGCGGCTCGTCGGATTGGCTCGGGAAGCGAGAGTCGACATAACAAGCGAATCCTACCACAACCATTTCGTTCTGCAAAAAGCAAGGCAGGAAGACGATCGTGGCTACCTACAACACCAGCGATTTCCGCAAAGGGCTCAAGGTCCAGATGGACGGCGATCCGTACTTGATGATCGAGTGCAACTTCGTCAAGCCGGGCAAGGGTCAGGCCCTCTACAAGTGCAAGCTGAGGAACCTGATCCGCAACACGGTGATCGACCGCACGTACAAGAGCGGCGACTCGATCGAGGCGGCCGACGTCGAGGAGATCGAAGCCCAGTACCTCTACCGCCAGGCCGAGACGTTCGTCTTCATGGACACCAGCAGCTACGAGCAGTACGAGCTTAGCGCGGAGCAGGTCGACGACGCCTGGAAGTACCTCAAGGAAGGCACGATCTGCAGCATGCTCCTGTTCAACAACAACCCCATCGGGATCACCCCGCCCAACCACGTGGTCCTGAAGGTCGAGTACTGCGAGCCCGGCGCCAAGGGCAACACGGCCAGCAGCGTCACCAAACCGGTCAAGGTGGAGACCGGCGCCGAGATCGAATGCCCCGCGTTCGTCGAAATGGGCGACCTGATCAAGGTCGACACCCGCACCGGCCAGTACATCGAGCGAGTGAAGGAGTAGGGAGTGGGGAGTGGGGAGTGGGGAGTGGGGATTTCGTAGTAGGCAGCCTCACCAAGCCGCTTGCGGCTTCGCCCCCGGATTACGAAAGCCCCACACCGCTCCATGGTCGCTCGCGAGCCCCGTCCTCCCAATCAGCAGCGGATGAACACCTCCCAGGCGATCGATGAAAGGCCCCGGCCGTTCCACTTCTTGGCTTTCGATGCTCGCTGAGGCCGAGGCGCGCCCCGACGATTTCCGCCCCGCGGTCAACGGGGAAAACTTGCGGCTGCGCTCCAAGCTTCTGCGGCGCGTGCGGGATTTCTTCCACCAGCGTGGGTTCCTCGAAGTCGAAACGCCGATCCTGTCGGCCGACGTGGTCGTCGACCGCCACCTGGACCCGTTCTCGGTCGCTCTCGACGAGGGACTCGCCCAGCCGGCCGGGGCAGACGAAGGTCGCCGGCTCTGGCTTCAGACGTCGCCCGAGTTCGCCATGAAACGCCTTCTGGCCGCCGGCGCCGAGGCGATCTACCAGGTCACCCGGGCGTTTCGGCAGGATGAGCGGGGCCCGTTGCACAACCCGGAGTTTACGATCGTCGAGTGGTATCGGGTCGGGGACGGCATGGAGGAAGGGATGACGCGGTTGAGCGACCTCGTCGAGGTGCTCTTGGACCGCGGGCCGGCCGATCGCACCAGTTACCGCGAGGCGTTCGAGCGTCACGTGGGTATCGACCCGCACTCGGCCGACGCGGAGACCCTGGCGGCGGTGACCCAAAAGCACCAAATCGAGGCCCCGGCCGGTCTGCGGGCGGACGACCGCGACGGGTGGCTCGATCTGCTGATGGCCGAGCGGGTCGGCCCGTATCTCGGTCACCATCGACCGGTGATCGTCTACGACTACCCGGCCGGCCAGGCGGCGCTCGCCCGGGTGCGTGCCGCCGAACCGCCGGTGGCCGAGCGGTTCGAGCTGTTCGTCGCCGCGATGGAGCTGGCCAACGGCTATCACGAGCTGGTCGATGCCGACGAGCTTCGCCGCCGCAACACCGAAGCCAACCGACTGCGCGAGGCCGACGGCAAAAGGCCGCTACCCGAAGCGAGCCGGCTCCTGGCGGCCATGGACGCAGGCTTGCCCGCCTCGACCGGCGTCGCCCTCGGGTTCGACCGCGTCGTGATGCTCGCCGCCGGGGCCAAGAGTCTGGACGAGGTGATTGCGTTTCCGTTCGAGCGGGCGTAGGATTCGGCGAGGGCCGACAACCTCGATTGAAGTACGTTCGGCTCCGCACCGGCTTCTGCCGCCGGATCACCGTGACGGCGGAGGACGTGGGGCGGATGGACAAGATGTAGAAGAAGGTTGCATTTGACCGCGGATGCGCCGACACTGAAAGCAGGTGAGGAAGCTGGCGAACCGCTGCGCATTCTTGTTGGGACACCCATTGCCGTGTTTGAAGAAGTGAAGATTTTCCGGCCCTCCGAACGGAGTATTGTTGTCCAGACCCGGGAGGGCACGAATATCAAGAACCTCATCGAACCGGAGCCGGGTTACCAGCAGCGTCAGTTCTATCGGGCGCTCATCAAGAAGTACGGACACAATTGGGAGGAACGAAAGCCTGCTACAGGAGGCTACAATTGCGCCGGTCATGTATGGGCCAGTCGACGCACGGCACTACTGGAGCCAGCCGAGTGGCGCGTGATTCTGGACGAGGACGGGTACCGTGAGCTATCCAACGCTGAGCCCAAGGAACCGGGGGATCTGGTACTTTACGTCGAGCAAAACACCGACGAGGTCCTCCATGTGGCCAGAATCCTGCGGTTGCGACGCGGGGTGGGCCCAAACGCCCAACCAATCCCGTGGGTCCTGAGCAAGTGGAATTCGAAGTCCGGTGAAGTAATGCATTCCGCTTACGACGTGCCCTATGAAGACCAAGGCATCCCGTTTAGAATGCAATGGTGGACCGACCGTCCAATCGCGACGGAGGCGCTGCAATGAGCATCCGCGTTCTCGAACGGCTCAAGTCCGATGAGTTCGCCCTCTCCGTCGGCTTTCTCTGCACTGCGGGGCCGTTGAGACGGTTCCTTCGGAAGACGGAGGATGTCGCGGGCATCCAGCGCGCCTTGCGCCAAGGCGCGATCACCGAAGAGACGATTAGATCGTTTGTCTCGGATCTAATGTCCGACTTGCGTCGCGGCGAACGATTCCCGCACGAACTCCCACTCGCGGCACTGGCGGTCGTCTTGGAGATGCGGTCGACCGAGTTTGCAGAGGAGTTCTTGCATGACCTTTCCCGGCTTCGATTGGCTGAGATGAGCCTTTGCATCCGAGTAGCCCGTGAGTGTTTGAGGCATAGAGTATCGCTTCCGCAGAATAGTGGGAAAGTATTCGTCTTGGGACCGCTGGATGGAGGGCTCGCATTTTCGGTTCGAGCGTTGCCGCGCACTTACGGGCAGGATTTGGTTGGTGCCGTACAAGTGACTCGTGCTTCTGGGGGCGCATGATGCCAGAGCTCGAATACTTCATCGTGGCTGAATCGATTGCGACGGATCGGGAGCGCAATACGGTCAGCATCTTCCACGTGATCGAAGATTTGCCGGGTTCGGTTTCTTCCGTAGTGCCGAAGGTGGTCGCGGTCAGCAGTTGGCGCGTCTCGCCAGAGGAAATTGGGCGGGATTTCCAGGTATCTCTGGAGGTTCAGCTACCAGGCGGCAAACACGTCCCAAGAGAGCCAAGTGATATGGCGGTCAATTTCACCGCGCAGAGCAAAGGGCATCGCATATATTAAACCCTCACAGGTTTGCGCATTGAGGCCCCGGGTGAGCTCGTATTCCGCATCCTCATCAACGGCAAGCATGCGGCAACCCGTGTGATCCGTGTGCGCGAACGCGACGAAGCCACGTAAGATTCTGAAGCCGTTGATCGCATCGTCGCCTCTGTCAAATGAGCCGGGAGCTATGCCGGTGAACAGCCGTACCCAAAACGTCCACGTCCACCTCGCCGAGCGGAGCTACGATATCGAGATCGGCGCCGGCAACCTCAATCGGGTGGGGCCGCTTCTGGCCGAGCGGGCGCGGGTGACGCACGCCGTGATGATCACCGATGAGAACGTCGAGGAGCCGCACGCCGCGCGGGCCGCCGAGAGCCTGGCCGCCGGCAGCGTGGCGGTCGACCTGATGGTGGTCGAGCCGGGCGAGGCGACCAAGGCGATCGACACGGCCGCCACGCTCTGGGAGCAGTTGCTCGAAGTGGGGGCCGATCGCAAGAGCGTGGTGGTCGCCGTGGGCGGGGGCGTGGTCGGCGATCTGGCCGGCTTCATCGCCGCCACGTACGCCCGGGGCATTCGCTTCTTCCAGGTCCCCACGACGCTGCTGGCCCAGGTCGACAGCTCCGTGGGCGGCAAGGTGGGCATCAACCTGCCCGAGGCCAAAAACATGGTCGGCGCGTTCCTCCAACCGCTGGGCGTGTTGATCGACACGGCCACCCTGGAGACGCTCGACCCGCGCGAGTACCGCGCCGGCCTGGGCGAGGTCGTCAAGTACGGCGTGATCCTCGACGCCGAGCTGTTCGAGTACCTCGAAGCGAACGTCGCCGGGCTGGCCGCACGCGACCACGACGTCCTGCGCCACGTCATCGCCCGATGCTGCCGGCTCAAGGCCGACGTGGTCGAAAAGGACGAGCGCGAGGAGATCGGCTTGCGGGCCGTGTTGAACTACGGGCATACGTTCGGCCATGCCTTCGAGACGCTGTTGGGCTACGGTGAGCTGCTGCACGGCGAGGCGGTGGCGATCGGCATGCTCTGCGCCAGCCGGCTGGCCGAGCGACTGGGCCGCGTCGACGCCGAGCTGACCGCCCGGCAACACAAGCTGCTTACGGCCCTGGGGCTCCCCACGGCGGTGCCCCCGCTCGACGCCGACCGAATCCTCCGCAGCATGATGCACGACAAGAAGGTCCAGCACGGCCGGCTCCGCTTCGTGCTGCCCGATTCGTTGGGCCACGTGGAGCTGGTGGCCGACGTTGGCGCAGAGGACGTCCGCGCTGCCCTGGTCGATTGATGCGCCGTTTTTCGCTCGTCCATCCCGGCGGTCCCCTTTGCATAATCCCCTATCGGGCCTAGACACGGTGGTAGAAGGCACGGCTCGCGACGGACGCTGCCAGCCCGACGATCCGCAACGTCCGATCGCCGGAGACACCGGCGGGCCCCGATCGCTCGATCGAAGATGAACAAGCTTCTCATCTGCCGACTGCTGGGATTGATCGCGCTGTTGATCGGCGCGTCGATGGGGCTCAGTCTGCCCTGGGCGCTGCCCTGGTTCGGGGAGACCGAGCACTTCGACGGGCGCAGCTTCTGGGCGCTGGTGGGGGCGATGGGCGTTTGCGGGCTGGTGGGCGGGCTGATGATGTTCGTCGGGCGCAAGGCCAAGGGCCAGCGGCTCTTTCGCAAGGAGGCGATGGCCGTCGTGGGGCTGAGCTGGCTGTTGGCCACGCTGCTCGGCGCGATCCCGTTCTGGCTCAGCGGCACCTGCCGCGGCCTGGACGACGCCGGCGACCGCGTCCCCATGGACCTGTTCGACGGCCTGTTCGAGTCGGCCTCCGGCTTTAGCGGCACCGGGGCCACCGTGCTCTGCGACTTGGAGAATCCGGCGCTGGTGCCCCGCGCGATCCTTTTCTGGAGGTCGGAGACCCACTTCCTGGGCGGGCTGGGGATCATGGTCCTGTTCGTGGCGATCCTGGGAATGGGGTCGGCCGGCAAGGCCCTGATGCAGACCGAAATGCCCGGCCCCGGTCAGGAGACCGGCCACGAACGCACCCAACGGGCCGCCCAGGTGTTCGCGTCGATTTTCGTCGGGCTGGTGGTCGTGCTGACGCTCCTGCTGATGTTGCAGGGGGTCGGGTTGTTCCACGCCTTGTGCCACTCGTTCGGCACGATCGCCACCGGCGGCTTCAGCACCTACAACAAGAGCGTCGAGGCCTTCGGCAGCCTCTCCGTCGAGATGACCATCACCCTGTTCATGATCCTCGCCTGCACCAACTTCACGCTGCTCTACTACCTGGTGCTGTGGAAGCCGGGCAAGCTGCTGGCCGACGTGGAGTTTCGCACCTACCTGATCATCATGGCCGTGGTGGCCGGCGTAGTGATCCTGTCGCTGTGGCTGGTGGGCGGCATCGACGGTCATGGGCACCGAATCGACTACAACCTCGCCGCGAGTGCCCGCTACGGCGTCTTCCAGGTCGTTTCCATCCAAACCAACACCGGCTTCGGCACGCACAACTTCGACCAGTGGAACGGCTTCAGCCGGGCGGCGCTCTTCCTGCTGATGTTCATCGGCGGCTGCGCGGGGAGCACCAGTTGCAGCGTCAAGGTGATCCGGCACATCCTCTTCGCCAAGATCCTCTGGCTGGAGCTGGAGCGGGTGTTTC
>CAZDHR010000267.1:0-10141 GCA_964505295.1 uncultured Planctomycetaceae bacterium
CCCGCTTTTCAACCGCGGGTTCCTGGTCGTCGAGGGGGTCCACGGCGTCTGCGCCCTGGATGCCTACAACGGCACCACCCGCTGGGTCTATCCGATCGCGGATATCCTCGCCGATTGGGACGGAGTGCACCACGACGTCGGGGTCGGCGACACGGGCAGCAATTTCTGTCTCAGCGACGACGCGGTGTTCGTGCGGACCGGCCCGCGGTGTCTGAAGATCGATCTGGCCACCGGCAAGAAGCTCGCCGAGCTGGAAACGCCGGTCGACGCCGCGTCGGCCAATCGCGACTGGGGCTACGTCGCCCATGCCGACGGCGTCCTGTACGGGTCCGTGCTGAACCGCGAACACACCGTCAGCCCGCGGTATGGGAACATCCGCCTGCGGACCGAGTCGGTGTTGTTCTTCGCCATCGACGCCGACACCGGGGACGTCAAGTGGCGGTACCAGCCCGAGCACTCGATACGCAACAACGCGATCGCGATCGCCGAGGGCCGGGTGTACCTGATCGATCGGGCGCTGGCGCCGGCCGATCGCATCACCGAGCCGAAACCGGACGGGAAGCATCGCCCGGCGCTCGAGCCCGGCGAGCACCCCGGGGGGACGCTGATCGCGCTGGACGGACGGAGCGGAGCGGTTGTGTGGCGAAACAACGAGGAAATCTTTGGGACGCAGTTGGCGGTCAGCTCCGAGCACGACGTGGTGTTGATGTACTACCAAGCCGTCAAGCATGGGTTCTTCAAGCTCCCCTCGGAGATCGGCGGGCGCATGGCCGCGTTCGACGCGGGCACCGGCGCGCGGCGGTGGGATCGGGCGGCCGAGTACAAGACGCGGCCCCTGGTCAACGGCGACGTGATCTACGCGGAGGGCGGGGCCTGGAATCTCGAGACCGGCGAGCCCGTCTCCTGGAAGTTCGAGCGTTCGTACGGGTGCGGACAGATCGCGGGCAGCCGCCACCTGATGCTGTTCCGATCCGCCACGCTCGGCTACCTCGATCTGACGCGCGACGTGGGGACCGAAAATTTCGGGGGAATGCGGACGAGCTGTTGGTTCAACGCGATTCCGGCCGGCGGGCTCGTGCTCGTGCCCGACGGCTCGGCCAAGTGTGCGTGCAGCTATCAGATGCAGGCCTGGCTCGCCCTGCAACCGCGCGAATGAGCCGCGGGGGCGACCCCGGGGCGCACTTTGGTGAGAACGTCGAAGGGTAGAGACTGTGGTCCCTGTACTTTCAGGAGCAATCACCATGCGAACGGCCGCTGCTTGGATGATCTTCGCCTCTTCGGCGATTGTGCTTGGCCGCGCGCTTCCCTCGGCGGCGGGAGAGACCCCCGCGGCGGGAGCCGTGTTCTATGTTTCCCCGGGCGGCAGCGACCAGTGGTCGGGCAAGCTGCCCGAGCCGAACGGCGACCGAACCGACGGCCCGTTTGCCTCGATCGGTCGGGCGCAGCGGGCCGTGCGCGAGCTTCGTCGAGCCGGCGGAGAGCCGGTGCCGGTCACGGTCCGCGCTCGCGGCGTGCATCGCCTGGGGCGGCCGTTCGTCATCACGCCGGAAGAGTCGGGCACGGGCGATTGCCCCACCACGTACACGGCCTATCCGGGCGAGAAGCCGGTGCTCTCGGGCGGTCGCCCGATCACCGGCTGGCGGAAGGACGACGGGCCGCTGTGGCGGGCCGACCTGCCCGAGGTGAAGGCCGGCGAGTGGTACTTCCGGCAACTGTTCGTCGACGGGCGCCGGGCGACCCGGGCGCGGGCCCCGAACGACGGCTACTTCCGCGTCACGGGCCTGGTCGACGAGCCGCCCGGCGTCCGGTGGAACGTGGGCGTCGACAAGTTCCGATTCCAGAAGGGCGATATCCGACCGTGGGAGGACCTGGGGAACGTGGAAGTCGTCGTGTTCCATTCGTGGAACACGTCGCGCGTGCGGATCGCGTCGGTCGACGAAGAGGCCGGCGTGGTCACGTTTACCGGCCCTACGATCTTCCGTCCTTTGGCCTGGGACCCCGACCAGCGCTACTACGTCGAGAACGCGCGCGAGCTGCTCGACGAGCCCGGCGAGTGGTACCTCGACGGCCCCTCCGGCGTGCTCTCTTACTGGCCGCTGCCCGGTGAAGACCTCACCAAGGCCGAGGTGGTCGCCCCGGTGCTGGGCGAGCTCGTCCGCTTCGAGGGGAACGCCGACGAGGGCCGGTTCGTCGACCACGTGCACGTGACCGGGCTCTCGTTTCAGCATGCCGACTGGACCTTGGGGCCCAAGGGCTACGGCGACCCGCAAGCGGCGGTCACCATCGCCGCCGCCGTGATGGCCGACGGCGCCCGCCACTGCCGCCTCCAGCGGTGCGAGGTCGCCCGGGTCGGCGGCTACGGGATCTGGTTCCGCCGCGGGTGCAAGGATAACCGGATCGTCGAGAACCACGTCCACGACCTGGGCGCGGGCGGCGTGCGGATCGGGCCGAGCCGCGCGAGTTCCACGCGCTGCCTTGCGCCAACGAGCAGTTCAAGCGTCTCGAGTGGCTGGGCTTCGTCAGCTTGGCGGCCGCAAAGACGGTCTTCTACCTGGACAACGTCGCGTTGAGCGGTTCGGAGCTGAGCGACCCGTGATCGCGGGCCGTTCGGTCGTCCGCGAGGCGAGCCGTTTGCCGGGCCGTACCATCGGTTCGACGTTTCGCAGGACCTCCCCGAGCGGAACAACCTCGACCTTAATGGTCCGCGACGGCCCCGAAATCGCTTGCAACGGTGCCTCGCAGCGGGGAAACTAGGGATTCGCACGACGACCACACTCAGGAGGCAATCTGATGAAGAGCCTGTGGATATTCATGGCTTGCTTGGCTTGCGCGATGGCCGGTCCGGCAACGGCCGCCGAAACGGCCCCGCCGCCGAACGTGCTGTTCGTCTTCGCCGACCAATGGCGGGCCGACGCGCTGGGCTACACGGGCGACCCGAACGTCAAGACGCCCAACCTCGACCGGCTCGCGGAGCAGGCGATCAACTTCACCCACGCCGTCTCGGGCTGCCCCGTGTGCTCACCGTATCGGGCGTCGATGATGACCGGGCGCCGGCCGCTCTCGCACGGCGTCTTCCTCAACGACGTCCAACTCTCCGACGACGCCGTGACGATCGCCGAGGTCGTCGCCGCCCGGGGGTACCGGACGGCCTACGTCGGCAAGTGGCACCTCGACGGTCACGGCCGCTCGGCGTACATCCCGCCCGAGCGGCGCCAAGGCTTCGAGTACTTCAAGGCCCTGGAGTGTACGCACAACTACAACCGATCGTTCTACTACGAGGGCGACGACCCCACGAAGCGACAGTGGGAGGGGTACGACGCACTGGCCCAAACGGAAGACGCGATCGGGTACATGCGGCGGCACGCCCGCGGCGACCGGCCCTTCCTGCTCATGCTCTCGTGGGGCCCGCCGCACAACCCGTACGAGACGGCCCCGGAGCGGTTTCGGGCGATGTATGATCCGGCCACGATCCGGCTTCGGCCCAACGTGCCGCCGGACAAGGCGGAGGTGGCCAAGCGGGAGCTGGCCGGCTACTACGCCCACCAGACGGCGCTGGACGAGTGCGTGGGCAAGCTGTGGCAGGCCCTCGGCGAACTGGACATCGAGCGCGACACGATCTTCGTCTTCACCTCCGATCACGGCGACATGCTCCACTCCCACGGCGAAGTCCGGAAGCAGAGGCCGTGGGACGAGTCGATCCGCGTGCCGCTCCTGATCCGCTACCCCCGGCGGCTCGGCGAATCGGGCAAGAAGCTCGACGCGCTGATCAACGCCGAGGACTTGATGCCGACGCTGCTCGGGCTGGCGGGCGTGCCGATCCCGGACCCGGTCGAGGGCAAGGACTACAGCCGCTACATGCAGGGCGGCGAAAACCCCTCGGACGGCGCCGCGCTGGTCACGTGCCCCTCCCCGTTCGGCGAGTGGACGCGTGCCCGGGGCGGACGCGAAATCCGCGGCGTGCGCACCCACCGCCACACCTACGTGCGCACGCTCGCAGGCCCTTGGCTGCTTTACGATAACCAGAACGATCCCTACCAACTCGACAACCTGATCGACAAGCCGCAGCACGCCGAGTTGCAGCGGGAGCTCGACGCCGTGCTGCGCCGCAAGCTTCGCGAGACCGGCGACGCGTTTCTGCCCGGGGCGGCCTACGTCGAGAAGTGGGGCTACCCGGTCAACGAAAGCGGCACCGTGCCGTACACGCCGTGAGCGGCCGGTGAAGTAGCAGGCACACGCCGTGTGCCGTTACGCGGCACGACGTCGACGCCTGGCGCACCGACAATTCCTTTTTCCCCAAGGAGCTTCCACCATGACGAACGATCGCAGAATTCCGCTTCTCTCTACGGTCCTGCTCGCAGGGCTGGTCGCTGCCGCTCTGGCGCCGACCGCACGTTGCCAGTCCAGCACGCCCCCCGAGAAGCCCAACTTCGTCTTCTTCCTCGTCGACGACCTGGGCTGGGCCGATCTCGGCTGCACGGGCAGCAGCTTCTACGAAACGCCGAACATCGATCGGCTGTGTGCCTCGGGTATGAAGTTCACCGACGGCTACGCTGCCTGCTCCGTTTGCTCGCCGACCCGGGCGAGCATCATGACCGGCCGGCATCCCGTGCGCGTCGACATCACCGACTGGATTCCCGGCCGCGACGCGTCGCGGGTGAAGGGCGCCAAGTTCCAGCAGGTCGAGGATCGCGACAACCTGGCGCTCGACGAAGTGACCATCGCCGAGGCGCTGAAGCAGCACGGATACCAGACGTTCTTCGCCGGCAAGTGGCACCTGGGCGGCGAAGGCCACTGGCCCACCGACCAGGGCTTCGACTTCAACATCGGCGGTTGCGACAGGGGCTCGCCCCCCGGCGGTTACTACGCCCCGTGGCAAAACCCCAACCTCACGGCCCGGCACGAGGGGGAGTACCTGACCGAGCGGCTGACGGACGAATCCGTCGCGTTCCTCGACCAGCGCAACGTCCGGCAACCGTTCCTGCTCTACCTCTCCTACTACAACGTCCACACGCCGATCACCCCGTACAAGAAGCGCATCGAGCAGTTCGAAGGGAAGGCCGACCGGCTCTTCCCCGACGAGACTCCCGTTGCCGAGGAACACGAGGGTAAGTCGCGCCTGCGCCAGGACAACCCGCAGTACGCCTCGATGATCGCGGCCGTGGACGACAGCGTCGGGCGAGTCCTGGGGAAGCTCGAAGAGCGGGGCCTGGCCGATAACACGGTCGTCTTCTTCTTCTCCGACAACGGCGGGCTGTGCACGGTGCGCCGGCCCGGCCCGACTTGCAACCTGCCGCTCCGGTCGGGCAAGGGGTGGCTGTACGAAGGGGGCGTGCGCGAGCCGACGATCATTCGGGCGCCGGGTGTCACCAAGCCGGGGAGCGTCTGCCACACGCCGGTGGTCAGCATGGACTTCTTCCCCACGATCCTCGACCTGGCCGGCCTCCCGGCGATGCCCGACCGGCACTGCGACGGCGTCAGCCTCGTGCCGCTCCTCCAAGGGGGCAACGCCCTCCCGCCGCGCCCCTTGTGGTGGCACTACCCCCACTATCACGGCTCCACCTGGACGCCCGGCGCATCGATCCGCGACGGCGACTGGAAGCTGATCGAGTTCTACCACTGGGGCAAGGTCGAGCTTTTCAACCTGAAGGACGACCTCGGCGAACAACACGACCTGAGCCAGGCAAACCCCGCGAAGACAGCCGAGCTGCTCGACAAGCTGCACGCCCTCCAGAAGCGGCTCGGCGCGAAAATGCCGCAGCCGATTTCGGCGTCGCAATAGGAGGTGCCATCCGAAGCTTCCCTCTGCTGCTTGCGAGAGAGGGAAGCTCTTGATTGGACGCTCGCTCGGAGATGCTACGGGCCGGCGAGGCAGCGCACGGTGCCGTCGGTGGTGGTAAGGTAGAGGCGTCCTCCGGCGGCGGCCATGCCGTCCCAGGCAGGCGGGGCGCTGAGGCGCAGCTCGCCCAGCTTGGCCCCGTCCTTGGTCGACACGGCCCAGAGCAGGGCGCCCCGCTCGCCCGACAGAGCGTTGTCCTGCTCCGCCAGCTTGGCCTGGATCTCCGGGGTGCCGAGCTTCGCGGCGGCCTCCTCTTCGTCGAGCACGTCGGGCGGTCCGGCGATGAACAGCGTGTCGCCCGCCTGCACCATCGCCCGAACCACCAACGGCAGCTCCTGCGACCAGTCGTGCGCCACGTGGAAGCCGCTCGGTTGGCTGGCGGCCCGCTTCTTGGCGCGGGGCTTGGCGGCTTGCTTTGCGCGTGGCGTCTTCTTGGCCGGCGACTTAGCCGCGCTCTTCGGAGGACCGGCAAACGCCAGCGCCCCGCCGACCTTGCCCTCCCCGGGCTTGGCGCCTTCGACCCGGCCGTCGTTCGCGCGCCCCGAGTCGTCCTTGGCGTCGCCGGCGTCGAACGACATCGACAGCACGAGCCGGGCGTCCTTCACCGCCTTCTCGTCCGGCGCGGCGAAGTGTCGGGCGATCTCCTCGGCCTCGACGGCTCCGTAGTAAACGCGGACCTCGTCGATCGTGCCGGTGAAGGAGAAGGGAGTCTGGTAGTCGCCGACGGCGCTCGAAGCGTCCTCGCCGATCTCCATCGCGTTGCTGGGGTCCTCGGCGATCAGCCCCGGCGCTTCGCCGGTGGCGGCCGGCTTGCCGTCGACGAAGACATGAAGCTTCTTATCCGACGTCAAGACCCCGGCTATATGCACCCATCCTTCGGGCAGCTTCCGGTCCGCGCAGGCCGTGCCCAACTCACCGTTGTTCCGCACGGCAAAACACGGTTTCCCGTCCTTCAAGAACAGGGCGTAGCCGAGGCGACTGCCGCCTTGGGCGAGGATCACGCCGTCGGGCTTGTCGGCCTTCACCCACGCCTCGACGGCCAGGGGCTTGCCCGTGGGGTTAAGACTGGCCGACTTCTCGACGCAGACTCGCGCGCCCCCGGCGGCCGGGCGGCTCGTGGCACGGCCCCGCCGGCGCTGCGGCTTGGGCTTGGGCACCTCGGGGGCTTCCTTGTCGGCCGCCCAGAGATGGTGCTCGATCTGCGTCGTCCACCGGTAATACTGCGGCTTGCGCCCGTACCCGTAGACCTTGCCCTCGTCGACCACGAGGATCCGCCCGGATGGTGTGAACTTGCCGGCTTGCGAGTAGCCGGCGTGCCCGCCCGCAAAGCTCCGCCCGTACACCCAGTAGGTGCGGTGCCAGAACGCATCGTCGACGAACCCCGACGGGCAGAACAGGTGGGCCTCGTCGCCGCGCTGCACCCAGCCCTGTACGGCCGGCTCGCCGGAGTGCGGGCCGAGCTCCCCGCGATTGCCCTCCATGTCGAACACCTGCGACTTCATGTACACGTGGTGGCCGTCGCTGGAAAGGATGTCGGGCTTGGCGACCGGCATATTGAGGACCTGGACGTTCGCCTGGAGGTTCTCGTCCGTCTGGGGCTTACGCTCGTCCATGTGGGTCATCGACAGGACTTTGCCGGTTTGCGGCTCCAGGCGGTAGAGCCGGACGCCGCCGTCGAGGAACATGTTTCTACCCGCCGCGAAGTACAGGACGTCGCCCTGGACGAGCACGCTGCCGTGGACCGGCCAGACGCTTTCGACCTGCTCGAACGCCACCAGGCGCTGGTCCATCGGGGCCGCGCGGAACCGCCAGACCAGCTCGCCGTCGGCCGCGCGCAGGCAATAGACGCAGCCGTCGGCCGAGCCGAACAGCGCTATGCCCTGGTAGATGGTCGGCGGCGAGTCGACGCGTCCGCCGGCGGTGAAGCTCCAGACCTTCTTGCCGCTTTCGGCGTCGAGGGCGTGCACCGTGTGCGTATCGACCGAGGCGACGAAGAGCTTCCCGTCGGCCACGACCACGCTCGTCAGCTTGCCCCCCAGGTCGGTCTTCCAGGCTTCATCGAGCTCGGTCGGGACGGCCGTTTCCGTGCGCCCGCTGCGCGAGGCGTCGTGGCGATAGGTGGGCCAGTCGGAGGGATTGGCGAGGGGCGAGGGGCGAGGGGCGAGGGCTGCGTACGCCGGGCCGCGCTCCAGGCGCTCGTCGGCCGCGGCCGCTTCAGGAATCCGCGGTCCTTTCGAGGCGGGCGCCAGGGCGTTGAAGCCGTCGAGCTTCGCCTCGGGGTAGCAGGCACACGGATGCTGCGGGGCGTAGATCAACCCGTTGCAGGGCATGATGCCGTAGAGGCAGGCGCCCCGGACCCAGTGGTTGATTTCCCAGGTCTGCTTCTTGAAGTCGACGAACTCGATGCCCGTGCGCGACGGCAGCAGGTAGTTGTCGGTCGCCTTGGACCGGTAGCAGCGGTGGTGGAACCAGTAGGTCTCGACGTCGGGGAAGAACTCGTTCTCGACGTCGCCCGTCTTCACGTTCCGGCCGGTCCACACGCCCGAGTCGGCGCCGCCCGCGATCGCGGCGGACCACACCAGCCCGCCCACCACCAGCAGGTCCTCCGGCGAGTTGTGTCCGCCCCGGTGGTGCTCGGCGGACCAGAGCTTCTTGCCGGTCTCGGCCGAAAGGGCAGTCATGGTGCGATCGCCGCCGGCGAAGAGCACCACGTCGTCGTAGACGAGCAGATTCGGCGTGTAGCCGGTGTGATTGAGGCGCCGGCAGGCCACCGGCTCCGACTTCCACCGCTCGGTGCCGCCGGTGCGGTCGAGACAGACGACCTTTTCGCCGTCGTAGAAATACGTGCTGCGGTCGTCCACGGTCAGCGTGGCTTGGGCCACGGGCGTCCGCGCCCGCCAGAGGACTTCGCCCGAATCGGCTCGCTGCGCGACGATCTGCCTGGGCGCCTCCTCCTCCCACTGCCACTGTTGCCGGTGGCTTCGGACGGCGGCGAGGCTTTCGTACTCGTCCCGGTGCATTTTCGACTCGACGCCTTCGGGCCGGACGACGAGGAACAGCACGCCGTCGGAGTGGACGACCTCTTCGGTGGCCTGGGTGCCTTTGTAGGTGCGGATCGTCTCGCCCGTGGCGGCGTCCAGCGCGGTGAGCGGGGCGTCGAGGTCGAGCGTGACGTAGACGGTGTCGCCCACGGCCACGAGCCGGCGGGTGAGTTGCGCCGGCCCGCTCTTGAGCGGCCAGAGCCGAACGTGCCATTTGGGAATCGGCCGTTTCCAAAGGATGCAGCCGCTGAAGGCGTCCCGGGCGATCAAGGACCACTTCGACGGCAGGATGATCGAGGAGCGAGATCCCTCATCGAAGATGTAGAAGACGCGTCCACCCGAGGAGACCACCGCACTGACGCTCGACATGTTGTCGTGATGCCTGGACCAACGGGGGCTGCCCACCCACTGGAGCCGGCGGGGCGGGCCGACCGTGTCGTGCGCGACCGGGTTGTTCGTCCCGTCGTGCAGGCAGTGCGTCCACTCGTCGATCTCAGCGGGCCGCGGCTTGACGGTTTTGGTCCAGGTGCCCTGCTGCTGGATGTACGCCACGCCGTTGGGGCAAAGCACCCTCATCACGTCGTCCATCGGCACCCGGCCGAGGTCTTCGGCCACGACGAGGTTGACTGCGTTGTCGACGTAGGGCAGGCGATTGCCGCGCAGCCGATCGACCGACACCTGGCCGTAGACGTCGAGCGACTGGAGGTGCTCCCTCGCCGCCGCGACGTTGCTCGCGTCGCCGTCCAGGCCGTGGACGAGATAGCTGTCGTTGGGACGCAGCGCGGCGGTGAGCCGGCCGTCGCCGCAACCCAGGTGAACGACCAGGCCGCCCTTCACGCCGGTCGCCTCCAGGATCTGCCCGGCTTGCTGGGACGGCGTCGGGGACGCTGCCTCGGCGGCGTGCAGTGCCCAAGGAAACGTCGATACCAGTCCCAGCAACAGTACGGCAGCGATACGCGCGGTCCCTCGTGTGTCCATGATGTGGCTCCCGACTACGTGTTCCAGCCCCCCGAACCGCCCTCAATTATCCCGCTGTTCAACCCGACCGCAAGCCCGGCGAGTTGCCGCTTGCCCCCGCAACGGCGACCGTGGCTGAAAGCCTGCGGGAGGTCGCCCCTGGTTCCCAAGCTCCAGCTTGGGAATCTGATTCTGCGAAGCATTGCCTCGCCCCCAGCGAAGCCGATGCTTCTGTGAAGTGCGTTCCCAAGCTGGAGCTTGGGAACGAGGAAAGGTGGGAAAGGTTGACCGTTTGCGATCACGGGCC
>CAZDHR010000268.1:0-10140 GCA_964505295.1 uncultured Planctomycetaceae bacterium
CATCCAGCGTGTTCTCAAGCCGCAAGCTCGCCGTGCCTCGCGCCTTGACCGTGTCGTCGCGAAACGATCGACCGGCGAACTCCTTCCCCGCCCAGCCTTTGACCCGCTGCCACCCGGCCGGCACGTCGTCGGTCCACTCCTCGAAGTCGCCGTTGACGAGCGTGGGCGAGGGAGTGACGGGCCAGTGCGGGACCCAGTGCGGAATCTGGCCGGTGACCGCGCAGTAGGCCAGGCCCTGGCGGTCGCCGCGCTGCGGATTGCTCTGGAACACCGGCAGGAACTCGTGGTAGAGGTACCCGAAAATCGAGGCGTGCGAGAAGCCCGGCAGCTTCGGCCAGCGACTTGACTGCGCGTCGCGATAGTCCTGGATGCCGATCAGGTGATTGAACAGTTCCTGCGGTTCCTCGATGGAAAGCACGGCCCCGGGCTCGACGCGCCGGCACTCGGTGGCCAGCGTCTGTAACTGCGCCGCGAACGCGTCGGCGTCCCAGGCGCCGACTCCCGGCGGGTGGCCGTGTTCGGTGCTGAAACACTCGCCTCTGCCCGGGGCCAGACCGCCGACGACCTGATCGACCTGGACCATGTCGCAGCCGAGTTCCATGAGCGTGACGGCCGTCCGGTTGAACCACTGGCGCGTCCACGCGTCTCCGCGGCAGAGGACCGCATTGCGCCCGCCACGGAGCCAGGGCAGCTTGCGCACCAGCGGCGTGCCGTCGCGTTGGCGCAGGGCATGCGCCAGCCCGGTGGCGTTGAAATCGTCCCAGTCCTCCCACGCGAAGGTCCCGTCCGCGTTCTCCTGGTACTCGACGTTCCAGTAATAGCCCGAAGGCCAGGGGAAGGCGTGGCCTCCGACCCGTCGGGCCGCGGCCACGGTGCGCGAGAAGCCCGCTTCCGACGGGTATGGCGGAAAGTATTTGGGCGAGACCCAACTGCCTTCGCGTTCCCAGCCCCAGAGCGCGACGATGAGGGGAACGTCCGGGAAGTGCTTCCGCCAGTAGTCGGCCAGCCAGCCTTCGACGCGCTCGGGCTTGCCCAGCCAGTCGCGGTGGAACCGGATCATGCTCGGCCCCGCCTTCATCCAGTCGGGGACGTCGGTGCGCTGGGCGTAAGGCACCGCACACCACGGCTGCTCGAGCGCCCACTGCTTGTAGACGTCCGCGGCGTCGCGCCAGTCGGCCGGCTCGCCGGGCGTTCGGGCGGTGAACGTGGTCGTACTGATCTCGTAGCCCAGCTCGAACGGCTTGTCCAGGGGATGGTAGCAGCGCCGCTGCCACGTCCACCTCAGCCCGTCCTTCGTGCGCAGGCACTCGAGCACCTTCGGAAAGCCGCGCGCGTCGCGGGTGTGCGAGAGCAAACCTGCCCGGGGCGAGTAGTAAGCGCCGAACTGCGCGGCCAGAGAGCCGGGCTGGGACGCCGACAAGCCGCGGCCGAGGCCCCACTTGGCCGGCTCGTGGTAGACTCCGCCCTTGGTGAGCCCCCCAACGACGGCGTCCGACTTGCCGTCCTCCGCCAACGGCACGCGCAGCTCGAAGATCGGGAAGCTTACCGTTTCGAGGACGATGGGCGCGTCGCCCGTCACGCGGAGTTGCCAGCGGACGTCGTCCCGGCCGGGGAGGGTCGATGCCGTGCAGGTCACCGTCACGTCATGGCCGCCGAGGCGTTGGAAGACGGCGGTCAGGCCACGGTCGCTCACGTCCCACTCGACCTGCTCCGCGTCGTGACCGGCCAGCCGCTCGAGCTTGCCGGACGTGTCACCGGGCCGGGTCCAGGCGATGGCGAACAGGTCCTGCGCCACGCGCCCGTTGACGAACTCCGTGCCCGTGGCGTCGTCGACGAGCGAGACGACGGCGCCCCCGCGCGCCCGGTCGAAGGCCACGGTCGAGCGGGCCGTCTTCAGGGTGACGCGGTCCACCTCGGCGCCGAAGACGCCGATGGCGTGCACGCAAAGCAACAAGGCCGCTGTCGTTTTCAGCATGGTCTGCAAGCTCCCAGTGAACCGCAACGCTCGTCTCGCGAGGATGCCCGAACCGTTCTGGTTTGAGTCTTGTTGCCTCGGGGGGCCATGTCAAGCGGCCCCGGAGAATTCGCCAAGAGCCCAACTTCCCCGGCAGCGTTTTGATTTCGGTCTGGCGGCACCGCTGCTGGGACCCAAGCGGCACGAGCGGCCTGGTCTCGGGCGGAGATCATCGAGCCCATCGTCGAGAGGTCCTTGACAACACCACGACGGCAGCTCAAGCTCGTGACCGCAGGGGCTTCGCCTCTCTGGCGTTCGCAAGGCGAGTTGTCGATAATCGACGCAACGGTTCCACTCCGTGCAACGAACGGATGACGTCCCCTAGCAAGAAAAGGTGATCGAGATGAGTGACCAATCAACGCGCCGGGATTTCCTGCGCCGGTCGGCAATGACCGGTGCCGCGTTCGCCTTGCCGTCCATGGTGCCCGCGCACGTGCTGGGAAAGGACGGCGGCGTTGCGCCCGGCGAAACCATTGTGCTCGGAGTGATCGGAATCGGTCCCCGGTGCACGTATGACTTGAAGGCGATGCTTGGTTTGAGCGACGTGCGGTGTGTTGCCATTGCCGACGTTCAGGCGAGTCGCCGAGACGCGGGCAAGCGTCTGGTCGACGAACACTACGGGAACCAGAATTGCACCCTCTACCGCGACTTCCGGGAGCTGCTCGACCGCAAGGACGTCGACGCGGTGCTGATCGCCACGGGCGACCGTTGGCACGCTCCCGCGTCGATGGCGGCCGCCGAGGCGGGAAAAGACGTCTACAGCGAAAAGCCTTGCGGTCTGACCATCGATCTCTGCCAACGGTTGGATGAGACGATCGAGCGGACGGGACGGATCTTTCAGGCGGGGACGCAGCGGCGGAGCGTGCCCAATTTCCAGCAGGCCGTCGAGCTGGCCCAGAGCGGAAAGCTGGGACGCATCCATACGCTCTACGCGAGCATCTACACGCCCAGCATCTTGACCGAATGGCTGCCCGGCGAACCGACCCCCGACCCGAGCGTCTGCGATTGGAACTTATGGCTCGGCCCGGCACCGTGGCGCCCGTACAACGCGAAGTACGTCCGCGGCGGCTGGCGAGGCTACTGGGACTTCGATTCCGGCGCCCGGCTGCTCGATTGGGGCGCTCACACACTCGACCTCTGTCAATGGGCGAACCAGGCCGACAATACCATGCCGGTGGAATACGAGCCCTTGGAAGACAAAATCATTTGCCGCTACGCCAACGGCGTCAAGCTGGTGTTCGATTTTCTGAAGGAGCCCTTCGGCAACCGCGAGCCGCACTACGTCACGCGGCTCGGAACGTGCCCCGTGCGGTTCGAGGGAGACGAGGGCTCGGTCGAGACGGGCGACAGCGGCGAGATGGTGATCAAGCCCGAATCGCTGGCCGCGACGGTTCCGGCGTCTGCGAAGCGCGTCCGTGGGCTCGACGTTTCCGCGCACGCCCGGAACTTCTTCGACAGCGTCAAGACCCGGAAGCCGACCGTTTGCAATTCGTCGGTGATGCGGCACTCGCACGTGGCGTGCCACGCGGCGGCGCTGTCGTGGATTCTGAACCGCAAACTCGAGTTCGATCCGCAAAAGGAAGCGTTCATCGACGACGCCGAAGCCAACGGCCTGCGATCCCGGCCGGCGCGTGATCCGTGGAGCGTGTAGCGGCGGCTGGTCCCTTGGGGCGCGCCGGCGCCAAACTCCGGTCGAGCAAGTCCCTTTGAACAAGCCGGTTGTATTGCCACCGAGGAGAAGAACGAATGACACGGTCTTGGTTGGGCGTCCTGCTTCACGGCTCGCGAGTCACGCCCCTGCACACCTGGCTCGGCTGCCCCTTGTGCCCGTCGCGGTCGACCGCGCGGACGCGGTAGTAGTAGGCGGTATGCGGCTTGAGGCCCTTGTCCTCGAAAGGAACCACGACGTAGGGGCCGGGTTGCACCTTCGCCAGGAAGGTAGTTTCGTTGATCTCGAAATCGGGAGTGTCGCCCCGGTAAAGCTCGTAGTGCGACAAATCGGATTCGGTGTTCTGCCCCCACTGGAGGTAGAGCATGTCCGGCTCGTCGCCGCGCCACGCCCTCGGGTCCGAAATCAGTCCCGTGTAGGCGGTCCCGACTTTTGCCGGCGGCGAATCCCCTTCAGCCCGGGTCGTTCCCTGCACTTCCTGCGAGAGGGCGCCCCGGCGCGAATCGGCCGCCACGGCGGCCACGCGGTAGTGGTAGGCCGTGCCCGGCTTCAGCCAGTCGTCCGTGAAGCGCGTCTGGGGCGTCGTGGCCAAGAGATGGTACTCGTCCGGCGCGAAGTCCGCCTGTTCGCCCCGGTACACGTGGTATTGCCGCGCCCCGGGGACGGGCGCCCACCGCAACGTCACGCTCTTGTCCGAGCATTCGCCCACGGCGATTTCCGGCGCGGGCGGAGCGGGGCCCTGCTCTTCGAGCCGGAGCGTGGCGTAGCCGAAGGGGTCGAGTTTCAACGTCGGCCGGTCCAGCACCTCGCAGTCCTTCTCGGTCACCGAGCAGCGCGTCAGGCGCAGGTCTTGGCCCCAGCCCGGCTCGACGCCCACCGCGTCGGCCGCGCGGCCGTCGGTCTCGTGGAACCGCGCGATGACGCCACGCCCCGGTGTCTCGCTCAGCTTGAGGGTCAGAAGGCTGACGTTGGGGGCGTCGACCGACAGGAAGCTGTGCGAGGCCGCGGGCAGTTTCCCCTTCTGCGCCCGGGGGATCACCGTCGCCCGGACCGGGGTGACCGCCCGCTCGGCGAACTGGGCCACCCGCGCGTCCTGAAAGCTCCCGGCGTGGCTGTAGATCGCGTACCGGTAGCGGAGGTTGATGTGCGACGGGCCGGTGACGTAAGCGTGTTCGTACAGCCAGTCGTTGAACACGTAGGAATAGAGGTGCGTCGTGGTCGGTGGCTCATCGAACGCCTTCTTGTCGGCATGGATCTTGCCGCACTCGACCAGGGAGCTGTCGTACTGCACCACCGCCACGCCGAAGCGATCGTTGCCGACGTCGGTCCAGTCGCGCGCCGCCAGATAGGCCTCGGTCCCGTGGCCGGTCTGGTCGTCGTGCGGGCGGGCGACGCACCCGTTCAGCCCGACGCGGAACACGCCCTCCGGCACGGCAAACGGGAACGCGTAGTAGCCGAACCGGTGCCACCGGTCCTTGCCGGCCAGATCGCGCACGTGATCGAGCCGGTTGTCGACGTCGATGCGTTTCTCGTGAGCCGGCAGCGTCACGCGCTGCTCGATCGCGGCGCCGCTGACCGGATCGTCCATGCGAGCGATCACGGTTTGTCCCAGCGGGCTGGTCTCGACCTCGAACCGCGCCTGGCCGGGCGAGGAGAAACTCTCGTGCACGTCCTTCGTGTAGACGAGCTGATTGCACCCGTACGGGGCCGAGGCGTCGACCAGCTCCCGTTGGAGCCGTTTGTCCAGGATCCCGGTGATCGAGCCGTCCTCGCCGAACGTCACGCGGTAGAAGGCGTTTTCGACCGAGGGCGGCTCGGTGCACGGACGTCTTGCGATCGTCCCCGCGTTGCCCTGGGCAAGCGGGAACAGAGCGTACCCCATCGGCGGAATCTCCGACGTCCTGAACCTCAGCCTGCGTCCCTCCGCTGCGGCGGGCGCAAGCGTCCCGTCCGGACAACGGACGGAATGCAGCCCTACGCAGGAGGCCGGCAGTTCGATCTCCACCGTGTCCGAGCGAGGATGGAGCGTCGGGTTGAAGACAAAAACCGACGGCGACTCGGCGGACACCAAGGCGGCAATCGCCTTCAGCGCACGAGCGCTTTCCGTCTCGGCCGTGGCCAGCCCCCGCTCGATCCAGTCCCGCTTCTGCATCCAGGTGTCGTAGACCGGACGCCCCTTGTAGTGGCTGACGCCGTAGCCGTGCTCGTCGTTCGAGACCAGCGCGTCCCACGCTCGGCCGAGCGCGATCGTCGGATAGATGAAATCGGGATCGGCCAGGCGGGCCAAAGTGGCCAGCTTCTCGGCGACCGGCAGCAGCCGATCCGCGGCCCGCTTCTTGGCCAAAAGCGTCGGGGTCGAAACCGGGTGCTGGGCCCAGCCGCCGGTGATGTCGCCGCGAAGCGTCGGAATCTTGTCGCCGAACCGTCGCTCGACCTCCCGGAACGGTTCGGACAGGTCTCCGACCGTGCGCAGCTCGGGCCAGCGCCAGCGGGCATTCCACGCCTTGGCCAACTGGGGAAAACGGAGACTGGGCGTTTCGTTGTCGCTGTAATTCGACACGAGCCAAACGTCGTAGGGATACCGCGACTCGAGCAAGGCAAGCTGCTGCGCCATCTGCGGAGCGACCGCCTCGGGCGTTGTGGCAGCCGGGGGGAGGTCCTTGCAGGTTCGGATACCGAAGTGGTGGCCCGTGCTGCTATAGTGTGGGTTGGCCCAGACGAGGAGGCGACTTTTCGCGTCGGGCCCCTCCCAGTAGAAGAGGTGCGGCAACTTCGAGTCCCACCCAACGTCGATCCGGCTGCCGCCGATCGTCTTGGGATTCCAGGCGTTGGGAAGAAACACCAGGTTCTTGATCCCCGCGTCGGCGTAGGCCGTGACGAGCGGCCAGGTGATTCCGTTGTTGTCGATCATCAGCATGGTTTCGGAGGGAACGTCCCAGCGCCGGCGCAACTCCCGAAGGTAGTACGCACTGCGGCACAGCTCCTCCGTGCCGAACACCTGGGTGTGGTTGCCCGAATGCGAGGCGCCGACGCCGAAGATGCCCCGCTTTACGTATTTCTCAACGACTTCGTTCGCTGCCCGTTCCGAGCGGTCCTGCGGGTAGTTCAGCCACCACCAGAGGCCCTCGACGACGTAGCGGTAGCGGGACGCGTCGGGCCAGTCGGTTGTCTCGTCGGCCAACTGCCGGGCTCGATCGATGAAGCCGTCCGTCATGAACCGTTGCTTGTACTGGGAGTCGTGCAACCCGATGTCGATGTGCGCCGACTTGATCACGTAGAGCGTCCAATGGCGGGGCGGGTTCCACGTCAGGGTTCTCTCGGCGAGCGTCCCGGAGCCGTCCGACAGCACCCAGCGCGTCTCGGCCGGTTTCTGCGGTTCCTCCAGGAGCACCGAAACGCTGTTGGTGCCTTCGTCCAGGGCGCCGATCGTCTTCTCGGCCAACAGCCGGTCGCCCGACCATACCCGCAGCACACACGCTTCCAGCGCCTCGTTGCTCTCGACCGACAAGTCGATCTTTTGAAGCGGCGGCTGGTGGCGCGAAACCAGCGCGGTCGGCGTCACTTCCCACCGTTTCACGGGCGACGCCGCTGGGGCAGCATCTCCCAGCAGACCGGTGGTACTTGCCGCCATCACGCACGCGGCCGCAACACAAACCTTCCATCCCTTTCTCATCACCGCCTCCTCTGGATAGGTTGTTTCCGGTCAGCTTCTCTCTAGGGCACTTGGCTTCTGAAAGTTGCTGTAAATGAGTCAAGTTTAGATTTAGGCCGCGAGCTTTTCGGTGGTGATCCATTGGTTGATGGTGGATTCCACTTGATTGAAAGCGCGACTTAGGGAGCTGTTGGCTGTTTCAGGATCGGCGGTGATGTGAGCCAAACCGGGACGCAGCAGCCGGGCGTAGGTACGGGTGAAGAACAGGGTTACACGGAGGCCGAAGTCGGTCAGAAGGTAACGGTGACTTCGCGGCTGGCGGACGATAACACCGTGCAAGCGGAGGCGGCGCAACTGGTAGGTCATCTGGCTGGGGGTGATTTGGCTGGGATCTGTGCCCAGCAGTGGAGCGAAGTGCTCGCGCAGATCGCGATTGGAGAACCCTCGTGGCAACAGATGGAAGCAGAGCAACGCGCCGAACAACGCCAATACGGTGGGATCGCCGTAGCGCAGGGCCGAGGCCCGCTGGCCGTCCACCTCCAACGGTTGGGTAACCCGACGAAACGCGTCTTCGCCCACGGTAGGGTCGTGGCTGATTCGTTGGACGTCCAACAGACGTCGGTTGGCTTGGAAGCCGACTGTCCGCAATTGCGGCAGATTGTGCAGCCGTCGACCGATGGCGAAGTCGCGAGTATTGTTGATGGTGGTTTCCGTGCGCAGGGCACGGCCTTGTTTGTGATACTGCTTGATCCGCGAACGTTTATAGTCCACGTGCAACGTGGGGGTGACCCCGGCCGTGAGAACGCGGGTGCGAAAGCGACCCGGGGTACGCCGGGTGACACGGCGATTGAAAATCAACTGCACCTTGTCGGGACGCCCCAGGTCGAGGCTCTCGCGGATCACTTCCTCGAAGAACACTCGGCCGGAAACCGGGCGGTCGAGCACCTGAGTCAGTGCGAACTCCGCCTGCAGGATGGATACGTCGTAACGATACCCGGCCCGGCGGTCCTTGGGGGCGAAGGGATGGGGTAAGCGCTTCAACCACTTGCGAAGCAAGGCGTCGATCTTCGCCGGCGAGAGCCGCTCGGCAAGGACCTGCAACCGGACAGGGTCGTCGCAAGAGAGGATGCCGTTGTCCAAGGCTTCGTAGCCGATCCCCTCCCGGTCCAGTTGCCGCTTCAAGTATTCATGGCCGTTGAGGCACAGCTTGGCCGTGTAGAGAAAGTAGGAGCAGAACTTGATGAAGAAGGGACCGAAATCCTTGTCCACACAATAGAAGTAGTAGTGATTGACCATCGCCGTGGAACGGACAATCCAAGGGTAACTCCGGCCGGTCTGGGGATTACGCCGCTTTTCGGTGCGGAACACGGGCGTCTTCTCCTGGGCCTTGCCCACGAAGAGAACGCCCTCCTCCGCGGTAAAACGTGCCAAGTGCTCCGCGGCGACGTCGTCTTTGCGTTGATTCTCCCGGAAACGAATCAAAGGAACGCCTGACTCCTCGACGAACGCCTCGATGCTCTTGACGAAGCCCTTGCTCATGGGCGCCATCAGCGCCGAGGAGGCGAACTGGGCACCCCGGTGGAACCGGAAAAAGGAGACCACGCCAAGTTCCCGTTGGAGTTGGGGGACGTACACGTTCAGATACATCCGATCGATGCACTCCAGTTCCAGGGTTACGGGCTCGTTGATGACTTCCGCGACGGTTCGTGGTAAACTCATGGCAGGCTCCGGTCGTCCATGTCCTTTCAAGGACCACCGACCGCTCGACGGTCCCCAAAACGGGAGGCCCAGCCTCCCCAAGGCTCGACTGGAGCCTACTTTACACCAAACAACCGCCAGTTTCACCAACCTACAACTCGTCGGTCTGAGGCGGAGCCTCGTTAGCACTACGCCTCGAAATCGCGGAAGCAACCATGAGACCCGAGGATCAGAACGGCGAGGATGCCGCGGATCGATCCGCAGCCTCCCCGTGTGAACACTGCGATTCTCGCACGGAGGAGGACTTCGTCCAGGCGGCCTTCTGGAGTGAGCGTGGGTTGATCGCCATCAAGGACATCCCGGCCCGTGTGTGCCGGGCTTGCGGCGAGGAGTTCTACGATCAGGAGACCGCCCAGAGGATCGAGAAGCTCGTCGCCGGCCCGGCAGGCGAGGCAAGGCAGAAGATCCTCGTCCCGGTCTTTTCGCTGGCCGACGCCGAGCTTCCCGAGGCGGAGAGCCATGCCCGAGGAGTCGACCAGAAGGAGACGGAGCCCGCTGAGTCCGTGTTTGCAGGAACGGAACCAGAAGAGTCTGCTCAAGGGAGCGAGGCCCCCTGCCTGTGCACGTACTGCGAATCGGAGACCGACGAGGGCGTGGTCAGGTCGGTCTTCTGGACGGCGCAAGGCCTGATCGCCGTCGAGAGTATCCCCGCCCGCGTGTGTCGCCGGTGCCGCGAGGCGTTCTACGACGAGGAGACGACCGGGAAGATTGCCGCGTTGACCCAACAGGGTTTTCAGCCCATCGAGCCAAGTCGCCGGATCGCGGCGCCGGTGTTCTCGTTGGCCGATAACGCGTAGGGCAGACGCAGACGCCATTTGCCCGATGCCGCTACCCCCACTCCTCCGGCAGGTCGACGAAGTAGCCGGCGATCCACTTGCCTTCGGGACGGATCTCGTAGTCGACGATGAACCGGCGCTTGGGGCCGACGGCCACGGAGACCGGGTAGCTCGCGTCGGCAATCGGCTGGCCGTCGGGGCGATACTGGTAGCAGGGAAGACGCCCTTCGACGTCCCAGCGGCGGAAGTCGGCATCGTCGGTGGTCACCAT